>JAKEEQ010000156.1 GCA_022616515.1 Chloroflexota bacterium | reverse complement strand
GTTCAAAGTTACCGTTATTGGCTAAAGACCGTGACGATTTTACACTGGGACGGCTTCCTCCCAATAACCACCTATCATCAGAGTGTTAAGGTGCTTGACCTTACAACTTATTATACACACTTATCCGTCGATGCCGACCATTTAGGGCATGGTTATCCTGAGCAAAGGTGTTGAATGTTCCCTCTAAAATCAGCACCATTGGTTTATACCTTGACAGTTATTTCTATTTTTGATAACTTTAGCGGGCACAAACGATGCGGGGTGGAGCAGTGGCAGCTCGTCGGGCTCATAACCCGAAGGTCATCGGTTCGAATCCGGTCCCCGCTACTCCAGTAAAACAGTCACTTTCCAGTGGCTGTTTTTTTATTTCCCCTTAATCCGTCTCTCAAAATGGGTCAGGTGGCTCACTCCGACTCCCCCGTGGTGGTTCATTTCAGAATGGGATGCTGTCTCTATCATAGAAATAAAGCGAGTAAACAGGATGAATCTTGTGAACAAAAAAATCGCCATGTTACTCACCAATGGTGTAGAACAAATTGAACTGACCTCGCCCAGAAAAGCGCTGCAACAGGCCGGAATGGAAGTGGACATTGTTTCGCCAGAACCCCATGCTGTTAGAGCGTGGAATCACAAAGATTGGGGCGATACGTTTCGAGTCGATGTTCCACTGAGTGAAGCCGATGCAGATGATTACGACGGACTGGTATTGCCCGGCGGTGTCATGAATCCAGACAATCTGCGAACCGATGAGACTGCCCAATCATTCGTTAGAGCGTTTTTCGATGCCGGGAAGCCGGTCGGAGCCATTTGCCATGCCCCATGGATGCTGATAGATGCTGGCGTGGTTAATGGCCGCCGGATGACATCCTATTACACTTTGCAATCAGACCTCGAAAACGCAGGCGCACACTGGGTAGATGAAGCGGTTGTCGTCGATAACGGCCTGGTAACCAGCCGTAACCCGGACGACCTGCCCGCTTTTAATGCCAAAATCATCGAAGAATTCCGCGAAGGCGTACATGAAGATCAGCACAGATAGGCCGCTACTATGAAACTTGCAACGAAAGACACCGTTTTAGAGGAACTCGAAAACTTCCTCAACAACCAGAGCCGTTTTCAGAAATACAGCCAGAGCGTCGCGCAATATCTACATGAGCTTGTTCTCAGGCAAGATGAGGATTTTCGTGATGTGACGGACATTTTACATGGCAAGCAGTTAGGCCATCCACTTCATCCAGTGCTGACCGATCTCACTATCGGAAGCTGGACGTTTGGCGTACTCTTCGATGTGATTGGGATCGTCACCCGATCACGCAGTGTCAAGAGAACGGGTGATAATCTAACCAGGCTTGGTACGCTACTGGCGGTTCCTACAGCTATCCTCGGTACACTTGACTATTCCACCATTAAACAGGATGCAGCCAGCTATGGGGCAGCACATGGTACGTTGAATGGCCTTGCCTTTGGATGTTTCCTATTATCAACCATTGCCCGTCTCAAAGGTGAGAGAACAAAAGCGTTTTTCACAGCCATTGCCGGGATGATGTTTGCTACAGCAAGTGCATGGCTGGGGGGTGAACTTGTCTACCGGCATCGTGTCGGAGTCAATCATGCCCCGGATACGGGTCCTGCCGAATGGATGACCTGTATGACACTCGATGATCTTGACGAGGCAGCACCAACACGTGTGGATGTAGCAAACACCCCGATTTTGCTTTTTCGTGAAGGCGAAACGATTTACGCCATTGGTGCCGTATGCAGCCATGCGGGCGGTCCCCTCGAAGAAGGGACGGTTGTCGGCGGGGTCTGCATTGAATGTCCCTGGCATCAGTCAGTCTATGACATGCGCGATGGACAGGTGATTCACAGTCCCAGCACCTATAACCAACCCCGTTACGAGGTTCGCGTTCGTAACGGCAATGTTCAAGTCAGACGCTGGCATTAAACAAGGAGGCTGTCATGCCCTACAAAAGCATAAGTGAACTGCCCGATAGCGTTAAAGACAACCTGCCAAAGCACGCTCAAGAAATCTACAAGGAAGTGTTCAACAGTGCATGGGATCAATATGATAAACCTGAAGAACGTCGTGGCGATGCAAGTCGGGAAGAGACAGCTCACCGCGTCGCGTGGTCCGCAGTGAAAAAGAAGTACAAAAAAGACGAGTCGTCTGGAAAATGGAAAGAAAAGTAAACTATGACAATCTTCAAGGCGGTCATAGTTTACTTTCTACTCCTCCCGAGTGGATTTTCCTGAAATGTGATACAGTATATTCAACCCTTCACCTCATTACACCACCTTGATGTTTGTTATATTCAATGAGGTGAAATATGTACACCCAACGGATCTTGATCTTTCAAGCATTCCTATGTTTGGTGCTGGTTCTGAGTTTGTCATTCTCAGATGCAGACCCTGTCGAAGCACAGGGATTGTCAATTACCTATGGGGGCCAAACTGTTACCTGCTCCAGCATTACGGTCACCTACACAGTAACCGGAGCCAGCAACCCTCCCGGCAGCGTGTTGGTAGAGGCAATTGTTAACGGTTCGCCACTTACCAACAACGATGGACCCGCAAGCAACGGCATGCATATGGTTACCCTGAATTTCGCCACTCAACGGGCTGGGACAATGATATATGGCCGAATAAGGGATGCCTCCAACACCGTCCAGGGAACCCCGGAGGCGTGTGGTGGGGTCATATCTACAGACACGCCGACACCACAGCCGAGCAATACACCGGTGCCTACGGTGTCTGGAAGTTCACCAACACCTCTACCAGCGACCAATACACCCGATGATGCACCTCCGTGGAGTGGATACTTTGACGGTCGTCTGAATCCCGACCCGGCAGAATACTATTCAATCTGGTGTCAGTACGATCTGATTGAAATTTACCGAAGTGTGCCAGAATCAGAGCTACTCAAAAATATAGCACTTCGTGCCGTTGTCGATCTTTCTGTCGGCGATGTGTTAGACCCGGGGGATTTCATGACACTGGTGCGTAATACTAGCGATGTGATTACCATCTATGGCAGCAACGGGAATTCAGCCCCGGATTCGGGCCAAAAATCATTTTCTCTGTCAGAGTGCATTGCAAGGAACGGCGGTCTGCCGCCCATTCCACCGCCACCTGACGACGCTTTACCCGGCGATGATGACTCTTCATCCAGCGATTATTCGCTGTGTTCCGATCCTGAAATTTTCGAGATATTTGTAGAGAGCTGCCTTGCGGAACTTGGCTTTAACGATCTGGGCATACTTCTGAACCAGTTATGGCTGTTTTGTTCCGGCCAGCTACTGGCTCCCTTCGGCGTAGTGATCGGCAGCTATTGTATAGCGCGGAGACGCCGTCGAAACTAGCATCGCATAAGTGAAGAAGCCTCCCCAGCGGTTCGCAACGTTGAGGAGGTTCTTCGGCTTCAACCTATTCCGTAACGACAATTACACCTGTCATACGAGGATGAATGGAACAGAAATACTCATATGTACCGGGTTCATCAAAGGTGACACTGAAACTTGCGTCGGGGTCTTCCACCAGAGATGAACGTAATTCGCCGGAATCAAAGGATTCATCAACTGCTGTCACTGTATGAGAAGTCTCATCATTATTAATCCATGTAACGGTTGTCCCGGCTGGAACCGTAATTTCCATCGGCATAAATTCGTAGATGAAGATACTGACTTCATTGTCTTCAATTGTCGGATGCATAAAGCCCTCATCTGGATTGTGATACAAATCCATACGGAAAACAAAGTCCGCATCTTCCCCGGCTTGATTCAGGTGACATGCTGCACACGCATTCGTATTGCTGGGCGGGATAAAGGTGTCACCATTGGGGCGATAGGCCACGTATTCCCATTCACCGGAACGATCTTCCTCATAAGCCTCACCGAAACCCTCTTCTTTACGCTGAACAAACACACCGGTCAAGCCGCCTCTTATGTAGTTGCCGTTCTCATCTAACAGCGGATTGCCATCAGCATCCAAAAGCACACGCCATGTTTCCATAATGAGTACGCTGCCATACGGGAAAGCCTCACCCGGTTCACGCGAGGCTGCTGCATCATTGCCACAGATCACCCGGACTTGCCTGTTATCAGGACGGTCAAACACAAACAGCAGTTTGAAATCTTCCTGATAACCTTCCGGGAACCCAACCCGATCTTCACTTGGTGCAGGGCGTGGAGTAGGTGGCACTTCCGTTGGCTCGGGATCTGGATCTGGTGTAGCGGTTGGTTGGAGAGGGGCCGGGGTTGGTTCCTGAAAGTCGCGGAGATTGTCAATGGAGGAACAGGCTTCAGGTTCTCCCTGGGCAAAGGCTATATCAGGCAGAGTAGTCTGCTGAAACGCGATTACTGAGACTACCAGCCCTGTCAGAAGGAAAACCATTCCCATCACCAATGCAGCAATAGATATTCTTGAAATAGACATACAATACCTCTCTGGCTAAAAGAATGAAAGCAGAGCAGTGCTCCACTTATACATAGAGTCCAGAAAGGCAATTGGATCCCTTATGAGCCAGATGAATATCCAAGCAGCAGATCGCCGTCTGGCGTTGTGGCCTCCGGTTCCTGCTCTATTACTAACGCTCGATCAAAACTCAACCCGTTCTGATCTGCCTCATAGATCAATGAGGCAAATCCCATTTCATTGACCGCAAGTTCACCAGCTTTGACGGTTTCCCCATCTTTCACCAACCACAGAGAATAGACTTCACCTTCCGCTGGCTCCGGCAGACGTCCGCCCATCGCGACAACGTAAGGCATATCTGGACGTACAAAAACTTTCCCATAGGGCGGAGCTTCTCCCGGACGAGTCTTATCGGTTTGCGGACTCAGAAAGAGCCGCGTTTTTTCGTCGGCGTCAACCACCTCAAAAATCAACTCTGTTTCATGAGTCAGTTGATCGTTGAGTTCCTGTTCTTCAGCAAGGGCCGTTTGCAGACGGAAAATCCAGAATACCGCACCCATTAGTAAAATAAGGGCCGCCGCAAACCCCAGACGAATCCAGCGACTGTAGACACGATCAGGTGTAAACGGTCTGGAGTTTGAAGCTGTATTGGACTGTACGATAGCGGTAAGTAGATTTGCCTTGATATAGGCAGGCACTTCTATGTCAGCCTTTTCCGCGAGTGTGACGGGTATTTTTGCCAGCAGCACCTGATACTCCGCGAGCACCACCTGACACGTTTCACAATCTGCTAGATGAGCCTCAAATTCTACTAGATCAGCTTCATCCAGCGCACCGAGCGCATAAGCTTCAAGTTGCTGATGCATATCATGATCTATCATAATGTTTCTCGCTTTGTTCTGTTTCAACAGGGTTGTCGTCGGGCTGTTCTTCATTGGAGAAGAATTCCCGTAGTTTTTTCATTGCCAGATAAATTCGTTTCTTGACAGTACCCACTGGCAAATCGAGTTCAGAGGCGATTGATGATTGGCTTAACCCGCCGAAATAGGCCATTATGAGCGCCCTGCGTTGTTCGGGCGGCAAACTCCTGAGCGCATCATAGAGTTGGGCATTTTGCTCATCCTGGCCTACCCTGTCTTCAACGGACGGTTGACCATCATCGGGAATATTGGTCAGCAGTTGTTCGACTGCATCCAGTTCAATCTTTTGCCAGTGGCGGTTTTGCTGTTTCAGTTCTGCCCGGATGTGATTGCGGGCAATGGTCAAGAACCACGCTGCGAAGGAACCGCGCGATGAATCAAATTGACCGGCTTTATTCCAGAGAAGCATGAAGATGTCCTGTACCATTTCTTCAGCTTCCTGAGAGTTAATCATGTACATCGCCAGCAGGTAGACAGCGCGGGAGTAGCGATCATAAAGTAATTCGAAGGCTTCAACACTGTGGTGCTGCGCGACACGATGAACAAGCGTTTCATCATTTGGTTGCAAATCCTGAGTGGACATTGGATTCCTTTGGGCTGCCACTTCATCTTGCTGTTATCAATGGTAATTAGAGAGTCTGTTCTCGACAAGCATCATTCGGGGAACCCTATACTTCAAACGTTCAACAAACTTGCCTGCTTTGCATGATTCTAAACGTATTACATAATGCACGATACGAAACTGTTTGAGAAATGATTGAACTCTGTTGACTTTACTACGTATTGCTGCATTTCTAGCACCCAGCGTATATCCGGCATATGAAGCGATTGCCTGTACTATCGGACTACAACTTGGCTGTGATGTGGAGTTTCTCACTGTTGGCACTCACGATCAATTTAATAGCCTTGCGCCGGATATTGCCTTCATCTGTGGCCTGCCCTACGTTTTGATGCGACGGCAAGCGGTCCCTGTTGAAGCCATCGCTGCGCCAGTTCTCAAAGGATCGCGTTATCGAGGGCAGCCGGTTTACTACAGTGATGTCATTGTTCGCGCTGATGCCCCATTTCAGCAATTTTCTGATTTACGAGGCTGTCGCTGGGGTTATAACGAAGAAATCTCGCAAAGTGGATATGGAATTACACGCCACACCCTGCTCAACATGGGCGAGACGAGCGGCTTTTTCGGTGTACTGGTCCATCTGGGCTGGCATCAGCGGGCTATTAAGGCCGTCATTCGTGGCAATATTGATGCGGCTGCGATTGATTCGCAGGTGCTGGAAATTGAATTTATCCGAAAGCCGGAATTACGAAGTGAACTGAAAATTATTGCTGCCCTCGGACCATCGACGATTCAACCCGTCGTAGTAAACAGCGAATTACCGAAGGACCTCAAGCAAGCCATTCAGCAAATCTTCCTCTCGCTCGGCGCTGATCCAGAACTGCGTCCTGTTCTGGATGCGGCACTATTTGAGCGTTTTGTAGCCGTTGATGATAGCACCTACGATGATATTCGGGCAATGTTGGAGGCCGCAGAGGAAGCTAATTTCTTGGTCCTACAACCCACTGTGTAAGTAAGAAACGGCTCCTTATATCAGCGTGTTTTTGCTATAATTCAATTTTCCCCAATCACCAAGTTTATACGGGAGCAATAGGCTGGATGGCAATTAAAAATAGACTCGATAGGCTCACCATACGCGGGTTTCAGTCCATCCGTGCGTTGGAAGACTTTAAACTAAACGACCTCAACATCCTCATTGGTGCAAACGGTGCAGGGAAGAGTAATTTTGTTAACTATTTTCGGATGCTCAGTGAACTGGTTGAACAACGCTTGCAAGTATGGGTCAACAAACGGGGTGGCGCAGATCGCCTTTTGACCTTTGGCATAAAAGAGACACACCAACTGTTCTCATTCCTTTGGTTTGGTGATAACGGTTACGAATTCACCCTTGAACCTGCCGATGATGAGGGTTTTGTCTTTGTTGCTGAACGCCTTTACTATGAAAATGACGGTTTGGTTATAGGTTCTGGACATCGAGAGGCACGTCTCAAAGACGAAATCAATCCTCGTAGCCAGTACTGGAGGGCTAACTATTGCTATAATTCCATTTCTAGTTGGAAAGTTTTCCATTTTCACGATACAAGTGATGCTGCCGGGGTCAAGCAATCGGGTTCAGTAGATGATGCTGCCTACTTGCGCTCGGATGCGTCTAATCTAGCGGCATACCTTTACAGGCTGCAAGAAAATAATCCTGACACATACTCTCAAATCCGTAAGACTGTTCAACTTGCGATCCCGTTCTTCTATGACTTTATATTAGAACCCCGGACGATTAAGGGTGGTGATCAACAAATACGCCTCCTGTGGCGGCAGCGCGACAGCGACTACTCCATGTGGCCTACTCAGCTATCGGACGGTTCAATTCGGTTTATAGCGCTGGCGACTGCGTTGCTACAACCAGACCCACCTTCAACCATCATCATTGACGAGCCAGAACTTGGCCTGCATCCATACGCAATCACCCTTTTGGGGTCGCTTATGCGCTCGGCATCAACCCGGATGCAAATTATTGTTTCAACCCAATCAGTTCCCCTGCTGAATGAATTTGATATTGAAGACCTCATTATCGCTGAACTTGAAGATGGTGCTTCGGTCTTCAAACGACTAAACGGGAACGATTTTGAAATGTGGCTTGAAGAATACACTGTAGGCGAATTGTGGGAGAAAAACATCCTCGGTGGGAGGTCCCCCGGATATTTCAGTTTTATCCGCTAAAGAAGTATTGATAAGTTGTCTTCTCATCACGTTTTGCGCTAACATATCAAAAACATCCCCACGGTACATCAATAAGTTCTCTTTCAGGAGATACCTATGAGCGATGACGCACAGAATCCCACTGAAGAACAGAATGAAGATCGCGGACGCCGACTGTTTGGCGCTTTCCAGCAAGCATCTGGTTCCGTGAGAAATCGAGGAAGACAGTTGGTGCAGAATGTTGGGCAAACCGCTCATGATTTACAGCGACGAGTTGGGGAAGATTATTATGCTATTCTCGATACGAATACTCTGGTACTTGAGACATTCGAATTGGCAAATCTGATTGACGATGATCCCCTGTTACTGAGTACTGTTTTTAATGAACAATGGATAACGCACCTCCTTTGGACAGGCTCAATAGGTCGTTCCGAATATGTTCAGCGTTCAATAACAAAATACACAGACGATTGGTTTCATAAGGGACCGGGGCACTTAAAAGCATTTAACGAAGTCAACAAGTATATGGACAACATAAAAGGCAGTGGACATCGGCTAAAGCATGGGCACTCATTCGGTGATATTCCTGATATTTATGCACAATTTGGCCCAAGAGGAATGGTTGGATTTACGATTCATCTCATTCAAGACTTTATGTCGCTTGCTGGTATCCCTATCACCAACAATGCGTGGAACATAAAAAGGCAACTAGAAACTTTTAAAATTCCCAAGCAGGTGGCAACTTCACTGGTATCTATCAATTCTGGTAGACTTCTTTCTAAATTTCCTGCTTTCACGGTAATGTTTGCCATCAATCAAGAATTTAACCTTGCTCGTCGGGCTAAAAAGCATATCACTGTCGGAAATGAGGCACTTGCCCACGACGACTTTGTAGCGGCTATCGAAAACTATAGACGCGCACTAGATCTGGACAGGAATCCTGGCACATTAATCACACTTGGGATGGCCTATACGCGACAAAAGAAAACCCGCCTTCATGCTTATCATGCCTTTGTCGATACAGTTGGTCTTCTTTCGACCGATTTAACCCGTACTATCGAGATTGAAGGTGTTAAATTGAGTATGCGCGGATATGCGGGCCTGCTGGCGCTTTCGTGCTGTGATGTCTTAAGTGAAACCAAGCAAGAACTCTGGGAGGAATATATCCGCGAACACATCAATGGCACAATAAATTCTTTCCGTTCAACGGCTCTTGAGCTACAACGATTTGGCGCAGGTCTCACTCCGAATTTAGGTTTCCCTCCGTACTTATCGGCTGCCGTAAATTATGTTCTTGCAGCCAGAACAGCCATCTATTATCCGTTACTTGAGGACCGGCGCGACAAGGTTTTGTTTAATCTTAAGTCATCACTTGAATGCCTTGCGCTAATTCCTCAATATGATGAGGAAAAGCTACGACCACATATCCGAATGTTGCAGGAGCTATGGGCCAGAGAGCTATTGATGCCGGATGAGATTGAAACCGAACTGGCAACTTATTTGCACTGAAAACTATCTCTACAACCGCTTCTCGAATATGACCGTTGTTTGCTCGGATGGGAATTGGGGAATGGAGCACCGCTCTACATAGTCGGCCCTCCGGCAAAACTGAATCACTGCCTCATCGTCGGTCCGCCACATGACATGGGTACAAGCGTTCTCGCGGGCATGGTTTTCCAAAGTTTGTGCCAATGATGGAAGCAAGGTTTTCTCGCCAGCTACCACACCAACCATGCACAGAGTGTTCATAAGGCTGGCCTGAACACCACCGATTACCCGCTCACCGTCCAACACCACAAGGGAAACAGGCTGAATGTCGAGGCCCTCCATATATTCCGTATTGTGGACGTGCAGTTTGAATTGAAGTTGCTCGACTTCCTCTGCATCAGGATTGATTTTTACCTTAAGTGTCGTGTTCGCCTCCTCGTTATGGTCAAGTTGTTTCACCATAATGTGATTGTCAAACTGCTCAGTCAGCGTATAACTGCCAATCACTGAATAGCCCAGCCGCTCATAAAAAGGCCGGGCCTGAAAGTCTGACGTCCCCAGAAATGCACGCATGATACCGCGCCGCACCGCAGCCTGCTCCACAGCCGTCATGAGACGTGTGCCGAGGTTCTGACTGCGATTGGCGGGACTTACCCACAATGTATCAACATATAACCAGTGAGGGGTAAAGTATCCGTATACGCCACCAATAAGGACATCATCTTCATATACAAATGCCCCCGCCGGTTCAAATGGCAGGGGTGTGGTATCAACTAACGCCATCAAAGCCTGAATAGCTTGCTCGTCCTGAGCCAGAGTAATCATTGCCACCTGAATTGTCACCTCAATGCATTTGGCTATAGAATTCATTACGCACAATATCGTGATGAGTTTCAAGAAAAATTGAGCCAATTTGTGATTAATGCTGTATAAAATAAGGCGTCCAACCCTATATTCACGGCGGGGATTGCGCTAGAATGAATGTGCTTATCAACAAGAAATGAGTTGAGTCTGGAATGAGACGATTTAAGATTTACCCATTCACGGCGATAGTCGGTCAAGAGCTGATGAAACGTGCACTGGTCCTGAATGCAGTTAATCCCGGCATTGGTGGTGTGTTAATTCGTGGCGAACGTGGTACGGCAAAATCAACTGCGGTTCGTGCTCTGGCGGCACTTTTGCCAGAGATAGAAGTCATTACAGAATCACCATTTCATGATGATCCCAATCGCCCGGATGAATGGTCAGACCTTGTTCGCGACTGGCATGAGCAGGGCCGTGAATTAACCATAACTATGCGCCAGACCAAGATGATTGACCTTCCTGTCGGCGCAACTGAGGACCGTGTTGTAGGTACCCTCGATATCGAAAAGGCTATTCAGCATGGTGAGAAGCATTTTGAAGCAGGTGTACTGGCAGCGGCAAATCGTGGCATTTTATATGTCGATGAAGTGAATTTGCTGGACGACCACATTGTAGACTTGCTGCTGGACTCGGCGGCAATGGGCGTCAACATCGTTGAACGCGAGGGTATCAGCTTCATGCACCCGGCAAAATTCATTCTGGTCGGGACCATGAACCCCGAAGAAGGTGAACTTCGCCCACAGCTTCTGGACCGTTTCGGTTTAGCGGTGGAGGTTCGTGGGTTGAAGAGCACGCGGGATCGCCTGACCATACTGGAACGTCATATTGAATTCGACAATGACCCGGATGGTTTCTATGAGGAGTGGATGCCGCGCGAAAATGCCCTGTCTGACAAGATACAACATGCGCGTGAAGTGGTTGATCAGGTCGCTTACAGCCGTCGCGATTTGTTTACTATCGCAAGTTTGACAAGCAGCTATGAAATTGACGGACACCGCGCCGACCTTGTTATCCTGAAGGCTGCCCGTGCACTGGCCGCTTTTGAAGGCCGTGCCAGAATTGATGATGTCGATATTTTCCGGGCGGCAGAACTGGCGCTTCCCCATCGCGTCAAGCGTGATCCATTCTCCGAAGCAACGCTGGACATCACCGACCTGCAAGATCGGGTCGATAACATTGTCCACTCTGAGTTCGACGGCGGAGCCGACGCCGAAATGAACGACGAGGAAGGCGAAGAGAGTCCAGTCAAAAAAAAACTGAGCCGGTAGGTGGTGATTCAGAGGGGCAAGAGTCGCAGGAAGACTTTGGACAAGCGGATCCAGCCCCTCAACAGTCTTTCCATAACCGCGATGCGTACTGGTGGGAAGGCGGCAAAAACATCAAGCAGGGCGAAGAGTTCACTACCCGCCAGCTTGATACTCCACTGGACCGCCTGACCCGCAAAACTGCCGGACGCCGCAGTCGCACCCGCACTGATCGCAAGCGCGGACGCTATATCAAAGCGCAGCCCGTAAAAGGAAGACCAACTGATATTGCCTTTGATGCAACGTTACGCGCCGCCGCACCTCACCAGATTGAACGCGAAGCCGACCGCGAAGAGCGCAAAATCGCCTACTCTATTCACAAAGATGACCTTCAGCGCAAGGTGCGCGTAAAGAAATCAGCCAATCTGGTCCTGTTTGTAGTGGATGCAAGCTGGAGCATGGCTGTCAGTGAACGCATGCAGGCCACTAAAGGCGCGATTATGTCGCTGCTTACGGATGCCTACCAGCGCCGCGACCGTGTGGGCTTGATCGTCTTCCAGAAGGACCGCGCATCACTGGTGCTGCCACCCACCAATTCAGTGACCCTTGCCAAAAAAGCACTGGCCGATATTCCTGTTGGCGGAAAAACGCCGCTTTCATCGGGCCTGTTGCTGGCGTATGAGGTTTTGCGTCAGGAGAAAGTGCGTCATCCAGACGTGATGCCGATTATGATCTTGCTGACCGATGGGGTGGCAAACGTCTCCATGAGTGATATGAACCCGCAGCGCGAAACTGAGCAGATCGCCGAACAAATCAAAGATGATGGCTTTCGTTCGGTAACAGTCAATATGGAGCATGATGCCTTTGATCAGGGGATGGCTCAGCGGCTGGCCGATAAATTGGGAGGACCGTGCTATCGCTTGAGCGATCTGCGGGCCGAAACGTTGTATGCGACCGTGAAGCAGGAATTAGATACTTCGGCGTAAGGAAAAACCGTCAATGCGCTGGCATTTGTAAAGCGGGCGCTCATGCCGGAGCGCCCCTACGCAACCCGCTTGTATAACGGTGAAGCACCATTGTACGAATGAATCGTAGGGACAGGCCGATGTGCCTGTCCGCCCCTCAACATCAGCGTGGGGTCATTTTTTCTATCTGTGGCCGTTATGTTTGGCCTTTTCGAGATGTGGAACAGCTCCTACCAGAACGTCGTCCCATTTCCCTGTTTCTTCATTGTAGCGAACTTCGGTGAGTGAGGTATTCGGGATGAATGACCCCGGAACCAGACAGCTAAGCGGGATTTCCATTCCGACAGCGGCACGCAGTACACTGGCAATCGTCTCTTCATGGGCCACCACCACGATGTGTTTGCCCGGATACTTTTTCAGCAAGTCCTGGACACCGTCAAAGGCACGTCCCTCCTGATCCTCATAGCATTCGCCACCGGGTCGCGCAATGGTATAGGGATCAGACAGCATTTCTTCAAAGCGTTGCCCATCCCAGGCTTTAATTTCGTTAACCGTCAATCCCTGCCACTCGCCAGCATCCATTTCACGGAAACGGGCATCAAGAAACACCTCCATATCAAGAAATTCGGCAATAATCAGTGCGGTATCACGTGCTCGCGCCAGATCACTACTATAAATATAGTCGGCGGTGAAACCGACTGATGCGAGATAACTTCCGACTACTTCAGCTTGTTGGCGACCTACGTCGTTCAACGGCACGGCGGCGTGGCCTTGCCAGCGCCCATCGGCATTCCAATCCGTTTGCCCATGCCGAATCAACGTAATACGTGTCGTCATAAACATCTCCCCCGGTACAAAGAACACTGGGGCAACTATATCATAAAAGGTAAGGGTGACATTTTGTGGAATATGACCAACATTGACCAAAATTTCACAAGTTGTCGATATAATCAAAACATCATTTGAATAATGATGGGGAATGATTATGGACGAAAAAAACAGGCAGATACTGGAGATTCTCCAGCAGGATGGGCGCATTGCTCATACCCGACTTGCCAGCATTGTAGACCTCTCAGCCCCGGCGGTATTGGCCCGGGTCCGTAAGCTCGAGGAACAGGGCATTATAAAGGGCTATCAAGCCGTGGTTGATCCCGCGAAGGTTGGACATGCCATAACGTGCTATGTCAGTGTGTCGGTGGTTCATCACCAGCGTGAACCGCAGAAGCAAATCGCCGAACGGTTGCTCAACCTGCCACAGGTGCTGGAAGCCTACCACCTGACTGGCGATATAGATTATATGCTCAAGGTCACTGTTCCCAATATTGAGGCGTTGGAACAGTTCTTGATGGAAGATTTAGCCAGTATTCCAGGACTTGATAAAGTGCATACGAGTGTCGTGTTGTCCACCGTCAAAGCCAACGGGGTTATTCCGGTTGTTGACGAGGATGAATTGGAAAACAGCAGCCAAAATGGGCACAGATAATCATGGATTCACAATCATTTAGACGGAAACACCCGCTGTCGTAGACCTCGCGATGGCGGTTTTTTGTTATACTGGGCGATGCACTCTGGAGGGCTAACCATTATGCCAGCATTTGAGCCGCGTAACCCCGATTTCGAAACCGTTGTCCGTGAAAGTTTCGCTAAACAGACCGTGATGATAGCCATCAATGCCACCCTCACGACCGTGAAACCCGGATATGTTGAAATCCAACTCCCCTACTCACCAAATCTGACCCAGCAGCACGGCTTTTTACACGCGGGAATCATCACCACCATTGCTGACAGCGCTGCCGGTTATGCCGCTTTTTCATTAATGCCTGCTGGCTTCAATGTGTTGACCATCGAATTTAAGGTCAATTTACTGTCTCCGGGCGTGGGCGACTATTTCGTAGCACAGGGGCAAGTCATACGCTCCGGACGGACCATTACGGTGTGCCAGTCCAATGTATACGGGCATGACGGCAGCAATAAGAAACACGTGGCGATGCTGCAAGCAACCATTATGCAAGTCGAGGTTGCCGAAACTTCCTAAAAAATCCGGGGCGACAACCTGCGTAATATTATCCCTCACTGTCTTTTTCTCTTTGAGATTGCGCGTCAGGTTCGTAGTTCTCCGGCAAACCCGATTCCCAATTGATGTCTTTAACGGGTGCCATGATCTCTTGAATTCTTGCCAGCAATTCTTGATCAGGGGCTGTACCAATCAGGGCAAGATTCTGATGCACCTCAGCTTCGGTGCGCATACCTACTAGAGTTGTGTTTACATCTTTATTCTGGAGTGCAAACTGTAAAGCAATAGTCGTGATATCAGTGTCATATTCACGGGCAATCGTTGCCGCCTGACGAGCTGCTTCGTGGACAGGTTCCGGCCCGGGATGCCAGGGCGGTGCACCCTGTTCCGTCAAAACACCCATGTGTAAAGAGGAAGCATTGATTAAGCCGATTCCGTCCTTTGTTGCCAGGGGCACCAGTACGTCCTGAAGCGTGGTATTTAAAAGGTTATAGTGGCAATAACTCAAGATGCTATCAACAGGAAACGTCATGGCGACATCACGCAGCAGGTGAAGCGGATAACCCGTGATCCCTATATAACGGATTTTGCCCTGTTTGCGCAGGCGTTCCAGGCAGGGTAAGGCTTCTTCTATAATCTGTTGCTTGCTCACAAATTCAACATCATGAAGTTGGTACAAATCAATGACATCGGTTTGTAACCGTTGAAGGCTTTCCTCGACTGAACGGATTAAACGGGTTGCCGAAAAGTCGAAAACATCAATGCCATAGCGTCCACCTTTAGTAGCAATTAGGACCTTCTGGCGGTATCCCTTGAGTGCATGACCGAGACGGGTCTCACTCAGTGTGAGGCCATAGTACGGCGACGTGTCAAAGAAGTTGATGCCGTGGTCAATCGCAGCATGGACAGCCTGTTTTCCGGTATCGTCAGAGATTTCACCATAGGCATTACCCAGTGGCCCAGCACCAAATCCAATGATCGATACATTCAGGTCGGTTTTACCTAGCTGTCTATAATACATCTCTGTCTATTCCATAAAATCTGATTGCATTGTCTGCATAGAGTGCTTTTTTCTCCGATTCACTAAGCTCGTGTAAGAGTGTATTTAGTGCACTCAACCAGCGATGATAGTCTCCCGCCAGATTCACGACAGGCCAATCACTGCCAAACATCAGGCGCTCCGCACCAAAAGCTTCAAGTAGATGATCTACGTATGGTCGAAGGTGGTCTACTGTCCAGTTAGCGTGATCGGCTTCTGTTACCATGCCGGAGATTTTACACCTGACATTCGAGAAACTCGCCAACGTGACAATATGTTCGCGCCAGGGGTCCATAGTTCCGTCTTTAATGCCGGGTTTGCCTAGATGATCGAGTACAAACTCAATCTGCGGGCATTGCTTAATCAATTGGATCACATCCGGTAGCTGGGTGTGGTAAATGCAAATATCAAAGGTAAAGTCGTAATCGGCAAGGCTTTTTACGCCCTCCACAAAGCTTGGCTGAAGACTAAAACCACGCGACTCAGACTGTATCAAGCGGCGGATTCCCTTTACCAGAGGATTAGCTTTAAGCTGCTCAAGTTCGGCACGAGCTGCGTCACCGTTTTCCAGCGGCGCGAATGCAACGATACCCTTGATGCGTGCATCCTCTTGTGCCAGTGACGCTACCCAACTTGCCTCCTCAATGCCATGTTCCGGGATACAATCCGCTTGCACAAACACCAAACCTGCCATTGACCAACTTGAGCCTTCACGTGGAAGGTCGGCGGGCATGTAGGTGCGGTTCAGCTTATTCACCTCAGCCAACCACGGGTAACTCAGGTGCTGCGGATTCCAGAAATGAACGTGGCTATCTATTATCTCTATCATCTTTTCAACTCCTCTATCAATTACCCCGGTGGCACAATGCCGATGACGAGCAGAATGTTTGCATATACGCGCTGCTCGCCAGTTGCAATAACAAGTGACACATCGGATTCGCATGCTTTGTCATAAAAGGCGAAGCGATCATGCTCTTCAAGTTCAGTACCGGGCATAAGTTTGCGAAATTCTCTGAATATCGCCGGTTCAGAGCCATCATCGGGAATCATAACATGAGCCGCTTCTACTGGAATCGTTTCCAACAACCCACTCAGGACATCCGTCACGGTAAGTTTGCCGGGCACGAAATTTAAGAAAACGCGCTCAGCGGATGGATTAGAACGGGTTACAAATGGATAGTTCCCATCGGCAATCAGGACACCGCTACCGTGCCCTGAAGAACCTAATGCAGCTAAAATCTGAGGGTGCAAGATTGGAGTCTTCAGCATGTTTCTATTCTCCAGAGTGGTCACTCATACCTGAATCAATCATACGCAAAATGTGAAGTACACCCCCTCTAAATCTCCCCGCAAGCGAGGGAGACTCTTGCGTGTGCTTGAGAACAAGCTTTATGGCCCAAATCCTGTTGTCAATACCCACTTCCTCCCCGTTTGCGGGGAGGTGGCTCGCAGAGCCGGAGGGGTACACTGTCTTAGCGGTCTGGAAATACTTATTTTATACGAATCAATTCGCATTTTGCGTACCATAAAACGAAGATAGTTCACGTCCATGCTGCTCCAACTGGAAATTCGTATCTGCTCAGGCTATCGGGCTTCATGGTGATACTGTATCCGGCGGACAGTGGCGGCATGTACGCACCATTTTTTATGATGACAGGGTCCTGAAAATGTTCATGCAGATGATCGACATATTCGATAACACGATCCGTTTTGTCGCCACTAATTGCGATGTAATCAATCATTTGTAAATGTTGGACGTATTCGCACAACCCAACACCACCGGCATGGGGGCAAACAGGGACGCCAAACTTTGCTGCCATCAAATACACGGCAAGTACCTCGTTCACGCCCCCTAAACGGCAGCTATCAATTTGGCAAAAGTGTATTGCATTGGCTTGCATAAGCTGTTTAAAAATGACGCGATTCTGGCAGTGCTCACCGCTGGCGACTTTGATTGGTGCAATTGCCTTAGCGATCCGCGCATGTCCCAGCACATCGTCCGGACTTGTAGGTTCTTCAATCCACCACGGCTTAAATTGAGCCAGATACTGCATGTGCTCAATGGCTTGCTCAACATCCCAATATTGGTTTGCATCCAGCATCAAATGATTCTTATCACCTATTTCCTCACGGATAATGCGACACCGGCGAATGTCGTCTTCTACGTCACGCCCCACCTTGATCTTGAAGTCCCTCCACCCTTCAGCCAGCGCTTCGCGGCAAAGCTGACGTATTTTATCGTCACTGTAGCCGATCCAGCCTGCTGATGTGGTATAAGCCGGGTAGCCCCTTTCGCGTAGTTCGGCTTCGCGCTCGGCTTTTGTAGACGCCTTTTCCCGCAGCAGCATCAAAGCTTCGTCCGGTGTAATTGCATCGGTAATGTAGCGAAAATCGACGCAGCGCACCATTTCTTCCGGTGTCATACCGGCGATGAGTTTCCATAAGGGTTTATTCTCAATTTTGGCATAAAGATCCCAGACGGCATTTACCAGTGCAGCCGTTGCCAGATGGATCACGCCTTTTTCTGGTCCGACCCAGCGCAGTTGGCTATCGCCTGTGATATGTCGCCAGAATGCACCCATATCTCCGGTCAATGAATCCACCGTTCTGCCTTGCAGCAACGGCGCGAGGGCTTTGATGGCTGCAACACACAATTCGTTGCCACGCCCGATGGTAAAAGTCAGGCCATGCCCTTCCAGCGCGTGATCGGTTTTGAGAACGACATAGGCTGCTGAATAATCTGGGTCAGGATTCATGGCATCGGAGCCATCTAGCTCCTGCGAGGTCGGAAAGCGAATATCGCGGGCAATAATATCGGTAATGGTGATGGTCATAAAGATTTAGCCTTTGACTGCTCCTAATAAAATTCCGCTGGCAATAAAGCGCTCCAGCAAGGCGGAGAGCAAAACGATAGGTGCGACCATCATAAGCACCAACAGCGATATACTCCACCATTGTGGCCCGCGTGTTGCGTTCTGCGCCGCAACTAGAATGGGCATGGTCTGTGTATCTGCACCCGTCAGGAAAAGAGCGAGTGTGTATTCATTCCAGGCGAAAATCAGTACAATGATGCCGGTGGCAATCAATCCCGGAGCCGCAAGTGGCATGACAATTCGCCATAAAACCTGATATTGTGAGGCTCCGTCAATAAAGGCACTTTCTTCTAACTCAATGGGAATCGCTTGAAAGTAATCGCGCATAAACCAGACCACCAGCGGCAAATTAACGGCCGTGTATGCAACAATTAAACCCAGTCGTGTATTCAACAGTCCCAGATTTTGATACATGACATAGATCGGGACAATGACCGCGACAGGCGGCAACATGCGCTGCGAGACCAGCCAGAAAGCAATATCGCTGTTGCCGAGGCTGCCTTTAAATCTTCGCCCTATAGTCTGGGCAATGAGTGCATAGACAGCAATTGCAACCACACCGGATAAGATCATAGACAAGCCTTGCACATACAGGTACGCGCCCAACCCAACACTCAGGGCGAGGGTCAAAACCAGCCCTGGCTTGGGACGGTATTCAAAGCGGGTAAGGGCGTAAGCTGCCGTCGATCCGATCAGCAGTGCCAGCGCGGAACTACCTGATGCTACAACAATCGTATTGATATAGGGACGTGTTACAAAATTGCCTGCCACGTCGCTGAAGAGCAGATCGTCAAAAGCATGCGTATCCGGCTTATAGTCCACATAAGGGACATATTTGGGTCCAGTACTGACATCTATCGGCAGTTTAAAGGCAGTTACCACTAGCCAGTAGAAGGGCAGCAGAGTAACGATTGTCCAAAAAATCAACAGCGAATACGAAAATATCTTCCGGGCAGGGGATATTGCAAAAGGGTTTGGGCGGATAAAAAACTGTCTAATCATGGCTACAAGTTCTCCAAAACACGACGTCGGAAGAAATTTACATAGGTGAGCGCAATAAATGTCACCACAATCAACAATAGATAGGCGAGTGCTGCCGAAGTACCCAGGTCAATCGCCCGCCACAGGTTATACACGTGCAAGGTAGTCGATTCTGTAGCGGTACCCGGTCCTCCATAAGTCAGAACTTGAGGCATATCAATGATCTTGAACGCCTCAATTAAACGAATAAGGATTAAAGTGGTGCTGACCGGCAAGATATGCGGCAGCACAATATAGCGGAATATCTGAAAGCTATTCGCGCCATCCACGAGACTGGCTTCAACCTGATCCCGCGAAACCCCTTCCAGAGCAGCTAAAAGAATAATGAACATAAATGGTGTCCACTGCCATATGTCCCCAACCATGACCGCTGTCCGCGCACCAAACGCGGTTTCTGCCCATGTGACTTCACTCAAGCCCACGAATTTCCAGAGCGGCGCAATAGGTCCCAAAACAGTATTTGTCACCATACGGAACAGAAACCCGATGCCAACCGGCGTGATCATCATCGGTAAAAGGAAAATAATTCTGAAGAAACGTTTGCCCGCTAAATTTTGGGTAACTAACATCGCAAGCATTAGCCCAAAAATATACTGAAAGAAGACCCCGCCAAACGCAAAAATCATGGTTACGCCAATAGTTCCGGGCAGTCCGCCCTCATTTAATCCACCTTCGCTCATGGTCCGTATCAAGAGCCAGATGATTCTGGTAGCGAATAGTATGGAAATGACCCGCAGAACCACGCCGAGGGCATCCAACTTGTTAACAATGTACAGCCCGATGCCTATTCCTACTGCCAGCTTCAGGAATGTTTCTATATAAAGGGAACCAAGACCTTCAGCGCTTACATCGGCTTCCCGCAGCGTGTTTACAAGTGGCGGAACAAAACGGTTAGCCGCCACCACAAAGGCGGATGCTGCGATCAGTCCATAAGGTTTAATTTTCTCGCGTAAACAATAACGGACAAGCATGATGAGCATCAACGAAACAAGGATGATGAGCACGGCATAACCCTGAGGAGTTACCTCACCATATTTGCCGAGGAAATGCCTCTCCTGACTGCCGCTAAGTAATTTTTCGTAATTTCTAACCCCTATAAAAGTAATTTCAAAGCCGCCCTTCACAAATCGGATGCGGCTCATAGATAAGTAGAGTGAGGCGACAAGTGGAAAAATTGATAAGAAAAGCACAAAAAGGATGCTGGGCGACAAAAATATAAATCGGGGAGATGCGTTCCACAACCTTATCATACGATCTTGGAGGGTTTCTCCCGCATTTTGTGACTGCATAAATCATTCCTTATTTTGCAAAAAGAATATTGTAAGAAGAACAAAGGCCCCGCCACTTAAATTAGGCTGAGGCCCTTGTCTTTACCTGATCATTTTATCGTTCAACACCCAACGAACCAAGATAAGCTTGCAGTTGATCTTCACGACCGAGTTCATCAGTAATTTCATTCCATTGTTCGGCGATAGTGGCGACTGCTTCTTCGGCCGAGTATTCACCAGCAACAAATTGGCTGATGACCGTATCCAGCACTACCTGTTGGTAACGCTGGTTCTGTGGAATACGGAGGTCAAGCACCATGTTTGGACTGTTGAGGCTATCCTGGATCGCACCCAAATAATTCTCAGCAGCAGATTCACTCATTCCAGAGTCCAGCCACGGATCCAGCTCCTCGAATTGGGAGATACGATACGGGTTAAAGCCCGTACGCCCAATGGTCACATCTTCGTTAGCCTGGGCAGGCTGAGACATATAAGACAGGAATGCGTAGGCGGCATCCTTGGTTTCCTGATCTATGCTTGCGCTTACACCACCTGACCATCCGCCAAAGGAAGAAAAGGGCGCATAATTCACGCCGTCAATTGCGTACGGGCAGGTCGTTTCATCGCAGGGGACCAATTCCCCCGTTTCGAAGTCTACTACTTCGGTGGTACCCGGCGTAACTACCGCACCAACAAGGTCTTGAACGGTAGATTGTTCAGGATCAACGGCCAGTGAACCAATATCACCCCAATCCATGGAAAGGGCGCACCGTCCGGTAATGAAGAGTGTGCGCGTATCACCAACATTGATCGTTTGCTCATCAGGAGGACCATAATCCCCGGTTTCCGCATAAATTTCGAGTGCACGGATAAAACCGGCATTATTGACGAGTGGCTCAAAGGTCTCAGTATCAAAGAAAACACCTTGCGAGGTTCCCTGAGTCTGGAGGAAAGGCGCAGCAATAGAAGTGATCCACCAATAAGACTGCTGGCTGCGTGCTTTACTGATGCATGACCCGTAATCTCCTTCGCCGTCACCATTCATGTCCATGCCGTTCGCAGCAGCGGCAATTGCCAGGTAGTCATCCCAGGTGCGCGGTGGCTCCATACCAAGTTCTTCCAGAACATCGACGCGGTAATACACCATATGGAAATCACCGTCCAGCGGGATGGTATAAATTGACCCACCGAAAGATGCTGAGAAATCGCGGAAGAAGGGTGAAATATCGTCCCATTCAAGCGCGGCGTCAGCCTCAACATAGGGCGTCAGGTCTTCAATGAAACCTGCCGTCACGTAGTCAGCCATCCACTGCGGTGCAAAAACAAATGCGTCATAGCTATTGGTTCCGGTTGCAGCGTCTGTCAGTATAGTCTGGTACAGATCCGCAAAGGGGACTGTCACAACATTGACCTGAGCACCGGTAAGTTCATTGAAGTCTGGAGCACGCCGTTGGAGCGGCTCAGCAATTTGCGGTCCCGTGAAGGTTAGGATATTAATCTCAACACCATCGAATGGTTTATCATCCTGTGCGTGTATTGGTGCCAATGCACCGAACACCGCAACAATAACAATGACAATGGTAAGTCTGCTGGTCAAATTTCGCATTTCATATCTCCCGAAAATATGTAGTAACTTAAAACGCAGTTAAATTTGGTTATTCCTCCTTTAAATAAACGCCTCCTTCTTTGCTTGTATCTTACAAATTACAGGAAATCGTCCATGCTGCATGCAGCATGCAAGCATGCACAGAATACTGTTATTTGATATAGTCTGTCAAGATATTGGTGTAAAGTTCCGCACCGATGGATTAGGGCTATGGGTTTCCATTTCCTATAATTTTATGCATTCGATTGCTATTGCTTCATGACTTGACAAGCCATTGCTATTTCTGTACATTTCATGAGAATGCAGCATGCAGCATGCAAGATACAGGAGACTGTCCATTGAGCAAGAATTTTACCCCGATACAAGTCAGCCTGGGGCAGCAGGTTGTCGAATATTTGCGGGAACGGATTTACAAAGTGGAGATTCCACCGGGATCACAACTCAATGCTGTCGATATTGCTAGACAATTAGGCATAAGTCGCAGCCCTGTCCGCGATGCACTGTTGATACTGGCCGCTGAAGGTCTTGTCGAGCAGGCAAGTAATAGTGGGTATAAAGTTATTGAGTTTAACCAGAGTCTGGTCAAAGATGTCTTCGCGGTTCGCATCGCTCTTGAGCCTATCGCTCTTCGAGAAGGAATGATACGTTTTGGTTCGTCATTTCTGGATGACCAGAGAGAACTCTGGTCTAACTTCGATGCCAAAACCTTGTCTGATCAGGATTGGCGTGAAATCTATGTGGTTGCAGATAACAAACTGCACGAGACCATCATGAACGCAAGCGAAAACAGGTTGCTCCGAGAAGTGTTGGACAAAATTATCAAGATAGTGATGGCAATTCGGCACTGGCAGTTTTTGCACGGCACCCCACGCGAAGAGATTGTCAGTACCCAGGAGGAACATCTCCGCATTTTTGCTTCAGTTGCGTCAGGTGATGTAAATAAGGCCCTCGAAACCCTGATAACCCATATTGAAAATTCCCGACTTCGCGCCCTGAGTCGATTTGAAGACAGGTATCCAAAGGACTAGAGCAGCAAGATCATTTCATGAATCTCAAGATAGTAAGCAATGTTACCACCAGGCATTGCCCAATCCCTCAGCATCGCGCACTTTCTCACGAAGCTCATTAGCGCTGATCAAAACCCGCGCTACCTTCAGTTGAACGTTCACAGTTCAGCACAACACTGACTGGCCGAGCGGCGCGGGTAGTAATCAGAGCCACTGTGGTAGGATAGGCTACAGCCGCACTAACTTACCCAACGCCGGATGAACCAGACGATGCTCAAGCACTAGTCAAAGTTTCACCACTTCCAGATGTCTACATCCCACTAAATGTATTATCGAGCGTCTTACACGGTCTTAATGGCTCTCCACCAAAGTGGATTGATGAATTTGTTGTGCTTAAAAAAGAAGGCGTTATAATTTGACGCCTACTCGTTCTATTTTGTTCAAGGTGTACTTAAAAGAGGATGACAGGCTATGAAAAATATAATTGCGTTAGTGGCCCTAATGATAATGGTGTTGTCGCTAAGCCCAGTCATTGCACAAACCACACCATCATTATACGGGCAAGTGCAGCAAGAGGGTGAAGGAACAGTTTCGATTGTTGCCTGGCCCGGTTACATTGAGCGTGGTGATACCGATCCTGCCTTTGATTGGGTGACCACTTTTGAAGAAGAAACCGGCTGCATGGTTGAGATCAAAACCGCTGCCACGTCGGACGAGATGGTTGCTCTGATGAGCGAAGGTAATTTCGATCTAGTGACGGCGTCAGGTGATGCCAGCCTTCGTCTTATTGCGGCGGGCTTGGTGCAGGAGCTTGATCTAAGCCGTATACCGAGTTGGGATACGATTGATGAACGCTTGCAAAATGCACCATGGCACACGGTTGATGATGTGCATTATGGTGTGCCGTATCAGTGGGGACCAAACGTCTTAATGTATAACACCGAGGTATTTCCCGAAGCACCTGAAAGTTGGGCGGTCGTCTTTGAAGAACAGGAACTGCCAGACGGCGAATCCAATGTGGGGCGTGTACAAGCCTACGATGGCCCTATCCACATCGCCGATGCTGCATTGTATTTAATGCATCACGAACCTGACCTGGGCATTACCGACCCCTATGCCCTGGATCGCGACCAATTTAATGCTGCGCTCGACTTGCTGCGTCAACAGCGTGAACTGGTTGCGCGGTACTGGCATGATGCCTTTATCCAAATTGATGACTTCGTGAACGAGGGCATCGTGGCATCAGGGTCGTGGCCGTTCCAGGTCAACCTCCTTCAAGCCGAAGGTGCACCCATTGCCAGCGTATTCCCAATCGAGGGCGCAACCGGGTGGGCAGATTCTACAATGATGAGTTCGCAAGCAGAACATCCCAATTGTGCCTATCTGTGGCTCGAACATTCTATTGATCCGAAAGTGCAGGGAGATCTGGCGGCCTGGTTTGGATCGGTTCCAGCGGTTCCTGCTGCCTGCGAAGGCAACGAGCTGCTGGGTGACGAAGGTTGTGTCACAAATGGTTTTGATAATTTTGAGGTGATTCGTTTCTGGCGTACGCCGACTGTCGCATGCGGTGATGATCGTGGCGATGTCTGTGTACCCTACTATGAATGGGTCACCAACTACATCGCGGTTATTGGTGGTCGCTAAATACATTTAGTTGCTGAGCAGGAATCCGGGGTTTTCATGGGTTCCTGCTTTGAAGAACGTGCCAAATCAAACCTGAATACCGGATATTTATGATTACACAGGATTTTTGTATGGATTACAAATTGTGGATTAATGGGCAGTGGGTTGATACGAGTGGTGGCTCAATGATGGATCTCGAAGATCCTGCCACGGGCAAAACGGTTGCGCGTGCAGTGAACGCCAGTCGTACTGATGTCGATAACGCTGTGCAAGCCGCTAAGACTACTTTTTATGATGGCCGCTGGTCGAAACTTACTCCATCAGAGCGGTCACTGGCATTGTGGAAGTTGGGGGACCTTCTTGATTCACGACGAGAAGTGTTTGCACGTGCCGAATCGGAAACAACCGGGAAGCCCTATGCGTACACCAGTCTGGGCGCAGATCTTCCCTTTTGTATTGACAACCTTCGCTACTTTGCCGCTGCCGCGCGTGATACACATGGGTATTCCGCTGGTGAATACCTGAGCGGCTATACCAGTCTTTACCGTCGGGAGCCAGTTGGCGTCGTCGGCCAGATTGCACCCTGGAATTATCCGCTGATGATGGCGATCTGGAAACTAGGACCAGCCTTAGCTGCTGGATGCACTGCTGTGTTGAAACCAGCTCCCAATACCCCCATCACCTCTCTTATGCTAGCCGAATTAGCAGCAGAAGCGGGTTTCCCGCCGGGTGTTATTAACGTCGTTACGGGTGGCAACGAAGTTGGGCAGGCTCTCGTCGAGCATCCGGATGTCCGTATGGTCAGTCTCACTGGATCATCAAATACTGGCAAGAAAGTGATGAAAACGGCTGCTGATACGTTGAAGAAAGTGCATCTCGAACTCGGTGGCAAAGCCCCATTTATTGTGTTTGATGATGTTGACATAGACAATGTGGCAAGTGTTGCCACTGGAACGTCTTGCTTCAACGCTGGTCAGGACTGTACGGCAGCAACCCGTGTTTATGTCAGTGAGAACCGCTACCAACAAGTCGAAGAAGCGATTGTTGAGGCAATGCGCCAGGTCAAGATTGGTGCTCAATTTGATGAAGGTGTCGAAATGGGGCCACTGATCTCGGCAACTCAGCGTGAACGTGTGGTTGGCTTTGTCGACCGTGCCCGTCATGCCGGAGCCAGAATTCTTACAGGCGGCACCATACGCGAAGGTGATGGTTATTATTATGAACCAACGGTGATCGTTGATGCCGATCAACAATCTGAAATCATCCAGAGTGAAGTTTTTGGCCCGGTCATCACCATCAATACGTTTGAGAACGAAGCTGAGGCGATACATCTGGGTAATGATGTCGTGTACGGTCTGGCCGCCTCGCTCTGGACGGCGGATGTTGGTCGGGCTATGCGAGTTGCTCGTGATTTGGAGTTCGGCACAGTCTGGGTAAACGATCATATTCCATTAACGTCTGAAACCCCTCACGGTGGCTTTAAGCAATCCGGTTTTGGTAAAGATCTTTCTGCCGAGGCTGTGGGCGATTATCTGGTAACGAAGCATGTCATGATCAAGCATGACTAGCTGGCGGTTATTTTGTGATGTGAAGCGTCTGAATTCATAAAGTTCAGCCGTGTATGAGCATTTCAAATTGCACAGAGGATGGGTCGTTCGTTCTGCATCACTATGAATAATCGTTGCTAAAAGATGCACACAAGCGGCTCTAGTCAATACCTGAACTTATACGCAACTTTGACAATAACGACTACGTTAGAGGCGAATATATAGGGACATGTGGGTGACGCTGCGGCCTGCACCGCTCCGTTGTGTTGTTAAACAGTCTGAGGGTCTAAGCCAGTGCAGCACAGACACAAAACCGTCTCATAACTTGGGCGAGGAGGACTTTACCCCACACGGGGAGATGGCCGGGAGCGGAGCCAGCAGTAACGCCAATCCGCTCTAGTTTCATTCAATACGAAAGGAGAACGCGCTCCTCGCCGCCGCAAGCGATGGGGTTTCCGCGCTGATTTTTTATGAAGAGTGAGCAACCAGTCGCGGTTCGCTTTGTCGAAGTATCGCGCCATTTTGGGACCATTAGAGCAGTAAATCAGGTAAATTTAGACATATTTGATGGGGAATTCTTCTCGTTGCTGGGGCCGTCAGGTTCCGGTAAGACAACCTGTCTTCGAATGATTGCTGGTTTTGAGCAGCCCACTTCCGGGCACATCTATCTTTATGGTCAGCCTGTGTCGGCGTTGCCACCTTATGAACGGGATGTGAACACTGTTTTCCAGGATTATGCCCTCTTCCCGCATATGACAATCGAACAAAATATTGGCTATGGGCTGAAAGTAAAAGGTGTTCCACGTGCCGAACGCAAGAAGCGGATCGCGGAGATGCTTGATTTGGTACGCCTGCCTGATGTGGGCAAGCGCAAACCAAATCAGTTATCCGGCGGGCAGCGCCAACGAGTCGCGCTGGCACGGGCGCTCATTAACCACCCCCGTGTCTTGTTGCTGGATGAACCATTGGGTGCACTTGACCTGAAATTACGTCAACAGATGCAGTATGAATTGAAGTCAATCCAAAAACAAGTTGGTATCACATTCATTTACGTGACGCATGACCAGGAAGAAGCTCTGACAATGAGCGACCGTATCGCCGTATTTAACGAGGGGGGCATTGAGCAGGTTGGCACGCCGGGAGAGATTTACGAAAGCCCACAAACTGCATTTGTTGCAGGTTTTGTTGGCACTTCTAATATCATTTCCGGGGATTGGGTTGAGCGGGTAATCGGGACACGCGATTTATTCTCTTTGCGTCCCGAAAAGATTCATATATACCCGGCAGGGGCCGATGTGCCTACCGGCTGTATTGGTCTGGATGGTCTGGTGCGCGATGTGGTCTATCTGGGGGTGAATACCCGTTATCTGGTTCAGATAGACGGAGGTGGCGATCTCATCGCGCTAAAACAGAATCTTGATCAATCCTCAGTCGATATAGAGGCAGTGCGCGGGCAGCGTGTAAGACTGATCTGGCAAAAAGATCAGATGCGCTTATTGGCTGGGGGAGGTTAGTTGATGTTAGTCGCAAAACGGCGTTCTCCAGTGCGATTAGTATCCAATTATCTATACCGCCACCCGCTTCTGTTCATCATGATCCTACTGTTACCGCCACTGGCATGGTTCCTTATACTGTATATTTCCTCCCTCACAGCCCTGCTTCAACAAAGCTTTTATTCGGTCAACCGGTTCACGATGCTGGTCGAGAAAGAGTTTACGTGGCAAAACTACGAGGCCCTCAACGAGCCTGCCAATCGCGACATCATTCGACGAACAGTGTTGATGGCAGCCGCCGTGACCATCACCTGCGCAATTCTTGGGTTTTTTCCGGCATTTTACATGGCACGTCAGGCTTCTTATCGTGTGAAAGGTCTTTTGTATATTGGCGTCATGATTCCGTTGTGGTCAAGTTATCTGGTGCGCGTCTATTCCTGGAAGCTCATCCTTGCGAAAGAAGGTGTCATTTCATGGTTTTTTGAAAAAGCACAGATGACTTCTGTCCTGGAGTGGATTCTGGATCGGCCCGTGATCGGCGGAAATTCGCTATCAGTCTCTACGCTGGGCCTATATATGGTGTTTGTATATATCTGGTTGCCCTATACCATCTTGCCAATTGCTGCTGCGCTGGAGCGTGTCCCACAATCTCTGGTGGATGCCTCGGCTGATCTTGGTGCAAAACCCCTCTATTCCTTTCGGACCGTGATCTTGCCACTCGCCTTCCCCGGAGTAGTTGCCGGGTCAATCTTTACATTCTCCTTAACATTGGGCGATTATATTATCCCCAGTGTAATCGGTGATTCTAGCTTTTACATTGGTTCGGCGGTTTCATCACTACAGAGTTTTAACATCCCGATGGCCGCGGCCATGACCACTGTGCCATTGGTCGTTATGTTGACCTACTTGATGATTGCGCGGAGGCTAGGAGCGTTCGATGCCCTTTAAACGGCGATCTATTTCCTGTGTCAAACTGGCTGCTATCGCGGTTTTGGCGTTTCTGCACTTTCCGGTATTGATTATTGTTCTCTATTCACTCACAACGGAGCAGGCTTCGTTTCAGTTTCCTCCTCCGGGTTTGACCCTGGACTGGTATGAAGCTGCCCGCGACCGTCCTGACTTGTGGGATGCACTGGAGCGATCACTTGAGGTAGCAGGAATTGCCACTGTCACGGCGATTCTCTTAGGATCAATGGCCGCCCTTGCCGTTTACCGCCGTGATTTTTTTGGGCGGGAAATGGTATCGCTTCTCATCATTTTGCCAATTTCACTGCCGGGAATCGTTACTGCGATTTCACTTCGATCAGCGTTTTCGCAGCGCGGGATTGACCTTGGTTTGCAAACTATTGTTATTGGTCATGCCACATTTACGATTGTCGTTGTCTTCAACAATGTGGTGGCCCGCTTGCGGCGCACCGCACAGTCCCAGATTGAAGCATCTATGGACTTAGGGGCGATACCCTTACAGACGTTCAAAAATATTATTCTTCCACAAGTGTCATCCGCATTATTAGCCGGGGCGCTGCTGGCCTTTGCGCTGTCTTTTGATGAGATTGTAGTGACCAACTTCACAGCAGCACCCGGCGATGATACACTGCCAATTTGGATTCTACGCCAGTTATCACGTCCGCGGGATCGTCCTGTGACGAATGTCGCAGCAGTAATTGTGATTACGGCCACGTTCATTCCCATATTGTTGGCATATCACCTTTCGCGCGAGCCACAGGAATCATAGAGCCGCCTGCCCACAGATCAAGCCTGTCTTAACACTAGTCAAGTCGCGAGTATGCACTGGGAGAGTTAATTTTCCTTGAAGGTGACCCAGCGCACGGAGTCTGGTTTGTATTGAAGGGTCGGGTGCGCATCATAAAACAGTCGGAAACCCGACGAATTCAAGGTCTATGTACAGCATCATCTGGCAAGTGTTTTGGCGGCTGTCCCCTCTTTGATGGGGATCGTCTGGTTGGTCTGGCTTTACGCTTACTACAATCCTGCTGATTGCATCACTTGCACCGTTGGCGGCTCAGGAAGATGAGGAGACATGTGAATCAGACACACGTTTCGAAACAGTAGTGCCCGTCAAACCGTCGTCCGAGACTAACTTATGGCTGATTACACACTGATCTCGGTTCTTGAAGAACTGCTACAATTCCGCCCGATAGCATCATCAGCCGCACATTCTACAAAGATGATCAACCATGTTTTTCAAATCGCTTGAGTTTGCCCCGGATGCATAGACCGGGGCTTCACATTGACCAGTCCCCAGGCGGTGTTCGCTGGTATAGGAGTCCAACGCTAGCCAACTCCCTGAGTATGATGCTGGCTGGGACTTTGTTGCGCATAGGCAACCAGATCAAAGGTTTCATCTTTTAGTTGATCAACAGAACATGGCACATGGTTGCGCAGGATTAACTCGATTGCAGCCAGCTCAGTATCATAACCGCATCCCGCCGCGGCTTTTATCTGCCCTTCATGTATGTAGAATGCCATGAACTTCTTATCTTGAGGGCTGCCACCTCGATAGATGATTTCGTCCCATTCTGGGGCATGACCCACATAATTGAGGGTAATCCCCCATTGGCTTGTCCAGAAAAAAGGAACGCGCTCTGTCATCGTTTCGTGCTCTCCAAGCATATTTCGCGCCGCGATAATGCCCTGTTGCTGGGCAACACGCCAGTGCTCAATACGGATGCTGTCACGTCCATTAATATTCCAGCGAGCTATATCTCCTGCTGCATAAATATCGGGATGACTTGTTTGGAGTTCACCGCTAACTTTTACAGCGTGGTCTTTGTTGTTCAATTCAAGACCCGAGTTTTGTAAGAACGCTGTCGCCGGGATTACGCCAATGCCAATAATGACAAGGTCAGCATCGAGCATTCGTCCACTTCGCAGTTCAACCTGCTGAATGAATCCATCTTCACCAATAAAACGTGTTACAGTATCGTCAAGACAGAAATGAACGCCATGTTCCTCATGCGTGTGCTGGAACATCTGTCCGATTTCAGTCCCCAAAATAGTTGCAAAAGGAACATCTTCGAGTCCAACAACGGTTACAGACGCTCCCTTGCCGCTAGCCAAAGCCGCGGCGACTTCCATACCGATGAAACTTGCCCCAACAATTACCACCTGTTTGCCGTGCTCAACTGCATCAATAATTTGGTTAGCATCATTGAGCGTTCGCAGTGTGTAGATGCCCTGTAAATCCCCGCCAGGGACGTTAGGCAGGCGTCGAGGCACTGCACCCGTCGCCAGCAGCAATTTGTCAAACTTGATTGACCGTCCATCACTGAGCATAACTTGGTGTCCTTCAGGGTCAACACCTATGACCTGTGTTTCCAGGAGTAATTCAATATCTCTTTCCGCATACCACTCCCGGCTTCGCAGCGGCATCCACTCAGGTTTAGCGTGTCCATCCAGATAGTCCTTAGAAAGATTAGGTCGATCAATAGGAACATCAGGGGATGCACTGATAACAAGAATGTGCCCACTGAAACCCGCACGCCGCAACTCTTCTGCCGCGGCACTCATTGCTGCACCACCGCCAATTATCAAGAACGTTGTTCGGTCTTCGGCACTGGCCTTGCCGTGCGGTGCGGTCACATTCTCATGTGGGAAAGTGATACTTACTGTCCCGTTACGGACGTGAACTGGATAGTGGGGGAGGTCGTTTAGTGCGGGCGGCTCGAGCCGTGTGCCGCTCCGGATGTCGAAACAGGCATGGTGCCAGGGGCACATCACCGTATATCCGCTCAGTGCACCCTGATCTAGCGGCGCACCATAATGAGTACATTTACCTCCAAAGGCATAATACTGTCCATCGACTCGGGCGAGGACAATCGTCTTGCCCTCAACCTCGATCTGCTTCAATTCCCCATCTTTAAGTAGGGATTTTGCCAGACCAACGTTGTACTCGGCCATATCATTCACTCCTCGAATATCTACTTAACTTATATTTTCTTTGAAGTACTGTATTTAGTAGTTATCAAAGCAACTACTAAGTACAATATGGACCAAAATGACAAAGGAGTCAAGCACTCTCCTTGTTTTTTACCAGATGAAGCATATGTTGAAGCCAGCTCTGACCCTGACCGATAGAGGCTAAAAGAGATTGCGTTTCCGGTCGTAACATATCTTCCAGCCTGTCACCCATATCCATCAAAATTGCGGCCAGGGCGATGCTATGACGTACATACCATGAAGACATGTTGACGAGGCTGGTTTGTTGTGTGCGAATAGCAACAGATTGACCTTCTGTGATGCCCATCACCATTTCGGCGCAATCCTGAATAACAATGATCCAGTGGTGATCTTCTTGTGGCGTGACGCGATATTGATAAAGCTGACCCCGGCATCCACCACACTGATCCGGGCAAGCCTGGAAGCAGAGGGTGGTGATTCGAACACCGCGATCCTCAGCGTGAGCTAAGTGTTCCGCCAGTCGGACTGCCTCTGGCTGCCAGAGGGCGATAATAAGATCGCCTTGAGCACAACCAATGAGTTCTTGTATATGTTCAATAATCTCTTCATAGCCATGGATGTTCTGTACATAGTGCTGTTCTACAGGCACAGCAGCTTCATATAAGGCACGTTCTGCCTTCTCCAGAACTGACGAAATGTGGTGGCTCAAACGCTGAATAAGGTTGCGCGGTGATATTGGCGAATAGACGGTTCCTGCTTCTACTTCCAACGAATAAATAGCGCCCCGCTCTTCAAGCTTTTGGAGAACTGCATATACATTAGCGCGTGGTATCCCGGATATTTTGGCGACACTATAGCCATTGAGAGGATGCTCTTTTAGCAGCGCAATATATGCTTTAGTCTCGTACTCACTAAAGCCCAACTCTTGAAGTAGTTTGATTGTATCGGTCATAGCTTGATTCCGTAGTTGTTCTCACAACTAATACTCTATGACCAGCATATTTAAAAGTCAAGAAGATTGTTGACAATTCCAACCAGGGGAGCCAGAATGACACTGACTTAATGCCATTCAACGGCTTCGGCATCATTTTCCCCAATTGCTATTGCTGGAGAGTTGCGGAACTAACTTCAGTTAAAGACGGCCCTATAACGCGGGTTTTCTCCACCTGATACAGGATCGCCATCACAAACACAATCAAAATGCCAAGTGCCAGATCGGCTTGAATATCGGTGAAGTAATAGAACACAGCGGCAATCACCAGATTGTGGGCCAGTTTTCCGATAAGGAGAGGCGGCAAAAACCTTTTCATGTCGTAGTGGACCATCACCAGCGGGATAATCAAGGTATCATCCGGCAGCGGCGACACCGCATAAACAAACAACAACGGAATCATGCGCGGATGCGAATTCACCATACGCCGAACCCATTGAAGCAGTGAACTTTTTTCGACGATGGCGTTTTCACCGAGGAGTTTTAAGGTAATACCATAGGAAATCATTTCCCCAACGGCTGCCCCACAACCAGACGCCACGCCCATCAGCAGCACATGGTTAAGGCTTGCGCCACTCAGAGCCAGCGAGAGCAGCGGCACCGTATAAGGTACATGGGCTAACAATGTCGCATTGCTAATCAGAGCGACAACTAAAAATCCCGCAAAACCCAGATTGGTCATCAGTTCGAACAAATCATCAATAGCGGTATCTAATCGGCTAAAAACCTGTGTCGTAGCCAGTGCAAGTAAACTTGCCAGCAGTGCGGAGGTGATGAGACCGTATTTAATTTCGATACGATTTGTGCGCAGCATTGTTAGCATCTCTTTTCTCATTTCTCTAACGAAGGGAATCGGGAGCAGTTTGTTTGCCGCGCCGCTCATCAATGGCGCTAGCTTGATGAACATAGGGGAGTGTGCAAAATGAGCTGCATCCTTTCTCAGTCGTGTATTCGCGCCGAACATTTTCAACGGTATGGCGAACAAATCTAGAAAACGTTGTGAACGGTATCATTTCGAATTACTCTCCAATCATGCCTGATGGGGTTGTCATTCGTATTTCACAGTAGAAGACAAACGGGGGTACTGACATCTACCGAAAGTGGTATTTCAGGCAATGAGAGGGAGTATTTGAGTGGTATTTATGTCGCGGAGGGGATTATTAGAGAATACCGCGTTGTCGGGCGCTTGCCACAGCCTGTGTGCGGCTGTTAACACTGAGTTTTTCGTAGATGTGCCGGGTATGGACTTTAACGGTGCCGATGGATAAATGTAAGTGTTGAGCGATCTCAGCATTCGACATTCCATCCGCTATTAACCGCAGGACATCTAATTCCCGCTCACTTAAGTCGCTGGCAGTTGGTGGCTGTCGTTTGCCACTGTCTTGGACGCTGGCTAATATCTCGATTGCTTGTTGAAGTTCGAGAGTCTGACCATACATCCACGCTGTTGCAAAACTGTTCGCTGGCAGTACCGCTTCAAGCTGACTGAGCAGCATGTTCGCCTCGTCCTGTGTCACTTTCCGGCATGCGGGGTGATTCATGATGAGAGCAAGGGTCACAACCGCGTACTCGGGCATTTGCTGTTCAACCAGCAACCGGGCCACCCGTAACAATATGGCTGGAATTCGCGATATGAGGCCGTTCGCTTCAAGGAAACGCAAACTGACCATAAATTGATTTTGGGCCTCAACAAAGTCTCTGACTGCCACAGCACACATGGTTAACATCAAACTCGTAGCCAATGTCCCCGGCTCGTGATGATCTTCAAAACACCGCTGTGCAACCTGACACCATCGTTGGGCTTCTTCATAATCCTGCTGGACAAAAGCCACCTCAGCCAGCACATTGAAGGCTGTGAAGCCTTGTATCAACATGTCCTCCTCGCTGACAGTCAGTTCGTAACATGTCAGTCCGATTTCTTTTGCACTGGCGTAATTTCCCAGTTTGAACTCTGCCCTACCCAACAAGCCCATCGTCAAACGTGTTCCAAAAGCGTCCTGAGTTGCTATTGCATAATCCAGACCTCTTTGTGCGTCAGCTTTCATTCGCTGGGACTTGCCCGATAACCAATAGATAATACCTGAGCATAAATAAGCGATGATGAGCATTTCGGTCGGCATGGTGTCCTGGTGATGGGCTAACAATGACAGACCTTCTTCCCCAAGCCGTTCTACTTTGATACCGTCATCAACCGTTCCCAGGCATGCCAGAAAAAACGCCTGTCGCAGGAGTAGGCTGCCGATAAGTGGCTCGTCCTGACTGTCACGCAGAGCTTCAGCGCCTCTTGTGAATATTAGCCTCCCTTCATCGAACCTTGAGCGTAATGCAAAATAGCACCACAGTGCGTTCATCGAACGCCATATCTGACCCGCTTCGTTAAGCTCAATCATCGATTGAAACGCAATCAGACAGTTGTCGAGTTCGGCGTCAATTCGCTCAAATGCGGTAC
>JAKEEQ010000155.1 GCA_022616515.1 Chloroflexota bacterium | reverse complement strand
CGCACCATAATCAACATCAATCTGAAGTGATTCAATGGTGCGTGTGGCACGTGAAAGCCCTTCCCAACTTGCCACAACCATAACAATCCAAAGAATCGTCATCAGCGGGAAGTAGAAAGGGCGTATCCGCCGACCAATTGCGATAATGAGCAGCACCAGTCCAATGCCCGCGTAGGTCAAGTATGCCAGATGCTGCTCATTGAGTGAAACGCCGTTTGGTGAACGATAAAAATCAATCGGCGGATTAAGCCGAAACACCACCAGCAGTGCCACACAACGCCAGATCCACCGAAGACGTTCATCCCTGAGGAAATTGGCACTGAGGGTGATGCTTATCCCTAATAATACCAATGGCAAACGCAGCAGTATACTAGACAAAAGGGCAGGGTTTTCTGCCCGTGTGGCGGGGTGCAGACTTACCCATTCCGCCAGGTCAAACGCATTCAGTGAAAACGCCGCGACATCATGCACATGCCAGGGGATATGCACCGCAATCACCCCCAGCAAACCTACAAGCAAAAGCATCCATACGGTTGTTGGTGAGATGTCGTTTGAAGTATTTGTCATGGCAACTCAGTCAGTGTTTCGCGGATTTGTTCGTCTTCTTGGTGCTGGTTATCAAGATAATTGGTCATGAACTCGCTGCGCCGCAGACGTAAGGCCATCGGGGCCACGAAACGAATATCACTGACCTGCGCCACATCGCGTCCATCGGCGGCGGCGTGGGCACGGGCGGCTTCAAACAGCGTGAACTCCGCGCGGCTCGATTCAATATCCAGTGACTGCACCAGTTGAATGCCGACCTTCATCGCGTCATCGCTGATGTCGGTTTCTTTGAGCAATTCTTGAGCCAGACCGATTTCCTCACGCACAACCGCTGTCGCCTCAGCCCATTCTTTCAAAAATGCTTCGGGATTTTGACGATGGGCGCGAACACGCCGGTATACCTCGACACGCTCCTCAACATCCGTCAAACCGCGCACAATCACACGCAGCCCGAAACGGTCCATAATCTGAGGACGCAAGCGGCCTTCTTCGGGATTCATCGAGCCAACCATGATAAACCGTGAGCGGAACGTGCCGACCATCGCACCGCGCCGGACACTATAACTACCCTGTGCGGCAGCATCAATGATGGCATTGGTGATGTCATCTTCCAGCAGATTAATCTCATCAATGTACAACACATTCTGGTCCGCCCGCGCCAGAATACCACGTTCCAGCCGAATTTTCTGCTGCTGCACGGCGATGCGTTCATTGACACCACCGACCACATCTTCAAGGCGTGCATTTAATGGCAGTTCAATGAGTTTCACGCGGTCCCACTGCACCGGAGGCGGGTTATCAGGGTCCACTTCCTCAAGCGGTACATCTTCTAGCGGTCGGGGCACTTCAGGCAAAATGCTGGTCAAGCTGCGCACACATGTCGTTTTGCCAACACCGCGCGGTCCAATCAACAGCACACCGCCCACCGATGGATTGATGACCGCAATCAACAGCGCAAAACGCATTTCAGTTTGCCCGACCATCGCCAGAAACGGAAATGGCATACTGTCGGCATAGCCAAGGTCAGGTTTGGGTTGTTCGAGTACGCGACGCGCCCCGCCACGATTAAGCAGTTCGAGTAGAGCAGAGCCTTTAAGTTCGGGGAGTTCAGCCATCTAGTTCGTCGATTTCCTTTTCCGCTTTGGATTGTTGTTTGCGAAATGCCTGGCGGGCTTGAGCTTGTTCCATGCGGCGGGCCTGCGCCTCGTTTTCAGCAATCAGCGACGGCACTTCAATCGGTGTGCCTGCTGAATCGATGGCAACGTACACCAGATAGCCGTGATTGGTGGTTGTGCCTTCGCCAGTAATTGGGTTTTCTGCCTTGACGGTCACACGAACTTCAATAGACGTGCGTCCTGCGTAGGTGCATTCCGCTTCCAAAGTCACAAGACTGCCCACAAAAATGGGCTTACTGAATGACATCGAGTCAATTTGTACCGTGACGACGGGCGAACCGGCGTGTCGCATCGCGGCCAGCGCCCCGGCCTCATCTACCAGTTTCATGATAATACCGCCATGCACATTACCCAGATTGTTGGCATCGGTCGGACCCATCAGGCGATTCATCATGATTCGAGACTGCGAAGGAGTTTTTTCTGCGCTCATATACTCACCATTATTCAGCGATTAAACGTGCTCATTAGTGTATCACAGCACAGGCTGGTCGAAGACTTCTACGTTAAAGCTTCCTGTCACCTGAATGGGCTGCGACGGGTCTGCAAATTCCGCCTCCAGAATCGCCTTTAGCCGTGCCACGCCCTGCCGAATCTCTTCATCGGACATGCGCCATGTGCTTGACCACATGCGATTCTGCAATTGTCCCACCAGAATATATGGCGCTTGTTCATAGTCGTATTCATAGGTTTCTTTTCGGGAACGTGTCCAACCTGCTTTTTGAATAAATACGGGCAAATCTCTCCAGTGGACGCCCACATTTTCCGGCTCTGGTACTTCGGCAAATGCTTTATGCCGCAAATCGCCGATAGCATTGGAGCCGTTAAAGCAATTCAAGAGCGGCCCGCCGGGTTTCAGAACGCGCTGCACTTCCCCCAGAGCCTGTTCCCAATTCGGTATTAAATGAAATACATGGGTGGAGATAACTGCATCAAAAGAGTTATCCGGGAAAGGCAGCGTCGTAGCGTCTGCCAGAATGGGCCACAAATTACCGGTATCCCGATTCTTCAGCAAAACATGCAGCATCTGTTTGGAAATATCCACACCGAATACTTGCCCAACATATTGTGCCAGCGGAATCGCGATCCGTCCGGTCCCCACCCCAATTTCCAGCACGCGACTTTCCCGGTCCAGATTACCGGAATTTGCAAGGAATCTACCAACGTGTTCAGAAACGCCAGCGGGAAAACCGCGTGTCTGATTATAAAAATCGGCTGCCCTATCAAATGAAACTGACTCCGTCATATTCACCTCTTCTACAATAACTTGTAGGGTCGCTGCTGTAGCTCCTCTACAATTTTACGGTCTGCTTTGCCAAATGCGAAATCTGTCAGGTTATCAACGTGTACCCACTGAAATTCGTCACAATCATGACACTGTGGCATGGGGCTTTCCGGCAGCAGTCGGCACTCGTACGCATGCAGGGTGATTTTAAAGTGGGTGTAGGCATGCTGCACCTGTATGAAAAAGTCGCCAACATCAACCTCTATGCCCAACTCTTCTTGCAGTTCACGGGCCAGTCCTTCCTCGAAGCTTTCGCCGTTTTCCACTTTGCCGCCGGGAAATTCCCACAGGCCGCCCAGCAGTTTGTCAACAGGCCGCTTCGTAATCAGCAATTCATCCCGATTATTGCGGATAACACCGCAGGTTACATCATAGTGAGGTGTTGGAGCCTTTTTAGATTTGACCGGGCGTTCGTTTTGAATACCCATTTTGAACGCTGTGCAGTGCTGGTTGATCGGACAGATAATGCACAGTGGATTGCGCGGCCTGCAAATTTCGCGTCCCAATTCCATTAACGCCTGATTGTAATCCCCGGCTCTCCCTGCCGGAACATCGGGCATGAGCGATACTGCCAGTTCCCAGATATTGTTTTTCGTGACCTGCTGGCGAACATCATCCTCAATGTTGTAAACCCGTGAAAATACTCGAATCACATTCCCGTCCACCACCGGCGCAGATTCACCAAACGCAATGCTGGCAATTGCACCCGCTGTGTAGGGACCAATACCTTTTAGCATTCGTAGCTCGGCTGCTGAAGTGGGCAATTTTCCACCGTAATCTTTCATGATTTGCCGGGCAGCAACCTGTAAATTTCGAGCGCGGCTGTAGTATCCAAGCCCTTCCCACATCTTCATCAGGTCATCTTGTGATGCTTCTGCCAGTGCCTTAATTGTTGGAAACCGTTGGATAAATCGTTCGTAATAGGGAATAACTGTGGTAACCTGTGTTTGTTGAAGCATAATTTCAGACAACCAGATATAGTAGGGATTATCGGTCTGTCGCCAGGGTAAATCTGCTGCCTTCTGCTCAAACCACTCAATTAAGAGAACAATAATGTTGGGCAAAGATGAATCCTCCGATAGAATAGTCATATAATTCCCGTATGGAGTTTAGCTCAAAAGTTCTATATGGTATCATAGATGTTAACCTCTTATGACCCAAATCTAGTTTGAGTGAGACATGGGTAGAAACAGATTTAATCGCGGAAACGACGACGACAAAAAGAAGGACGATGACCGTCGCAGCTCTCGCTTCGGGAGAGGTGGCGGCGACGACAAGAAATCTGACGACAAGGACACCAGTCGCAGTAGTCGTTCTGGTCGTAGTTCCGACAGTGATTCAAAAACATCAAGCAACCGCTTCCGGCGGGCAACCGACCGGGATGATAAAAAAGACGACGACAGCGATTCACGTCGCGGTAACCCCTTTGGGCGTGGTTCGTCCGGGTCCAGTCCATTCAGTCGTGGCAGCGGGGATGACGACAAGAAATCGTCTTCCTCGCGCTTTGGGCGTCGCACCGACGATAAGAAGGACGACAGCAGTTCGCGTTCATCGTCCGCGTTCGGACGCCGTGATGATGACAAAAAATCATCGTCTTCGAGCTTTGGACGGTCGGATGACAAAAAGACTTCCTCATCCCGCTTTGGACGCCGGGATGATGACAAGAAAGATGACAGCAGTTCACGCTCATCGTCCCCATTTGGACGCCGGGATGATGATAAAAAGTCATCGTCAACCACGTTTGGACGTCGTACAGACGACAAGAAAGATGATACCAGTTCACGGTCATCATCGCGGTTTGGTCGCTCGGATGACAAGAAATCATCCTCGTCGCGGTTTGGACGGTCGGATGACAAAAAGACTTCCTCATCCCGCTTTGGACGCCGTGATGATGACAAGAAAACTGATGATACTGCTGGCCGTACTTTTGGGCGGAGCGGTACTCAGACCTCCGATACTTCAAGCGGGCGTTCATTTAGTGGCCGGACCACCGATGATAAGAAATCTACAAGCAGTCGTTCATCAAGCAGTAGATTCGGTTCATCCGCAAAAAAGGGTGACAAGAAGGACGATAAGAAGTCAATTGGTGATCGTATTGGCTTTGGTCGTCGTGGAGAAGACGATAAACAGAAAGCTTCGAGCAAAGACAGCAAACCCGCTCGTGCCTCTGGCCGGTTAAGTGGCGCAAAGCAGCAAGAAGCGGGGAACTTTCTCAGCCGTTTAAATCCCTTCGGTGGTCGTGACAGCGATACCCAAAAACGTGATGACCGTACATCGGCCCGAGCCACGAGTGCTGCCAGGAAACCGTTGCCTGAAGAAAAGAAAGTCCCCAGAAATGTCACTCGCGGCCTGGATCTTGACCGCAAACTGGACATTGCCGGTGGATTGCTGTTCGTTTTTGCCCTGCTGACATTTTTCGGCTGGCTACAAACCGTTACCATGGGCGATACTGGCGCGGGTGGTTTTACCACTACCCTCGACAACATTCTGGCCCAACTTTTCGGCAATGGACGGCTGGTCGTCTCACTGGCGGCTGGTTGGATTGGCGGTTGGCTGCTGGTGCGCTACTTTGGCAGGATGTTCGACATTGACTATTTCCGTATTGCTGGCCTGATAATCACATTTGCCGGTTTTCTCGCCACTCTCCAATGGTGGGATTTGATGTTCAATGGTTTCCCACAGATTAACTACGTGCCAGACCTTGAAACCCTGAATGCACAAAGTGAAGCGATGTGGGAAGCCGGGGGCGGTGGTGGCCTGGTCGGGCATATCATGTATATGTTCTTCGAAACGCTCTTCGGCGATATGGTATTTGCCGTCTTCCTGCTTTGCTGGTGGGTCGCTGGAGCGTATCTGGCACTTGACCTTGATTTGCGAAAAGTCAGCGAGCGTTACATTGCCATCCGCGCTACTCGTGCTGCCCGCCGAGAAGAACACCGTAAGGAAGAAGCAGCGAAAGTCAAAGAGGAGCCAATCCCGCAGCCCGCTGTGGCAAGGCCCATTGCGATAGGGGCTGCGGCTGGTGGTGGTTCGGCAGTCGTTGAAGAAAAACCACGCCGCGCCGGATTGCTGGGTGGGCGTGGTGGACGGACTTCAGCTCCTTCCGATGCGCCAATCACGGCTGATACTGATACTGACCAGTCCAAACGTGCAGCCGCTGCCAGCAAAGAAACGATAGGACGTAAAGCCGCACCATTGGATGCACCAATCACTGCCGATACCGACCAAGAACCGGCACGAGGCGGTGGCGTCATGGGACGAGTCTTGGGTGGTCGCCGCAAGGAAGCGCCACCGCCCGTTGAAACGAAGGCTGAAGCAAAACCCGTCGAAGTGAAACCCGCTGCCGACCAAAAACCGCAACGGGCTGGTGTGTTCGGGCGTGCCTCAGAAGAAAAAGAACCAGAAGGCCGTACACCGGGCCGCCGCGCATTTACTGGCGAAGCGAAGGTTCAAACACCTGAGCCTGAAGCGAGAACAGAAGGCCGTACTGTCGCCCCGGTCAAACAGGAAGCCAAACCTATTGAAACGGAGCCTGTAGCTGACATTCCTCCAACGGAAGTTCGTACTGGCGTATCGCGCCCCACACCGGAACCTCCGGTGAAACAGGAAGAAAAGAAGGCCGTCGCACAACAGAAGACGCAAGAGAAAGCGGTTGCGACAAGTAAACCTGTGTCTGAAGAGAAGCGGTCAGAGGATGTTAAAGTCGCTCCTGAAGTCAATCCGGCGGTGGAAACGACAGAAGAGGCTGCAAAGCCACCAGAGGAAAAGCAAGATGAGGTGGTTACCGCCAGACCACGCGGTTTATTCAAGCGTGATGAGATTAAGCCAGACGAACAAGCAGCGGCATTTAAGCCTGCGCCCAAACCATCCGAGGCCGAGCAGCACGTTGAAGAAGCGAAACCGGAAGCCGTTGAGAAAGCCGTTGAGCCAGAAGCCAAACCAGCCACTGCATTTGCCAGACCGGCAGGTGAATCAAAACCACCGCAGGAAACCAGGCCCGAGGTTAAGCCGACAGTGGTCGAAGCCAAACCGATTGTCGCTGCCACGATGGAATTGGCGAAACCAGCCGGACTCTCGGATAGTGCCTATGCAGCCGTGGCGGCAGTCTCAGCCCCGCCATCTGATGGTCGTAGAGCTGTTGAATCTACCAAGAGCAAAGCTGAACAGGCTGCCGATGAACTGAAAGAAGCCGAAGAAGCGATTTCACAGGGCCGCTGGCGTCGGCCTGACTTTGCCAGATTGCTCGAAGAAGGATCCGAACAGACCATTGAGCAGCAAATTCTGCTGGATCGTGCCAAGATCATTGAAGATACACTGGAAAGCTTCGGTGCACCCGGCAAAGTTGTTGAAGTCAACACAGGTCCGGTGATCACCCAGTTTGGCGTCGAGCCAGATTACATCGAGCGTCGGGGTGGCAGCAAATCCCGCGTGAAGGTATCGGCAATCGCCGGGCTTGAAAAGGACCTCGCACTGGCCCTTGCCGCCAAGTCAATTCGTATTGAAGCTCCCGTGCCCGGCAAAGGCTATGTCGGTATCGAAGTGCCGAACGCCGAAGCCGCTGTGGTGAGTTTGCGCGATGTGATGATGTCCAATGAGCACCAAAAGAAGCTCAACAAGTCACCCTTGACGATTGGGCTGGGCCGACGTGTTGACGGTTTGCCTATGTCCGCTGACCTCACCCAGATGCCCCACCTGCTTATTGCGGGTGCCACGGGGTCGGGTAAGTCGGTGTGCGTGAATGCCATCATTAGTTGTCTGCTGCTTCAAAACACGCCGGAGGAACTCCAAATCATCATGGTAGACCCCAAGCGGGTCGAGCTGGCAGGTTATAACGGCATTCCACATCTGGTATCGCCGGTGGTGGTTGACCTCGAACGCATCGTTGGCGTGTTGAAGTGGGTCCAGCGTGAAATGGACGACCGCTATCGTAGGTTTGCCAACGTTGGTGCGCGTAACATCACCGACTATAACGAGAACAAACTGCCGCAGGG
>JAKEEQ010000154.1 GCA_022616515.1 Chloroflexota bacterium | reverse complement strand
GGTGTATAATCTTATTTCATCAATATCATCGTCTTCTGGAACATCTACTGTTTCAAAATGTGTGTCAATGATCTCTGAAAGTGTAACCGGAACACCATAATCAGCGCTTGCTGCCAGAATATCCCCATTAGAAACATCTATCAGCCGAACGAAAAAGAGTTGATCCCTCAGAAAACTTTGGGTTGCGATATTGTTATCGGACAGTTGGAGGCGAACATCGGCGACATCGAGGGGGTTCTGAATATCCTCTGGATCATACAACACGGAAGCGATCTGATTGGCGGTCAATAAGAGGTTGTTGTTGACCTGGTCTTCAAGCCAGGTCGAAATGGCAATATATAACACGATGCTCACGATAACCTGAGTGATACCGAGCAGCAGCAGACCCCATAATGCGAGGCGAACACGAAGACTTCTAAACCTGATCTGGGTTAACCAACTGGTAGCCCGTACCGCGAATGGTACGAATATATTTTTCTTCATGGTCATCATCTATTTTCTTACGCAAATAACGAATGTAGACATCAACAACATTGGAGTCAGGGGCATACTCGTAGCTCCATAAATGTTCCGCAATGACGGTGCGCGAAAGCACCTGATTCGGATGCAGCATCAGGAACTCCAATAGGGCATACTCTTTGGTCGACAGGTCAATGCTACGATCTCCCCGCTGTGCCGTATGGGTGATGGTGTCAAGCAGAAGATCACCAACCCTCATGGTCATTAATTTCTGGAAGGAGTCGCGGCGGGACAGTGCGCGAATACGCGCCAGGAGTTCCCGAAACGCAAACGGCTTGACCAGGTAATCATCCGCACCACTATCCAATCCGGTGACGCGATCATCAACCGTGTCACGCGCTGTCAACATCAGTACTGGAGTGATGATCCGTTGGTTACGCAGTTCATGACAGACGGCTAACCCATCTTTTCCCGGCAGCATAATATCCAACACAAGGACATCGTATGCGAAACTCAGTGCCCAGTGTAATCCATCGTTGCCATTGTCAGCGATATCAACCGCATAACCCTGTTCTTCCAGCCCTTGCTTCAGAAAATCAAGTATCTTTTTTTCGTCTTCGACGAGCAGTATACGCATCGGTCAGCCCCTACGATTGTCCACCTGTTATCATCTTCACTGTATTGAATTAAAACACGATTAAGCCGAAAGAGGACAATCCGCTTGAGGTTTTCGGTTTCATGACCCTTTAATCGTCATTTAATCCGCAGGCTCAATGCTGAAAACAACCTGATCAGGGATTTCGTATACCAGATCTATAAGGAGCAAAACATGCAAATCAATCCGAAAAGCGGGCTGCTGATTGGGCTGGCAGTCCTTCTCACGATGGCTCTCAGTGGCGGAGTAGTTGCAACCGCTCAGGGAGATCCGTTGAGCTGTACGCTGCCAGAGGGCGAACCAACAACAATTTCTGCGGCGAAACTGTATATCGAGTTCATGTCAACCGGCATTGACCTGGGTGTACACGGTTATTTCGACGATCACGGCTGGTCGGAACTGTGCGTTTATGATCCAAATGGCACACTGGTGCTGGCGGTCAAGCCGCAGTCGCAACTGTACGATCTCACGATGGCTGGGATTTTCTTTGAGTCCCGTGAACCGGTGATCGAGGAATACCCCTTTGAAGCGCTGTTTGCCCAGTTTCCAGAGGGTGAATATCGCATCATCGGCACGAATTTCGACGGTACCGGCTTGACGGGTACTGCGATCTTCACGCACAACGTCGCTGCACCGCCGGTCATCACTGCGCCGGTCCTTACCGAAGAAGATTTGATCGCGGATGTGGTGCATCCCGTTGGCGAAATGGTCGTCTCGTGGGAACCGGTGACGGAAACCATTGATGGTAGAGCAGTCACAATTGTCGGCTACGAAATCATCGTCACCAATATGGACGGCAAGCATCCTGCCAGCTTCGCGCAGCCGATCTACGATGTGCATCTCCCGGCAGATCGCACCAGCCTGACGGTTCCAGCCGAATTTTTCCAGCCCGGCACGCGCTATGAGGTTGAAATCGTTGCCATCGAGGAAAGCGGTAATCAGACCATCAACAATGGCTATTTCACTACAGAATAGCCTGTTTTGTATTGTCCATTAATTTGTGCAAATGGAGTAAGAAGATGCGAACCAATCAGAAAAGCTTGTTATCCATATTCCTCATCAGCCTCCTCCTTGTGATCGTCGGCGGGGCGGTACTTGTGGCGGCACAGGACACAGCACCGTCTGCGGAGGCTAGTGGGATACAGAACGGGGATGATAATGGAGAGGCGGAAACCCCGGCATCCGCCTCAGATGCAGTGTTGACAGAGGCTGAGGCAGTAGCGATTGCTGAGGCTGAACGCGGCAGCACCGCGACCTATGTCGAGCTTGAACGCGAACGTGGCGTTACTCTGTACTCTATCGAACTGACAGACAACTCTGAAGTCGAGATCAATGCCAACACCGGCGAGGTCATCGAAATCGAGTTGCCAGGTACAGACAACGACTGACGATTTACGCAGTTTTCGCAAGTGTAATCAATCGCAATAGATGGAAGCGGTGCAATGTGCCGCTTCTATTCAATGATAAATGGTTGCAATCAAGATGGTGTTTGTTCAGTTTCCGACTCGTCTGCTCTGACAACACGCTTCAGCGAAATGATATGGTGAGCATCGAGGTTGAGATTGACCCGCGGTTCGCCATTCTTGTCAATCCATGCGGACGGATGCAATGAGATTGATGTGTTGAGTGCAGATAAAGTTATCGTGTGCAACAAGGTTGAACTGACCCGCATATAGTGGAGGGTGATTTTGTCACAAGTGTGCTGATGCTCAAACTCTAGTGGGCTGAGATAGCCCAGGGCAGAATGGCGATGGCGCAGATTGTACCAAACCTCAATGTAATCAAAGAGACAGGCGCGAGCCTCATCACGGGTGGCATAGCACCAATCCACACATTCCGTCTTGAGAGTAGCGAAGAAGCTCTCCATCACGGCATTGTCATAGCAGTTACCCGTCCGGCTCATACTCACCTGAATGCCATGCTGGGCAAGTAGCGCCTGGTAATCATGGCTGGCATACTGGCTGCCCCGATCTGAATGGTGGAGTAAGCCTGCTTGCGGACAGCGTTGGAACAAAGCCATCTTAAGGGCATCGCTGACCAGTTCGGTCTCCAAACGCGGGTTCATTGACCAACCGACAATTTTGCGTGAGAACAAGTCCATCACGGTTGCCAGATACAACCAGCCCTGGTCGGTGGCAAGGTAGGTGATGTCGGCCATCCATTTCTGGTTGAGCTGAGTGGCGCTAAAGTCCCGATCCAGCACATTGTCAGCGACGGACAGTCGGGGATGGCTGTGGGTCGTGACTTTGTAAGGATGCCGGGCTTTCACGCGCAGTCCTGCCTGGCGCATCAAACGGGCGACCCGATGACGACCACACACCACGCCTTGTGATCGCAGCTGATGAACGATACGACGGTAGCCATAGGTCTCGCGGCTAGCACGATGGGCAAGGCGGATGTGGATCAACAAACGGCGATTCTCACGCGCACGCTGACTCTCTTCGCGTTTCCCCGCAGCATAGTAGCCGCTGGCCGACACCTCTAATACCTGACACAAGCGCCTCACTGGAAGCTCATGCCGATGCTGGTCAATGAAAGCGAACTTCATAGCTTTTGATCCCGTGAGAAGACCTGGATGGCTTTTTTAGGATGCCACGTTCCTGCTTGACGATCTCCAACTCCCGTTTCAGCCGCCGAATTTCCGCCTCAGCTTCCCGTTCCTCACTCGGCTGGAGGTCGCCATTTGCTCCTTCGCCGATCCGATAGCGTCGCTGCCACTGCCGATTAACCCTGTAGTGACCCCAAAAAGTTGGACACAAAATCGGTTTAGCTTATTTTAACACCGGTTCCGGCTGCTTCGCCTGCCAGTCTGCCTCAAATTCAGCCGGGTGAGATACCCCAACGCTGAGTGAATGCGCTTGGGGGTGTAGACCTCGTCCAGAAAGCGCCCGATGGACCGATACGTCTCATAAAAATCATCATATTCCGATAGATCAACCTCCTCCTCTTTTATGGACAATGATACTGTATCTAGCACCGTGTCCAATCTCAGGGGGGCACTTCACTCACGGATAGGAAAGGTATCCAGCACACCAACTTGTGCAGGGAAATTAGTGGACACCCATATACTTACGGATGATATCCCGATTTTCCCTGACTTCCTTCGTAGTCCCAGAATATTGAATCTGTCCATCATCAATGATGTAGACGCGGTCAGAAAGGTCAAGGGCAAAATAGGTATTTTGCTCTGCCAGCAGCACCGTAATCCCTTCTTGCTTGATTTGCGCCACTAACTTGCCAATCGTCTCTACGATCAGCGGCGCTAGGCCTTCGGACGGTTCATCGAGCAGCAGTAGTTCCGGGTTGCCCATCAATGTCCGCGCAATGGTGAGCATTTGCTGCTCACCACCGCTGAGCGTTCCCCCAAGCTGATTACGACGTTCCGCGAGGCGTGGGAAGAAATCGTACACACGCTCCAGTGTCCATTTCGAATTTCCGTCTGTCCCTAGTTTGTGTGCGACATCAAGGTTTTCCCACACGGTCAGCGTGGGGAAAATTGCGCGCTCTTCCGGCACAAAACCAATGCCGAAATGTGCGACTTTAAAGGGTGGTTGCTTATGAACGGGCTGTCCTTTGAATAAAATTGCGCCACTACGTGGTGAAGTCAATCCCATAATGCTGCGAAAAGTTGTCGTTTTGCCTGCGCCATTGCGTCCCATTAAACACACGCATTCGCCCGCGTTCATCTCTAATGAAACACCAAACAAAATGTGGCTGAGACCATAGTAAGTATGAATATCCTGAACTTGTAAGAACATTTTAGCAACTCCGTATTGTTAATCGATGGGTTGGGTTTTCCCCGCACCCAGATAAACTTCCTGCACATGCAGGTTAGCGGCGATTTCCTGCGGTGTGCCTTCAGCGATAATTTGTCCGTAATTCAGTACGTAAATCCGCTCCGAAATGCCGAACACCACATCCATATCATGTTCAGTAAATAAAAGGCTCATGTTGAACTCTTTAGTAATGTCATTGACGAGCTGTATAGTGCTTTCCGTCTCATGGACCGACATGCCGGCGGTAGGTTCGTCCAGCAGCAGCAGGCGTGGCTCTAATGCCAATGCT
>JAKEEQ010000153.1 GCA_022616515.1 Chloroflexota bacterium | reverse complement strand
CCCAATTCATATCAGGCGACCAGCCTTCTATAAAACCGAAACGGTCGCGCAGATGGTAAATCTGAATGGGCTGTTGGTCGTCAAGGTCCATGACATAAAGATACCAGCTATAGCCCTCAACCGCTGCGTAGCCAACCATTGAACGGTCATGGGATACCATCACCGATGATTCCGAGACACGGTCCGCCAGTTGAACGGGTTCGCTGCCATCAAATTCTGCCAGAAAGAGACGCCCACCGGGACCAATACGCAGACTGGCGTTATCGGTATTTCCCTGCAAGTACAATAGTCGTCCGGGCAAGGCATCGGTATCCGGGAGTTGCAGGCTCTGGTCCTTTGCGTCCGGCAGAGCAGCAAGCGGTGATTCCGAATCGCCAGAGGGGTTGTCTGAAGAGGCAACCGTAGGGGTAGGATCGGTGTTCTGGCCGACGAGACCGGGGTCATCCCCGGACTCACTGCCACCACAAGCCGTTATGACCAACAAAAGGAGAAAAATTGTGTATTGCTTCATTGATGTGCCCGGTATTGTTGCGTATTCAAAAGTAACTCGCTAGTATACAGAACCTTCTCATTTATATTGGAACCTCTAAAGAAACGCTAAGATTGGTTGGACGATGATTAATACAAAAGCAATACGCGAACAGTTCCCCTCCCTACACAACCTTGCACCAGATGGAACTCAACCCATTTTCTTCGACAATCCGGCTGGTACACAGGTCCCACAGGCAGTCATAGATTCGGTTACAGGCTACTACGGCAGTATGAATGCCAACAGCGGTGGAGCCTTTGCGACCAGCCAGCGCACCGATGAGACGGTACACGCCGCACGCGAAACCGTTGCCGATTTTTTGAATGCGCCATCACCTGATGAAATCGTGTTTGGCCCCAACATGACCACGCTGAATTTTGCGCTGTCGCGGGCCATCGCACGGACACTGCCGGATGACGCCGAAATTGTTGTAACACGCATGGATCACGATGCCAATATCGCGCCATGGCTGCTGATTGCCGAGGATCGCGGATTGACGGTGCGCTGGGTGGACGTCCATACCAGCGATTGTACACTGGACATGGACAGTCTCGAAGAAGCGCTGACCGAAAAAACAAAGGTCGTCGCCACCGTTCATGCCTCAAATGCGGTTGGCACGATAAACCCGGTCAGCCGGATTGCGGATATGGCGCATGCGGCAGGGGCGTATTATGTACTGGACGCCGTGCAGAGCGCACCGCATATCCCGATTGATGTGCTGGCGATTGGCTGTGACTTTTTGTTGTGCAGTGCGTATAAATTTTATGGACCGCACATCGGCGTTCTGTGGGGTAAATATGACCTGCTGGAGAGATTACCTGCCTACAAGGTGCGTCCCGCCAAGAACAAAACACCCCATCGCTGGGAAACGGGTACGCAGAGTTTTGAAACGATCAACGGCACCATGGCGGCACTCAATTATATTGCGGATATTGGGCGCACCTATGGAGACCCGGCACAGTTTACGGAGTATAAAGAAGGGCGGCGGCGAGATTTCAAGGCGGCGATGACGGTTCTTTCTGAATATGAGCGCGAGATGGTTGCTAATCTTATAGCACAACTTCAAACACTGCCCGGTATATCCATCGCGGGTATCACCGACCCGGCACGCTATCACGAGCGGGTGCCGACAGTGGCGTTCTCAATGGACGGGCATACGCCGAGGGCCATCGCGGAACATGCGGCGGCGGATCACATTTACCTGTGGGATGGCAATTATTATGCGCTGGCGATTATGGAGCGACTGGGTAAGGAGCAGGAAGGTGGCATGGTCCGGGTTGGGCTGGCGCATTACAATACGAAAGAAGAAGTTGACCGTTTAATTGGATCGCTGGGCAAATTAAGCTGAGTCATACAACAAATTCTGGAATTTTTTCGTATAATAGAATATGGAAAGGCTGGTCAGGCGGAATAATCCGCCTTTATTGTTGATTGGAACTACTTCTATGACGAACCGACGCGGAAATATGGCATGGCTGCTGGCGATGTTGGTCGCTATGGTGGCGCTGCTCAGCGCAGGCGCATTGCCGGTTATGGCAGGGGTGCTGGTCCTGACGGCGGTGCTGTTTGCCTATGGAGCCATTTCGGGGGATTATTCGCCGGGTGAGATGCGGGATCGTATGCTGGATTCGATGCCGTTCAATCGACCAGCGGTTACCGATTCGGCCCGGCGGGCACGGATGCAGGCCAGCCGTCGCGCCGATTTTGACCTGTCCAATTACTCACTGAAAGATGTGGGTATTGTTGTGGAAGAGCCGCGCCGCGACGGATTACATCTGCGCGAAGCCCGCTTGTTGTCGATGGATGACGAAGCGGTGCGCCCCTACGTTATTATTCATGCGCCGCGCCAGAATCACCCCCGCCAGACGCTCATTCGCTATGAAATCAGCGATGCAGGTGGGCATCAGCAGTTTGTCTGCGAAATTGACCACTGGATGCGCCCCGGCGAAAATACCGTTTTGCCCAATTACCGCCTGCCCTTGCGGGGCAATGACCAGCTCAGCCGCATGGGAACGTGGGATTTGCAAGTGTGGGTGAATGGTGGGTTGGTTGCAGTGCATGAATTCAGTGTGTCGCCGTCAATGGCAGAGCGTCGCAAGCAGTTTGGGCTGGACGGTGAAGCACAGGAGCCTGTCCGGTTGGAGCGCGACACCACGCCGGTCTCACTGGACGATATTTTGTCCTCGCAGCGCAGCCGTACCTCACGCAGCGGGTAAAATCATAGTGTAAAAAAGCCCCATCTGTTTGGATAGGGGCTTGCGATTTCTGTCGAACGTCGCTGCTAGCTGATTAAGCGGAACAGGTCGAGACCCGCTGCTTCGGCCCAGCTATTCAGCGGGGTAATCAGGAAGGTCCCCAGCAACACGACGGCTGCTGCCGATGTCCCGATAACCAACGGGTATGGATTGGGAATGTTGATAGGCACATCGTCGTCTTCGCTGCGGTCCACATACATCACCTTCACCACCACCAGATAGTAGTACAGCGCGACAATGGCATTTAACACGCCGATCATGGCTAACCATGTCAGGCCGCTGTCCACTGCCGCCCGGAAGAGCAGGAATTTGCCCACAAATCCAGCCGCTGGCGGAATGCCTGCCAGTGAAAGCAGGGCCAGCGTCATTGCCAGCGCCAGCCATGGGCTGCGGCGGCTCAGACCAGCCATATCGGCGATAGTTTCGCTGTTGGTGGCGTTGGTGAAGAGAATCACGACGGCAAACAACAGCGTATTGGTGAAGACATACATGAACATGTAGAAGGCCACCGAGGCCGCGCCGTCACCCGCCTGCGTTGTCGCGATAGCCGCGACACCCATCAGGGTATATCCAGCCTGCGCAATCGAACTGTAGGCGATCAAACGCTTGATATTGCGCTGGACCAGTGCCAGCAGATTGCCAAGTGTCATGGTGACGACCGACAAAATGGCAAACAACTGGACCCACCATTCGCTGTAGGACGAGGTGGCGACATCCAGCAGTTCTTCCGGTGAGAAGACGGCCAGCATGAAACGCACCAGCACCGCGAAGCTTGCGGCCTTGGAGACCGTCGAGATGTAGCTGGTGACAGGCGTTGGCGCACCTTCGTAAACGTCCGGTGTCCAGAAATGAAAGGGTACGGCGCTAATCTTAAAGCCGAAGCCGACAGTAACCATCAGCAGGGCAAACAACAGCGGGATGGTGTCTGTAACGACATTCTCAAAACCTTCTGTACCAGCCGCGCCAAATGCCTGGCCGATTTCATAGATGTTGGTGTGTCCACCACTGAAACCGTAAATGAGGGTCAGGCCATACAGGAAGAAGGCCGATGTAAATGATCCAAACAGGAAATATTTGAGGCCGGACTCGGCACTGCGCATGGCGAACTGTTCGGCTTCCTGACCCGGCGTAACCGGCAAGCGAATAAAGCCGGAGAGGATGTACAGGCTGATAGACACAGTTTCCAGCGCGATGAAGATCATCACCAGATCGGCAGCCGCACTCAATAGGCTGGCCCCAATCGTGGCGATGACGATAATCGCGTAGAATTCCGCCTTGTAATTCAGGCGTCTATCGCCCATGCCCATCAGACAGGTCAAGCCACCGGTGAAGATCACCATGACGCGGAAGATACGGGCGAGGTCATCGCTGCGGATCATCCCGCCCCACAGCAACTGCTCTTCAACAGTGTCGAGGGTATTATCAAGAACAAGTGATTGGTTCGCAGGGACTAGAATCAGAGTCGCGATAGCGATTCCAAACAGTCCCAAACCGGCTATATAACCTGTGATGCGTTTGTTTTCCGCAGGCAGATAGAGGTCAGCCAGGATCACGACCAATGCTACCAGCGTCAGCAGGATTTCCGGCGCGACCGCGAGTAGATTGTTGGCAAGTTCAGCACTGATCAACGGTTAAACTCCTTCTGCCTAGAAATTAGTCAATAGGGCGACCACAGGCTCTACCGCACTCTCGATCTTATCGGACATGATTGGAGGGTAGATACCCAGCACAACCAGCCAGACACAGAGTATGATAATCGCCAATCGGTCCTGAATACGTAACGGGTTCTCACTGACTTCTGGATAGCGTTCTTCATTAAAATCTCCGAAGAACGCCTGTCCGGTAACACGCAGCACGTAGGCGGCGGTGAGGATGATCCCCAGCACGGCAATGAGAACAATGTAGCGGTAATACTCGGCCCCACCTTCGGTTAATGCAGTTGCCCAGTCCGGGTTGCTCCAGATTTCTTCTGGAATGCCGCGCCACAGACCGATTAAGATCGGGAATTCAGCCACAAATCCGCTCAAGGGTGGCATACCCATACTGACCAGACCGCCTAGAATAAAGGCCACACCGACCATTGGCATTTTCGTGATGAAACCGCCCAGGCTCGGCAAATCTCGCGTATGTGAACGGTCATAGACCATTCCTACAGTGGCAAAGAAGAGTGCTGTCATCACGCCATGTGAGAACATTTGCAGGCCAGCCCCGGTCATGCCGGTGATGTTCATGGTGGCGAAACCCAGACTGACCAACCCCATATGTGACACCGAGCTAAAGCCGATGACATATTTGAAGTCGCGCTGGCGGAAGGCGATAAATGCTCCATACACGACATTGATAAGCGCCAGGAACACAATCCACGGCAGGTGAACTCGTGCGCCATCAGGGGTGAGTTGGACGCCGAGACGCAACGCCGCATAGGCTCCTAATTTCATGAGCACGCCAGCGTGGATCATAGAGACCGCTGTTGGAGCCGCCACATGTCCATCCGGTGACCAGTTGTGGAAGGGGAACAACCCTGCCAGCACCCCAAATCCAATGAAGATAAAGGGGAACCAGAAGCGGCTCATCGTCATCGCATCAAAGCCGAGGTAACCGGGTATGTCAAAGGCTCCCGCCTGTGCGGCGATGTGGAGGTGATTAAATTCAAAGCTGTAGGCACCGTCCGATGTCGCAGGTAGGAGGTTGGGGTGCTCTGTGAAGAACGCGCCAGCCTGAAAGTACAGCACCAGCAAACCAACCAGCGCCACCACTGACCCGATCAAAATGTACAGGGTCAGTTTCATGGCGGCGTATTCCCGTGTTTCTTTCCAACCCCATATGGCAATGAGGAAGTACATAGGGAAGATAGAGAGTTCGTAGAAGAACAACAGTAGGAAGATGTCGGTTGACACGAACACACCATAAACCCCTGCCACCAGCAGGAGGAACATTGCCATAAACTCGCGGGGCCGGTCTTCAATGCCCCACGAGATGAGCACACCCGCAAAACTCGCCAGCCCGGTCAGCATAACCATTGCAGCGGTCAAGCCGTCTACGCCAAGCTGGTAGCGGATACCAAGATCTTCAACCCAGACGAAATTGTCTACGAACTGAAAATCAATCGAAGATAAATTCTGCTCTGGATTCTCAGGGTCAGCGATTGTATCACCCTGAGCATTAACCACGTCATGTGGTTCACGGGCCAGATCCACATCGTAGGTGAAAAAAACCAGCAAGCCGAGAGCGAGGCTTGCGCCCGTTGCAAATGCCGCAATCCAGCGGGCTTCATTTTTCGCCTTTTCATCGAGCAAGAAGATGATGATTGCGCCGATGATGGGAAAAAATAGAACGCCCGTCAGAATGCCACTGAATTCTTCCATTGTTTACCCACCTGTGAATACTGCGAATATATTTTGCGTCACGCTTGCGTTGATGACTTCGAGTATCCAGTTCGGATACAACCCTGTTACCAACATCAAGACAACCAGCGGCGCAACCGCAATGGTCTCGCGCAGATTGATTTCCAGACTGTGATGATGTTCGTGATATTCCAGCCAGTCTGGATTGACCGGACCGTGCAGCACCTTCTGGATACCCTTCAGGATATAAGCGCCCGTCATCAGCAAACCGATCATACTAACCAGCACAATAATCGGGAAGAGCGGGAAGGCCCCGGATACTACCAGCCATTCACTGGTGAACCCGTTCAATCCCGGCAGTCCGAGGCTTGCCATGCTGGTGAAGACGAACAGGAACCCGAATACCGGGATGATATGCCACAGGCCGCCAAAACGGCGCAGGTCGCGGGTGTGTGCCTTATGATAGAGCGCACCAACCAGCAAGAACATCGCCGCCGAGCTGAGGCCATGATTGAACATTTGCAGCACTGCGCCGTTCATCGCCACAAGGGCACTTTGTTCGTTGCGGGGCAAAACGCCTTCTTCCCGCAACCTGTTCAGCTTTAAGGTGGCAAGATCCCTGCGATCAGTTGAGGAGAGATTATCGACCGTTCCGAAACGAGCATAAGTTTCATGTTCCAGCAGATCGTCATTGTTCAATTCCTGATTGATCATGCTGAGGGCCATATCTGGCTCATCGATTGACTGCGCCCATAATGCGCCATACATCATCGCGCCTGCTGCCAGTCCGAGAACCACGAAGCCCATGTGGTTAACCGATGAATAGGCCACCAGTTTCTTCAGGTCATCCTGTGCCCATGCGCCGAATGCGCCCAGCACAATGCCCAGCATGGCGAGAATGGCGAAAACCTCCGCAAAAGAGAAATCAATCACGCCCAGCAATTCGCGCGGACCAGCAAAGTCCTGTGGAAACAGCGGAATAACGAAGCGAATGAAGCCATAAGCGCCCTGTTTCAGCAGCACACCCGCCAGCAGCATTGAGCCAGCGGTTGGTGCTTCAGTATGGGCATCGGGCAGCCATGTATGGAAGGGCCACACCGGAATCTTGATCGCGAAGGCGATGAAAAAGGCCAGGAAGGCATAGTATTTTACTGTGCCATAGCTGAAGCCGAGAATTTCGCCGCTGTCACGCCCCAATGAGGGCCAGACATTGTACCATGTCGCGAGATCAAAGGTCGGGCCACCGAGATTACTTGCATCACCAACCGTCCAGGCAATCATCTGGATAGCCAGCAGCAAGCCAAGTGAACCTGCCATTGTGTAGATGAAGAACTTCATGGAAGCGTATTCGCGGTTGGCACCACCCCACTGATTGATGAGGAAGTACATCGGCACCAGACCGAGTTCCCAGAAGACGAAGAAGGCCAGCATGTCGAGCGTGACAAAAACGCCGATCATGGCGGTTTCGAGCAATAGAAGTAAAGCGAGTACGGCGCGTGGATTGTTGATATGCTCAAAGGCAATGAGAATGCCCAGCGGCGACAAAATCGCCGTCAAAAGCACCATCGACATCGAAATCCCATCGACACCAACCGTCCAGCTTGCCCCGATTTGGGGGAACCATTCGGTGGTGTACTCATGATAAAAACCCGTGGCGCTGGGGTCGGCGTTGAGCACATCAATAAATAACCCGATTGCCAGAATGGCCGGGGGCAGGCTCAGGATGAGTGCCACCCAGCGAGCCAGTGTTGGCTGATCTTTTGGCAACAGGGCAACGACAGCCGCACCCAGCACAGGCAAAAACACCAGTACCGTGAGCAGATTGTTACCGAGATCTTCAAAAAACATGTACTAACCCCCGTTACAGCGCCTGCGCAACAAAGAAAGCGCCGATTGCGATTAAGAACAAAGCTGTGAACAACAGATACTGCTGGATGCGTCCACTTTGAATATTGCGGAAGCGGTTACCACCAAGTCCAATGAGCATCGGGATACCATCACCAACGCCATCGATAAATACACGATTGAAGCGTTTGAAGGTCTCACCGATGAAGGTCGCCACCTCTCCAATACCTTCCAGCAGGCCGTCAATGGTTTCTTTGTCAATGCCAATGGCGACAACGCGACGGGCGAAAATCTCAAACGGCATATAGAAAATGCGCAGCCAGACATTGTCGATGTCCAGACGATTCTGAAGAGCGACCCACGCGGGCTGGCCCATCACCTCGATCATTGGATCCTGTTCATTTTCCTTCAAAGGTTCGCGCCCGTAGAGGAACCAGGCAATCGTAGCACCGATGCCGAAGGCAACGAAGGAAAACAGGACCGGAATCCAACTGAAATCAATAGTCTCAGGATGTTCGAGCAGGGTTTCACCAACAAAGTCGTGGTAGTAGTTGGTGCTGCCGGTAAACCATCGTAGAATGGGGAAATCAGGATGGATACCGACCCAACCGGCGGTGATCGCGAAGAAGGCCAACACCACCAGCGGCCCTTGCATCAGGGCGCTGTCACGGTAGGTTGCCCACCATGTCCCGAAGTTAAAGTCAGGCTGCCAGGGCATTGCGACTTTGTGCTCGTGATGTTCCTCATGGTCATGATCTTCCGCCTGATGCTCATCGTGCTCATGTTCATTGCTATGATGACCGCTCATTAATGTCGCGTGTTCAGCCATGATGCTGCGTGGTTCGCCAGTGAAGGCCAAAAACCACATGCGCATTGAGTAGAATGCGGTGAGAGTCGCTGCAAAAACCAGACAGGTAAAGACCAGCATATGCAGCCATGCTGCACCCAGATCGAACGCCTCTGCATCTGTCAGGAACAATAGACTGTCCGCAAAAATTTCGTCTTTAGACCAGAAACCTGCGGTAATCAATGGCGCACCGGCAAGGCTCAATGTACCTGCCAGCATCGCCCACTTGGTCACCGGAATGCGCTTGCCAAGCCCACCCATAAACTGAAGGTCATTCGGCACGGCCACAAAACTGAGTTGAATGCCATCGGGAACATGCGGCTGCCATTCTTCATCACTGGCAACATCGCCTTCAGGTCCGACATAGGTTGCACCCCAGGGGGTGGCTTCGCCGGGTTGGACGCGGTGCGGCAAATCATGATGGCCCAGATCATGGGCGTGATGTTCGCCGTGTTCCATCGCGTGGATAACCGCCCCGGAACTCATAAACAACAGGGCTTTGAAGAAGGCATGGGTGATAAGGTGGAAGGCGGCGGCAATATAAGCACCAATCCCCAGCGCGGCAATCATAAAGCCAAGCTGCGAGATGGTGGAATAGGCCAGTACGCGCTTAATGTCGTTCTGCGCGACACCAAGCATTGCTGCCCCCAATGCCGTAACCGACCCGACGACACCCATCAAAATCAGTGGCAGGGTGTAGTCGCCATGATGGACCTGTCCACCTGCTTCCAGCAATGGGAACATACGGACAACCAGAAAAACACCGGCAGACACCATTGCTGCGGCATGGATCATGGCAGAGACCGGGGTGGGACCTTCCATCGCATCGGGCAGCCAGCCGTGGAATGGGAATTGGGCCGCTTTACCAAATGTGCCGAGCACAATGAAACTGCCGATAATGGCTGCCGCACTCAGCCCGATAAATCCGGTTTCCTCTGGATTACCCAGACGTTCAAGTACTGCCGGGTTCCAAAAAATTTCGCGGAAGTTAAGTGTTTGTGTTTCAGCGAAAAGATAGCCAATGCCCACCAGGAAAAACACATCAGCGACGCGGGTGGTCATAAAGGCTTTCACGGCTGCCTGATAAGCACTCTTGCGCTCAATGATGAAGCCAATGAGCAGGTACGAACACAGACCCATGACCTCCCAGCCCATGAAAAGCAGCAGGAGATTGTCGGAAACGACGAGCGTCAACATTGCACCAGCAAAGAGGCTTAAATAGGCAAAAAATCGTGAAAAGCGGGTGTGATGCGGGTCGTCATGGGGATAAGCCGCCATGTAACCAAGCGAGTAGATGAAAATCATCAACATCGCGAGGGGAACCATAAACAGCATGACCGCAGTGAGTGGGTCTACTAGAACGCCCATCCTGAAAACGGCTGCACCGAGATCCATCCACTCAAAGCTGCTGCCATAAGCGTTAATCCCAAATTCTTCAGTGGCGGTTGTCTTGAAGAATACTGCCCATGCCAGCAACCATGACACGAACACCGCACCAGCCGCCACAACGCCGCTTAGCATCTTGTACCGGCCTATGAAGAGCGTAATGACCACAAAACTCAACAGAGGCAGTGCAAAGATGAGCCACGGCAGATAGTTGGCATCTAACCAATTAATGTCCATAAATTATTCGTGCCCTTGTCTACCACTTCAACAAATTAACGTCTTCGGCGACCACGGTGTGCCGCTTCACATAAATTGAGATAATCAATGCCAGACCAACGGCGGCTTCGGCGGCAGCGACAACAAACACGAACGCTGCGAACACCTGCCCGTTGATTTCACCGGGATTGATATAACGCCAGAAAGCTACCAGATTCAGGTTTGAGGCATTAAGCATCAACTCAACACCCATCAAGATGGCGATTGCGTTCCGCCGGGACAGCACACCGAACGCACCGATGCTGAACAACCCCGCCGAAACCACCAGATACATCCACAAAGGGACCATAGATATACTCCTTTAGGCTTCGTCTTCGCGGGCAACCACGATTGCACCAATCATCGCGGCTGTCAGCAAAATCGAGGTGACTTCAAACGGCAGAACAAACCCGTTGCGGGTGACAAACGCTCTACCAAGTTCTTCCACAGTAATGTAATCCACATCAGGCGCATCATCTGCTTCGGCAATTACTTCGGCGTTGACCTGTGCGACATCACCACCGATTTCGTCGGCAAGTGGCGTCAGCACAAACAGCAGCGCCAGAAACAGGATTGCTGCGGCGACCAGTGCGCCAGCCATCTGCTGGTTATATAGTTCGGGGCGACTCATCACCTGCCGGGTGAGCATGATCACGAACAGCATCAAGACAGCAATAGCACCGATATAGACCAGCACCTGAATGGCGGCAAGGAAGGGTGCGACCAGTAAGACAAACAGTCCGGCAACCCCAAACAGTGACGTCATCAAAAACAACACACTGTGGAAGAGGTTGCTTGATGTCACGACCATCAGGCCACTGCCGAGAGTCATCACGGCAAAGCCCAGAAACGCGACAAGTTCCCACGTCAATTCCATTGAAAGTTCATCCCTTTCCTTAGTCGCCAGCCACGCCGGTCTGATCGGCGGTTGCCAGCGGATAGTTCTTTTCGTCAATCAGACGGGCAATGCGTTCGCGATCTTCAACCGATTTGCGACGCAAGAATTCCAGCCCTACCATCAGAGTAAAGAGGCTGCTGCCTCCCATCACTATAAAGCGTGGGAAGTTATCCACCAGACCACCGCCCGCCGGTTCCGGGAACAGTTCCCACAGGAACGAGGCGATCAGCAGATTGGCAATACTCAATGGCACAAGGAATTTCCAGTTGAACTCCATCAACTGGTCAATGCGGAAGCGTGGCAGGGTAGCCCGCATCCACATGCCCAGGAAATAGACCGCCATTGACTTAATGACCAGATAGACAACGCCCAGCACCGGCACATCCTCCGCGAAGGGACCATCCCAGCCGCCGAGAAAGAGGACCGCCACCAGCGGCCCGATGAGGAAAGCATGCAGGAACTCGGAAAGCATGAACATACCCCAGGGCATGGCGCTGTATTCAATCTGATACCCGGCAACCAGTTCCGATTCGGCTTCAAGCAGGTCAAAGGGGGTGCGTCCAATTTCAGCGAGATTGCTGAATAGAAAGATGAGGAACGACGCCGGGGCCAGGAAAATATACCAGTAATCGAGATCAGCCTGTGCCTGCGTGATTCCCACCATACTCATCGTGCCCGCAAACAGCACCGGGACCAGCAGCGAAAACACCAGTGGAATTTCATAACTGATAAGCTGAGCAACGGTACGGAAAGCACCAAGCAGGGCATATTTATTATTGCTGCCCCAACCTGCCATCACAACGGCAATAGTGCTCAACGAACCGATTGCCACAAAATACAGCGCACCGATAGACAGGTCCGCACCAATATAGTTTGGCATGAGCGGGATGACCGCCGTAATCATAATGACCGAGACCACCATCAGCAGCGGGGCGAAGAGGAATGGAATACGGTCTGCATGCGCGGGCATAATTTGTTCTTTACCGATGAGTTTGAGCACATCAGCGAAGCTCTGGAGCAGGCCGTATGGTCCGGTCCGGTTCGGGCCAATGCGATTCTGGAAGCGGGCGGCGACCTTACGTTCCACCCATATGGTCAGGATGGGGGCCAGTAGAAAGATCGTTCCCAATACCAGAACAGCTATCGCCAGGCGAACCACTTCCGGCACACTGTCCGTGCCGATACCGAGGTAGTTCTCCAAATCAATGTAAAGCTGTTCCATGTAGTGTGTCTCCTACAACACAACGTCGGCGGGGTGCGCCGACTGTGATTCTATGAAATCAGGAGGGCGTGGTTATGTCCACTCCAGTGCACCTTTACGCCAGGCGTAAAGAAGGCCCTCAAGCAACAGTAAAATGAAAACGGCTCCGGCAAGATAGGCCGACATGCCGATGGCCCCGTAGGCAACTGCCCACGGAAACAGGAAGACCATTTCAATATCAAACACCAGAAAAATGATGGCGTAAAGGTAATACTGTACTTTCATTTGACCCCATGCATCTCCAACCGTTTCCACACCACATTCATATATATCCGTCTTGATTTTGTTGGGACGGCTGGGTGCGACTAAGCGATTGAGAACAATGGGAGCCAGGGGAAAAGCCCATGCCAGGACAAAGAAAACCCCGACAAATGCCCACTGGTTGAGTTCCATGTTGCTCCTCCGGTGAGGATTGATTCGCTTGTGAATTACCGCGCAAGAGTATAACGCACAGCATCAATAATGGCAATGATAGTTAGTGGCTGATTTGTCTTGGGATAGTAAACTTGTGTTGGTTAAAAATGTGGTGACAAGGAAAACAAAATGGCTTTTTTTGATATGCCACTGGCAGAGCTTCAAGTCTATAGACCAGATTTGCCGGAGCCACCCCGATTTGACAGATTCTGGCAGACGATGCTGGGCGATGCCCGCCAACATGAACTCGGGGCTGATTTCGAACTTTATGATGCAAACCTCAAGCTGGTGGATGTGTTTGATGTCACCTTCAGTGGTTACGGTGGGCAGCGTGTTAAAGGCTGGTACATTCGCCCGGCAGGCGTAAATGATGCCCTGCCGTGTGTGGTGGAATATATCGGATATGGGGGCGGACGGGGTTTTCCCCATGATTGGCTGGTGTGGGCCAACGCGGGTTATGCCACGTTTGTGATGGATACCCGGGGGCAGGGCAGTAGTTGGCGACGGGGCGACACACCCGATTTGCCGGATGGAGCCAATCCATTTTTTCCCGGTTTTATGACGCAGGGCATCAAGGACCCGGAAACGTACTATTACACGCGGGTTTATGTGGACGCGGTGCGGGCTGTGGAGGCCGTGTTAACTCGTGATGACGTTGACCCAAAGCGGATTGCGGTGACAGGCGGCAGTCAGGGTGGTGGCCTGACCATTGCGGCGGCAGGATTGCATGAGGGAATCGATGTTGCCATGCCAGACGTTCCGTTTTTGTGTCATTTCCGGCGGGCGGTGGGTTTGACGGATGCCAACCCTTATCAAGAGATTGTCCACTACCTGCGAGTGCATCAAGACCAGGACGCACTGGTGTTTAACGTGCTGGATCATTTCGACGGTATGAATTTTGCGGCACGGATGAAATGTGATTGTCTGTTCAGTACATCCCTGATGGATGACATCTGCCCACCCTCGACTGTTTTTGCCGCCTACAATCACGTTTCCACCAACAAAGACATCCGGGTATACCGCTTCAATATGCATGAAGGTGGTGGCAGCCGTCATCTGCTGGCGAAACTTCAGTATCTGAATGAACGGTGGGGTTAATCACGCGCCAAAATGGGTCGGTCCCGTTTCGGTCAAGGTCCTTGATTTGTTGATAACACATGAGCGTAGGGACGCCCAACGGGGCGTCCGCCGGGGAAAATACCCGGAACGGTTGGCTAAGGGAATACCCCGGTGTCATTCTCGCTCCAACAGGAATGGAAAGAGGCAGACCAGCGCGACGATAAAACTATAAGCCAGCCATGGACGCCACAACAAGGCCAGCAGTGCCGCCACAAACCACAAACTCTGGTAGATTTGTTTGCGGCGTCCGGCGAGTTTCCCGGCATAGTAGTCCTGAGTTGGATAGATGCGCCATTCCGGGCGGCGCGTGAGAAACAGTCCTATACCTATCATGATGGCGGCAATAACAATGGTTTCTATGGTCAGCATCGTAACCCCCTGTTTGCTTCATTGTTATATCATACGTGCAGGGGGATACATGAACAAAACGATTGAACATCCTGACTTTGAAACGGCCCATCCACAGGACATTTTACGCTGGGGATGGGAGACGTTTGGCGATACGATGGCGGTTGTAACCAGCTTTCAGCCAACGGGTATCGTAACGTTACATATGTTGAAGCAGATCACGAAGCGTATGCCGCCAGTTCTCACACTTGATACAGGTCTGCTGTTTGAGGAAACATACGCCACCATCAAAGCGGTGGAAGCGTACTTCGGATTATATGTGGTACACGCCACGCCAACGCTCGAACTGGAGCAACAGGCGGCCCGTTATGGCGACAAATTGTGGGAACGCGATCCTGACACCTGTTGTCACTGGCGAAAAGTCATTCCGTTAAAAGGTGCACTCGCCGTCTACAATGCATGGACGACCGGGGTCCGGCGTGACCAATCACCGGGTCGCGCTAACACGCCATTTGTGAGTTGGGATGAGCGAACGGATACCTTCCGAATCTGTCCATTTGCCAATTGGACAAACGACATGGTGTGGACGTACATTTATGCCTACAATCTGCCGTATAATCCGCTCCACGATCAGAACTATCCGAGTATTGGCTGCCGGACCTGTACCCAACCCGTCGCTGACGGCCAATATTCGCGTGAGGGGCGATGGGCCAATCACGGCAAAACGGAATGCGGCATCCATGATCTTTCGGTGAGTATCGAACCATCAAACCCCTAATCTACCTATGTGTCCTATGCTAAACTGGCAAAAACCGCACCTCGTTACGTACAATAGAGCGTGATAGGATATGCGGTAGACGCAATACTTACGATGCATCAGGTGAGATGTTGATGCCCGATTCTCCAACATTCGATAACCGTTATAGATACGACTATATTTATCCGCGTGGGCGCAGTGGGGAAACGCTGCGGGCATGGGATACGCAGGACCATGACCGTCCTGTGGTTATCAAGCGCCCGGCTCCACAGGACGCCCCGCCAATGCGGGCCGCGCAGGAAGTCAGCATTAAGGCGGAACGCAAGGCGCTGGAACGGCTGGCCGGACATCCGGTGCTGGCTGAGCTGCGTGGAAAGGGTGTGTTTCGTGTCGGTGGGCAATCGCATGAATACATCGTTGTGGACCGGGCGGAAGGCGTCATCATCGAATCGGAAGTGCTGGCGCTGGATGAGCAGGGGGAACGGCTGCCGCTTCTGGAAGTGCTGGTCATTATCGATTCGCTGCTGGACCTATTGACGCATGCCCACGAAGAACAGGTTGTTTACAACGACGTCGATGCCAAACATCTCTTCTGGAACCGGGATACCTATCAACTGAGAGTAATTGATTGGGGAAATGCTGTTCTGCTGGACGAAGGTGGCGGGCCAAGCGGAGTCTCGCGCCAGACGGATATTTATCAGGTGGGCGAACTGCTCTATTTCATCCTGACGGGAGGGTCGCGTCTGGACTCCATGTCAACCGCCGATGGGCAGTATGTCGTGAATTTTGGCACAGATGCCGTCCGCATTCCTCATAATATACAGACGATTATCACGCGGGCAACCCATCCCAACACGCGGCGACGTTACACCACCATCCAGCAGTTGCGGGAAGCGGTTCAGGAAGCGCTCGAACCGCTGCGCAAGAAGCGTGATGCGGTGCTTCAGGAAGTTGAGCAGGCGTTATCACGTCCACAGAGTCGACAGGAATTGGATAATCTGACCGCCAAACTCGATCAGGCGGCGGAAGTTGACCCGGCTTATCCCGACACGCGGCGTTTACAGAAGCAGGTTATCTTGCAGCGGCAGCGGCTGGCATTGCAGGCTGATATTGATGCAGCACGTATCTACCTCGATAACGGGAATTGGGGCCGGGCACGCGATTTGATGGCGGAGTTACTCGAACAGGCGGATGAGGTAACACGCCCCTTGATTGAGTTCATTATGGACGCGGCAACGATTCTGGCCGAGCGGGGATTGAACGAGCCACCCCACACCCTCACCCCGGCACTGGATGCACTGCTGGCAGGCGATGCGCTGCGGGCCGGGCACACCCTGATGGCAGGGCAAAATCCCAGTGACGAACAATTTCTGCTGGCAGACCGCATGGCGGCACTCATTCCGGAGGTCAAACTTCTGCGCCCGCCGCTGGTGGCACTGGAGAATTCGTCGCAGGTTGATGCCGAAAACATACGTGCTATACGGCAGCAACTCGATTCACCGGAGCATCGGGGGCTGCAATCGCTCATTGACGTCTACCGGGACACTATCAGCCGGTTGAATCAAATGCGAACGGAATTGGAAGCCACCACTGAAGCCGAAGAATACCGGACACTGTTGGACCCACTAGGTCGTGCTCAGACGGCTGCTCAAGCTGTGATGCAGCATCTGGAAGTGGTCAGCATGAATGCCTACGGCAATCCGTCAAAGGCAGGCGATGCATTGCGAGCTGCGCTGGCAATTGATTCTTTAAACCCCAATATTGGTGAGTTAAACGCCTACTTTGATGACATCCATGACGCGATACGCGCACTGGCCTCATTTACGCCAAACAAAGACGGCAGCAATCTCAGCGACTGGTTTGAGGAGACGCTGAGTGTCTTGCAGCCATATGGGGAAGACCTGGATGACCGGGCATTTCATCAAGCTCTAACGTCCATTGAGAAAGCGGCGCGGCTGTGGAGTGAGACACAGGATTACCTGATTCTGGGTAGGCGGACGCAATCCATCGAAAATTTGCAGCAAATGACGCAATTCGTCGAGCCATTCAACCAGAATCTCGGCGGCTGGATGAGCAGTACGGTACGCCAGATTCAGGATGCGACCCACGTCGAACGGTTGAGTCCCAATGAAAAACTCGGTCAGCGCCTGATTGAAGGATATACGCTGTGGGATCAGGGGAAATATGGTGCGGCGGTTGAACATGCCGAGAGTATTGCAGATTATGCCGAGTTTGAAGGCGACAAGGGGGCTTTGGAGCGGCTGGGTCGCCTCGGAGAAATCGCCGATGTGTGGCTATCGACGGGAGGCGTAAGTGATGCTGCACTCACGGCCCATTCCGATCAAGACATCTTGAATTTATTATTGCCGGATGAGCAGGTGTATCTCGACAAGTTTATCGGCGATGCACGGGGCAGCGATGAACTGTATCTAAAAATGATGGGACGTGGGCTGGTCGATTGGATGGAGCAGAGCAGCACCGCCGCTCCCCGGATTCTGTTTCTGCATTATGTGTGGTCGGGGATGCAGGCGGCACAAACAGACGATTTTGAGAAGGCCAACTTCTGGCGCGAGGCTGCCATCAAAACACTGAATAATGCACGGACAAATCCCATATTTGCGGAATTTGATAATTACCTGACAGGTCGCCAGCTTGTGGTAGAGGTCCAGCAAACGCTCAATACCGTCAACTCGCCACAGGCTCTGCTAGAAGCCCGCAATTTACTCAACCAGCCAATGGCCGACAAATGGCTGGGTCCGATTCAGGGAGCCGTTCAGCAGTTGCAGGAAGGGATTCAATACTGGGAGGATGGTCAATTTCAACTGGCCCGAACTGCCATCGAAGAAAGTTTGCGACGTCTGCGCCTTGCTCAGGAAAACTACCGCATTGACCTGCGCAATTTGATTGGCTGGGTGGAACCACTGGCAACCGGCAGCATCCAGTTGCAGGGGAGATCCAAGGAAATCGAGCGGCTCGCCAATACGGCAAAACCAGGCGACGATGGTACGCCTGAACCGGCTGACGACATCCTGATAGAAAATTTCCGCGAGATTATGGAAACGACGGAGAATTTGCTGGGGCGTGAAAATGCCTATCAGATGCGGCAGTGGTATCAGATTTTTGAGGATATTCGCCGGACTCATGAGAGTAATTTGAACCGTAATGAGAAACTGATTGAGTTTGAGGCGCATTTCAACAACCTGTTTATTGATAAGCACCCGGCCTATCCGCTGTTTCAGGTGTGGCGACGTACCGCCCAGAATCTGCCGGAACCCATCAAACCGCTGCCGGTGACGCTGGGTGGTAGCAGTGACGAAGTATTCGTTGATGACATGAAACCGGAGTCGTTTGAAGAGTCTGTTCGCACTGCGCGGTCTCAAAAAACCACGCCAGCCGCAGAATCCATCACCTACGAAGACGACTATGGCTCGGAAGTGGTGTATGAGGAGCCAGTCAGCAACGATTTACCGTGGACGGCCATTATTGCGCTGGGTGTGGTCATTGTCTTTGTCGTGATTTTCATCGTTGTGGGCGGATTTGGCGAGCCGCCGCAAAGTGACGGTGACAATAGCAATAACGCTGTATCGAATACGACAGCAACCGACAACGCGGATACCGCAACGGAAGTTCCGCCCACAACAGAACCAACTGTTACACCGACAGTGGAATCGGCGACACTGCCGCCGCCAACCGACGTTCCAGCAGACACCGCCATCCCACCGACGGTTACGCCCGAACCCCCGACGATGACGCCGGAACCCGCCACAGCAACACTGGAACAGGCAACGCCAACCGAGGAAGTAACACAGTTTGTTTTCGGCGGACCGCCACAAAATATTCTCGACTTGCTCAATGTAAATCATCCAGAAAGCTGTGATTGGAATGATAACTGGTTTACGAGCGGGGCGGGTGGAGTCTGGCAGCTTGGAGCCACACAAGCTGACGCCGGTAGTGGCCCGATTGTGGTCACGATTTCGCCGGAATGTCTGGAAGCGTTACTGGGGCCACAGGCCGCTCAACGTATTCGGTCGATGGAAGTCGACTTCGAGTTGAGTGTGTTTGATGCCAATGATGTGAGTACCGGGCAGGTTTTCTTCGGCTTTGGTATGCAGAATCTATCGCGTGAACGTACGACAGCCGAGATTCGTGTAACGCAGGACGATCCTATTGCGGCAAGTTATGGCATCAATCAAAATGGAGCCTTCCAATTCAGGACAAGTTTGCCCAATAACCCCAATGGGACCATGCGTCTGGAACGCCAGAGTAACGGCATTCTGCGCTTGTTTGTCAATAACGGTCAGTTACTTGGCGATTCGGAAACGACGTACGAGGCTGGAGCGCCTTTAACACCGGTGCTGACAACATCGGGCGGTGATATTTTTGTTGTCATATCAAGAATTGCATTTGAGCTAGCACCGGTTGGCAGTTGAGCAACATAAAGATCATCGCAGGATACTTGACGGCGGTGTGTAATGCGGCATCTACATTTCCACAGCCGTCTTTTTTATTCTTCGACCTCAAAATAATCACTGGCACAGCGGAATCCCACGTCCGGCAACTGAGCATTGGGGGAAAGCGGCTGCCGTGATGCTGCTCGGAATTCGGTTGAAGAGACAGGGCTGATGCGGGTATAACCACCGCCTCGCACCACCCGGACTTCTCCGAATTGGGGACCGAGTGGATTTTCCCGATCACTTTCAGCATAGTAGGTGGGACTGTACCAGTCCTGAACCCATTCCCAGGCATTACCGGCCATATCATAAGCTCCATACGGACTTACACCATCGGGAAAACTACCGACATCTATCAGCCCGGTGGATTCCACATTTGCTGGAATAACACCATCAACCGTTTGTGAATTGCCCCACGGAAAATCCAGGCTGCGTGGGCCACGCGCTGCATATTCCCATTCGGCTTCCGTCGACAAACGCTTATTCTGCCATTCACAATACGCCTGCGCCGCATCCCAACTCACCCCGGTTACGGGATAGTTGGCCTCATCCGCATCGAACATAGCAACCTCGGATTCGGGGCGTTCGATAATCTCTACGTCTGTAAAGTGCAAATTGATCCATACAATCTCTTCTGGCACGAGCGATGGCGGTTCATTGCTTTCATAACCACCAATCCCACCGCCTTTGAACAGGAAAAACTCAATCTGTGTTGTGTTCTCATCCACAAAGCCATTGCCGGGAGCGGCACTGCTATAACAGCACGTTCCGTCGGATTTGAGGATTTGCAGGTCTTCATTACGCACACCGGGCAATACCATCAGATGCGCACCAAGATCAGAATATAATTCTTCGCCATTAAGGAATAGACGAGCGTCGCCCCAGGTGGCGATTGGTGCAATCACGCGCGGCAGCCCGGTGTTTTCCTGACCGCTATCCCCATGCATCAAAACGTGATCCCCAACACCGCCCTCATGAAAATTCGCGGCTGTTTCAAAAACATCGTGCTCAATACGGAAGTCGCCGGTTATCTCAACAAAAGGTTCCGAAGCGATAGTGCCGGAAAACTCTACAATGACGGTTCCAGTATTATTATCGGCGTCCAGTTCCATTCTGATAGAAGCATTTTCTGTTTCGCGAACAATGCTGCCGTCCTGTGACCATGGATCCGTTGTGTCGCCAATCACATACAGGTCAGTGCCTTCCACCACCCACTGCGATGGCGCTTCACGTGTCCAGGTACTGGGGTCTGGATAGTAACCGGTTTGCTCAACAAACTCCTGATATTGGGCGTTGGTTACTTCATATTGATCAATGAAAAATGGCGAAAGACTGACTTCGTGAGGCGGTGCTTCGTCCGGGTCGCCATCGGTGGCTCCCATTCGAAAACCACCTTCGTTGACAAACGCCATACCTTCGGGCGCAACTACATCAACTGAATTTGTCTCGCCATCGTCGCCATCACCGGAATCCTGAGCCAGCATAAAGACCGCGACTGCCAGCACCAGCACCAATCCAATCACACCGGCAATGAGCCAGCGCGGGATGACTGACTTTTCGATGACCTGGGATTGAAACTCACCGGTGGGGATTTGCAGAAGGGTTGCGATGTCTTCCTCTGTATAGGGACTCATCACCTGCTGCAACACCTCGGTACTGATTTTGAGGGTTTCACTGGAAATGTCTTCAGGAGTACCGCTCATCTCCTTGATCATCTGCTCCACGTTGTCGTAACGCAGGGCAGGTTTCTTTGCCAGTGCTCGTAAAATCACGGGTTCAAGCACCGGATTCACCATATCTGAAACCGTTGTTGGGCGGGGCGGGGCATCTTTAATGTGTTGAATCAGGATATTGGCGAAACTTTCCCCTTTGAAGGGAACCTCTCCGGTTGCCATTTCATATAAGACAACCCCCAGCGTGTAAATGTCGGACTTGCTGGTGATCGCTTCCCCGGCAGCCTGTTCAGGGGCCATATAGGAAGGCGTGCCGGAACTCATGCCGCTCATGGTCAACTTTGATTGTCCAACAATTTTCGCCAACCCAAAGTCGGTGAGGACGACACGAGCACCGTCGTCGACCACAATGATGTTGCTTGGTTTGATGTCCCGGTGGACGACCCCCTGACGGTGAGCGTAGCTAATGGCACTGCCTAACTGCCCAAAATAATTCACAATCAGATCATAGGGCATGCCGCTTGGATAGCGTTCAATGACATCGCTGAGAGTCTCGCCATCCAACAGTTCCATCACCATGTAGTGCAGAAACCCGGAAACTGAAAAATCGTACACGCGCACAATATTCTGGTGGGCAAGCCCAGCGACAGCCTGAGCTTCTCGTCGAAAACGCTCGGAGGCTTCATCGCTTTCAACCAGATTGGGATTCAGGACTTTGATGGCTACTTCTTGCTGTAGATCAGGGTTGATGGCTCGATAAACTTCTGCCATACCTCCCCGCCCCAGCAAGCCAATAATCTCGTATTTGCCCAGCTTGTAGCCAGTCTGTAGATAGGTTAATGGTTGGTCGGTCATCAAAAAATCCCTGATTCAGCTTCCATATTCTACACTATTATATTGAGATTAGGCTTATCGTCACAACTAGCTACGGAGAAAACAGCACTTTAGATTATAACTCTCACCCGATACTAAACTTCGTTGAACCCCATAGATAGCAGGTATATTGTTGTTGGGATATTAGACAGGCTGTCTTTCTAAGAACTTTCGTATGTAACTCCGATATATCTCAGATGCTGGTTTTCTATGATGGGTTTGAATGAACTCAATAAAGGAGTTGACAACGATGCGAAGTAATTGGGATGTAATTGAAGGAAATTGGGAACGATTTAAAGGCATGGTCCGCGAACGCTGGGGTAAGTTGACCGACGACGAAGTGGATCAGATTCAAGGCCGCATGGAAAGACTGCGCGGCAAAATTCAGGCGAAGTATGGCGTGGATGCCGGAGAAGCAGACAACCAGATTGAACGGTGGGTCAAGAGCGTAACGAGCTAGCCCCGCTTGCCTGAATACTCACTACCCTGAAGAATGTCCTCTGCGGAGGGCATTCTTTTTATTGTGGCAGGTGGGTAAAACATTTTCCACCCGGAACACTACCTCCGGGGGTGGTGACTTTTCAGGCTGCATCATGATAAATCTAGTACAGTGACAAATTCTACTGACTAGCAGCACTAAAAGCCGTTTACTTACTGTGATAAAACGTCAAAGATTAGAGGAGAATTGAGATGGCTCGTCAACGTTTTGTATTCCCCTAGATTTATGCTTCAATGCAATGTGGGTGCGAGAACAATGCTAATCACTATAAGGGCAGGAAAATGCTAACCGAGAACGAGAAGAAAAACATCCGTGAAACATTTGCGATGGTCCAACCCATTGCGACCACCGCCGCAGAACTGTTCTACAACCGGCTGTTCGACATCGCACCGCAGGTGAAGCCGCTATTCAAGCATACCAATATGGAGCAGCAGGGGCGTCATTTGATGCAGACGATTGGTATCCTTGTTCATTCGATTGATCGGTTAGACACGTTCAAGCCACACCTGCAAAAACTTGGTCAGAACCATATCAAGTATGGCGCTGAACCCGGCCACTACGCGGTTGTCGGCGAGGCCCTGTTGTGGACGCTACAGCAGGGACTTGGTGAAGCCTTCACCGAGGAGGTTGCCGAGGCGTGGACGAAGCTCTACACCTTTGTCGCCGAGAGTGCCCAGGAAGCCTACGCGCCAGAATTGAATTAAACGTCAGGTGGTGGTGACCTATTGACTGATGAATGGTTTTATGTTGACGGACAGCATCCATGCTGTCCCTACGAGAGTCGCTTCGTGAACCGCTTTGTAGGGACGCCATAGATGGCGTCCGCCACCTAAACCAGCAGCGTTACCACTGCTAAAAAAACTGACATAAAACGCTATCAACCAGGGCGGCAAGTTGCCGTCCTTTTTGTTTCACCTCTTCTAGCACGGGCCATGAGAACGAAACTAACCTCCAATAATTCAACAACCTTTCCAAACAGCGGACGGTGCTACGTAAATATGCACAAAATAACGATTATCCGCAGGTCAACAGTTGGCAGAACGGTTTATTTGAGATAAACTGCACAAAGTCTTTTTTCAGGCAATTCGAATTAGGAACAGACGCGAATGCTAGGAGTAGAATTAGCGCTCTTCATCATCGTTGGGGCAATTGCCATCCTCGCCGCTGTGATGATGTTAGTGAGCGAAAATGCAGTGCATGCCGCATTATTCTTAATCCTGAACTTCGCTTGCGTGGCTTTTTTCTACCTGATGTTGAGCGCACCATTCCTGGCAATGGTGCAGGTCACCGTTTATGCTGGGGCGATCATGGTGCTTTTCTTATTCGTGATCATGCTCCTGGGGGCAGAAAAACAAACGCCGGAAAGTTCACCGCGCTTCTCATGGCTCTCACCCGCTGCTGTGGGATTGACAGTTGTATTTCTGCTGGTGGCTGGTATCGCAATTATTCGCAGTGATGTTGATGCTAGCGAACCTGAACCGGAACAACCGCTGGTGCGGGTTGTACACGCGGGAGGCGATGCTCCTGCGGTTGATGTCTATCTGGATGGTGACCTGTGGGTGGAAGACCTCGCCTTTCGTGAAGCAAGTGAGTTTCAGCCCCTTTCTGAACTTGAAAACGAAGGCGTTGAGGGTCGTGTTCTCGCCATATATGAAAAAGGTGCTGACCCCAACATTGACGAACCACTGTTGAGTGAGACCATTGGTGCGGGTGAAGATGATGTGTTTACCTACGTCGTTATGCCCAACGCTGAAGGGGTGCTCAACTTTACGGCTGTAGAGGGCAACCTCAACGCTCTTGATGATACCAATGAAGCACGTCTGACAGTTGTTAATGCATTTCCGTGCGAAAGCGGTAACTGCGCTGTCGATATTGCGGATGTGACCAATCCCGATGAAGACCCCTTTATACTGGTTGAAAATCTTGATTTCGGCGAAGTCTCCGTCTCGAAAGTAGTCAAAGAGGGCGATATCGCTCTGGCAGCCTTCCCCGCCGGGGCAATTGAGGCTTACCGGGAGCTTGCAGCGACCGACGAAGAGGCTGAATTTGAGATTGAGCCGGTGGCTGATTTTGATGAAGAGATGTTTGACGGGAATCACAGTCT
>JAKEEQ010000152.1 GCA_022616515.1 Chloroflexota bacterium | reverse complement strand
GAACGTAATATCTGAGCGTCTCATGGCATCCTTAACCTGTGGGGGATAAGCTTTTTTTACACTTTCCTGAGCTATTTTTGCGCATCCAATAGGGGTAGTTTTGTGTTATAACACCGTAACATTTGGATGTGCTATAATCTTCGCACTAAGACAACGAAGAAAACCAACCGGAGGAAAACCAGTGCAGTACGGACGACGCGTTGTTGTAACAGGTATGGGCATTATTTGCCCCATTGGAAATTCAGTCGAAGAAGCGTGGACCAATGCCAAAAATGGTGTCAACGGCGTTGATTTTATTGAACGCTGGGATACTGACGGTTTAACAGTCAAATTTGGCGGAGAAGTTCGCAACTTCGATCCCGGCGAGATTTTTGGTAAACGTGATGCGCGGCGCATGGACCGCGTGACCCAACTCGCCATGTTCGCCACGCAGCAGGCTCTTGATGATGCGGAGCTTGATCTGTCATCTATGGACCCCTATGACATCGGTGTGCTGATTGGCTCAGGCATTGGTGGTATTGAAACACTGCTGGAGGGCACGATTGGCTTCGTGAAACGAGGGGAGCGTGGCGTCGGTCCACTGGTCGTCCCGATGATGCTCCCGGACGCGCCATCAGCCCGCGTTAGTATGGAATATAGTCTACGTGGGCCAAACATGGCTGTCAGTACCGCCTGTGCCACTGGAAATAATGCGATTGGCGAAGCTACCGCCATGATTTCGCGCGGTGCTGCCGATGTGATGGTTGCCGGAGGAACCGAAGCCGGTATTGTCAATATGGCACTGGCGGGTTTTAACAATATGACAGCTATCTCACGCCGAAATGATGATCCAAAGACAGCTAGCCGCCCCTTTGACAAAGACCGCGATGGTTTTGTGATAGGTGAAGGATCTGCCGTGCTGATTCTGGAAGAGCGCGAACATGCCCTGGCACGCGGCGCTAAAATCTATGCGGAAATTATGGGCTATGGTACGACAGCAGACGCCTATCATGTCACGGCCCCCATGGAAAATGGCGACGGTGCGGTTAAGGCAATGGAACGCGCCCTGAAGGATGCTGGCCTGACTTTTGAGGACATTGATTACTTAAACGCCCATGGAACCAGCACCCAGCTCAACGACGCCAGCGAAACTCGCGCCGTCAAGACCGTGTTTGGTGAGCGTGCCTATGATATTCCGGTCAGTTCCACCAAGTCGATGACGGGTCATCTGCTTGGGGCCGCTGGTGCGGTTGAGGCGGTGTTCAGTATCATGGCGCTTCAGGACAATTATGCACCACCGACCATCAACCAGATTACACCGGACCCGGAATGTGATCTGGATTATGTTCCGAATGAAGGCCGTGCGGTCGAAATCCACAACGTGATGAGCAATTCGTTTGGATTCGGTGGTCACAATGCTGTGCTCATCTTTGGTGAACACAGCGAGAATGGTCACGCCTAAACAGTGTTGACCGTAAAACAAAAGAAAACAAGGAGGTAGCACATGGCAAACGACCTGTGGCAACGCCTTCAATTCTGGCGCGATAATGGAGATGGCAGTGAGCAATCTCATGCCGCGTCAAATGGCAATGGAAAACATCCCGCAAACGGACACGGACCCAATCGTGGTCCGGGTTTGTCATCGGTGCCAACTCCTTTCCAGAATCGCAACCAGAAAACATATGCCCACATTGTTGGTTGGGGGATGGACGTCCCCGAACGGATACTAACCAACAAGGATATGGAAGCGATTGTTGAGACCAATGATGAATGGATTACAGCACGTACTGGCATTCGCGAACGGCGTATTGCTGATGAACATGAATCAACGACCTATCTTGCGCTGAGGGCGGCGCAAAAGGCTCTCACTGTCGCCAATATCCTGCCGACAGATATTGACCTGATTATTGTTGCGACATCTACGCCCGAACACACCTTTCCCAGCACAGCCAGTCTGGTGCAGGACCAACTGGGCGCTATCCGGGCTGGAGCGTATGACCTGAGTGCGGCCTGTTCAGGTTTCGTTTACGGGTTGGACATGGCCGCTGCCAAAATACGCGCGGGCGACATTGAACATGCCCTCGTGATCGGTGCAGAAACCATGTCGCGGGTCTTGAATTGGTCAGACCGGGGAACCTGCATCCTGTTTGGCGACGGAGCCGGGGCGGTTGTGCTCAGTGCTGACCAATATCCGGGCGGTGTTGTGAGCAGCACGCTGCGCTCCGATGGCTCTGGCTGGGATTTACTGGGTGTACCAACCATTGGCAGCCGCGACAGCTACCTGCAAGAAAAAATGGAAGAAGCCGATGATGATGAGAATAATCATCGTATGCACCGGCTGCATATGAACGGGCGCGAAGTTTTCCGTTTTGCCACACGGGTCATCAATGACAGCATCAAAGACGTGCTGCGGATGGCAAACATTGAATTGAGTGACCTATCGCTGGTTATCCCGCATCAAGCGAATCAGCGCATCCTCGAAGCGGCGGCACGCGGGCTTAAAGTTCCTGTTGAAATGTTCTACAGCAACGTTGCCAAATATGGGAATACCTCGGCTGCTTCCATTCCGATTGCGCTGTGTGAGGCGATTGATGAGGGGCGGGTCAAACCGGGTGATAATCTGGTGTTCATTGGTTTTGGCGGTGGCTTAACGTGGGCCGCAATGGCCGTCCAGTGGGAGACCGATGTGACAAAGCAATCCCCCCAGCGCATTATGGGCCTGCGGCGGCAACTCACTTACATCTATGCCCAACAGCGGCGTGGTGTGCTGCATCAATGGCGCAAATTGTATGGCAAGGTTTCTGGGCCAACCGATCCCGAATCGACCATCAAACAACTGCGCAACAAGATTGCCAACCTCAATTGGGAAGACGAACCCGAGGAAGAAAAAGAGAAGTAGAATTCAATGGGGACGCGCCGCAAAGCCGTCCCATAGGCATCAAGGTAAGGGACGAGCCTCGACCAGCAGCTGGAAAGTAGCCGGTCGAGATCGTCTCTTTTTAATGAGACAGCGTTCAAGGGCAGCCAGG
>JAKEEQ010000151.1 GCA_022616515.1 Chloroflexota bacterium | reverse complement strand
GTTACCGGCGAAAAACTTTCAACCGTTCTTGATTGGTGGCACGACAGCGAACGTCGCCACAAAGTACGCGCAAAGCTGCAATCCGAAGATGGGATAGACCCTGAACTGGTGATTATGTCACCGGATAAAGCGCGGGCAGAAGGCTTAACCAGTACCATTGTTTTCCCAACCGGCAACATTGCGCCGCAGGGTTCAGTGGTCAAAGCCACCGCCATTGACCCCGCTGTGATTGACGACTATCAGGTGTATTATCATCGTGGTCCTGCCCGTGTTTTCACCTCGGAACGCGCCGCCATTCAGGCTATCAAAGGGCAAAGTGGTCCTCTGGTGAAAGCGGGGGATGTTATCGTGCTCATTGGCGTTGGCCCGGCGGGAACAGGCATGGAAGAGACCTATCAAATCACATCTGCGTTGAAGTATATTCCATGGGGCAATACAGTTCCCATTCTCACCGATGGTCGTTTTTCGGGCGTATCGACCGGGGCCTGTATCGGGCATATCGGTCCTGAAGCACTGGCAGGCGGTCCTATCGGCAAACTGCGCGATGGTGATGTGATTGAAATTCGCATTGACCGGGCAAATTTGTTGGGTGAGGTTAACCTGATGGGAACAATTGACCGCGAACTAACGATTGAAGAGGCATCAACGCTTCTCGCCAGCCGTGAAACTCATCCCGACGTACGCCCACATCCTGATTTGCCCGATGATACACGCCTGTGGGCGGCCTTACAGCAGGTCAGCGGCGGAACGTGGGCCGGATGTGTATATGATCCAGATCGCATCCTTGAAGCGCTGCAAGCCGGTGCAATCGCACCAAATTCGATTTGAAAGATAATAATCTTGATAAGTAACGCTCTATATGAATGAAATGAAATCAAGAACCCACCTTCTCCGGCGCAAAGTCCTTCTCCCATTTCTCCCCATTTATGGGGAGATGTCGCGCTAGCGACAGAGGGGAAGGAGGGATTTAGGCAGGGGGCACAAGGGTTCAAACTCCACAATCTATTTCACATAGGGACACGGCAGTACCGTGTCGGCCAAAGGAGAAAACCCCATGACTCAATTAATCGCCGGAATTTCCAGCCACGAAGGCACTCAGACGTTCACCAGCATCAATCCTCGCACCAAACAACCGGGGACAACGCTCTTTTACGACGCCACACCCAGCGAAATTGATCGGGCTGTGCGAGCGGCGGCGGAAGCATTTGAGGAAACCCGCTTCTATCCGGCGGAGAAACTTGCTGGATTTCTGGATGTTGTCGCGGATGAGATCGAAGCATTGGGTGATACACTGCTGGAAACTGCCGATTGGGAAACCGGGCTTGGCCTGCCCCGTTTGCAGGGAGAGCGCGGACGCACAACAGGACAGCTTCGCAAATTCGCTGCCCTCCTCCGTGAAGGCTCCTATGTGGACGCCATCATTGATACGGCTACCGAAAATAACCCCGATGTGCGCCGGATGCTGTTTCCCATTGGCCCGGTGGGTGTCTTTTCAGCCAGCAATTTCCCCTTTGCGTTTGCAGTAGCTGGTGGAGATACGGCATCAGCCTTCGCCGCAGGCTGCCCGGTGATCGTCAAAGGGCATCCCTCCCATCCGGCGACCTCACAGTTATTTGCCGAAGCAATTGCCGCCGCCGTTGAGAAGTGTGGTTTTCCCGCAGGCTTTTTTTCACTCATACAGGGCAACAGCATTGATGTCGGGCAAACGCTGGTAAAACACCCTTTGATAGAGGTCATCGGGTTTACCGGCTCACTGCGGGGCGGACGGGCCATTTTTGATACTGCTGCGGCCCGCCCCAAACCCATCCCTGTGTTTGCCGAAATGGGGAGCGTCAATCCGGTCATTTTTATGCCAGAAGCACTGAAAAATCGACGCGAAGAACTGGCGGCTAGTCTCGTTAACTCCGTCACGCTGGGCAGTGGGCAGTTCTGCACCAATCCCGGACTGCTGTTTGTGGTGGACAATCAGGAAGGACGGCAGTTTATTCAAGAGGTCACAGAGTTGATGTCTGCCGCTGAACCATGTGTACTGCTCAATGCACAAATCGAGAACGGTCTGGCAAAAGCTGTAGAAAACACCCGCCAACATGCCTCGATTGAACTATTAACGGGCGGCATGGTAGAAGTTGACGAGTACTACACATATGCCAGCACCGTTATGCACACGACATCCGAGAATTTCCGCAACGATACACACTTGCAGGTTGAGCATTTCGGCCCGGTAACAATGTTTGTGACGTGCAACTCACTTGATGACATGCGCGAAACCGTATCCACCCTTGATGGCAATCTTACAGCGGCGATTCATGCCGAAGCCAGCGAAATGAAAGCAGCACACACGCTTTTTGCCGTACTGCGCGAAAAGGTCGGGCGTTTGATCTGGAACGGCTTCCCGACAGGTGTTGCTGTCGTACCAGCTATGCAACATGGCGGTCCCTATCCTGCCACGACCGCGCCCCATACGACATCGGTTGGCATGGTGGCTATTCAACGGTTTATGCGCCCGGTTGCCTTCCAGAATATGCCGAACGACCTGTTACCGGATGCCCTCAAGAACGAAAATCCCCTGCACATCTGGCGGCTGGTGAACTGGGAGCGTACCTGTGAGGCCATATAAGATGCTTACTGGACCTTGCATACCAGCGCCGTGATTGAATGCGGCTCGAAGACGATAGTACATTCTTTGCCGTCCATGTTCATTTGCTCAGTGCGCGTAACTACCTGATGCGGCTGTTCAAACGTATTTTCTGCTTTAATGTCGGGGCCGTTAATGATAGAGAACTGACCCGGACCCCTAAACGCTCCATCCATAAGCCTGATGGTCGTCTCCTGTGCCTCGCTGCGATGGCGGTTGACGATGTACAGGCTGATTTCACGCCGCTGTGCATGATAGGTTGCCGCTACATCCAGCGTTCGCACACCGCTACGATTACCGCCGGAAAACGTATCACCGCCCCACCCTATATCGAGGGCAATGTCACCACAGGTGCGGCTGTAAAGTTCAAGAGGATAGAAGATCGTTTGCAAAAATAGTCCATCCGGTCTGGTGAAAATCGGCGCGATAACATTCACAATCTGTGCGATATTTGCCATCCTGACAGTGCTGGCATGCCGGATGAAGGCATTCAGGTGCATTGCCACCACCAGCGCATCTTCCAGATTATAGATTTCTTCCAGCCGGTTGAGTTCATTGTTGGCTCGATACCACACATTCCACTCATCGACGGCTAGATGGATGGGTCGTGTAATGGCGTTATCCAGCCGCAGCGCACGAATCAACCCTTCATAACTCGCCAGCCGTTCTTCAATCAGTTCGGAGACCGTCATATACGCGGCAAAATCATCTTTTGCATTGCCGACATACCAGTGCAGGGCCATATAATCAATCAAATTACCCGCTTGCTCGATGAGCAGTTGGGCACGCTCCACGAAGTTACCTTCCCACAGCGAGACTGCCGACGCCACCAGCTGAATATTGGGGTCAGCCCATTTCATGATCTTGCCGAATTCAGTAGCCGTGCGGGCATATTCCCTCGCCGTTTTGAACCCGATTTGCCAGGGACCATCCACCTCATTGCCGACACCCCAATATTTGACATTATGCGGTGCTTCAAAGCCGTGTTTCCGCCGCAATCTGACCAGATAGGTGTCACTTGTGCCATTGCAGTATTCCACCCAGTCATGCGCCTCTCGCATATCGCCATCTCCACAATTGACCACCAGATACGGTTCACTGCCAAGCTGCCTACAAAAGGTAATGAATTCGTTGGTTCCAAAAGTGTTCGGTTCAATGGCTCCCCACGCGAGGTCTGTCCGTGGCTTGCGCTCTTCAGGCTGTCCGATGCCATCCATCCAGCGATAACCAGAGACAAAATTGCCACCGGGATAACGAATGATCGGCATGTTCAATTTCCGCAGTGCTTCCAACACATCGGTGCGGAAGCCGTTTTCGTCAGCGAGGGACGAACCGGGTTCGTAGATACCGCCATAAATACAGCGTCCTAAATGCTCAGCGAATCCGCCGAAAATATTGCGGTCGATGGAACCCAACGAGCGAGCGAGGTCAATGTGGATGTGATTAAAGGTCATAAAAAAAATCCTTAGCTTTTGAACAAATTTCAATTGTAATGCTCTTGCCACCAAAAGTTGACAAGTCACCAGCAATATCGTACTATGACGTTGGGAGAATCTTAATATAACATACCTAATTATGTCGGGTTATTTCGTTGCAGTTGCCCACTGCTTTCCGTCTCATCGTTGAAGAAAAAGTAATGGTAAGACGTTTTTTTTTGACCAAATTTTGCAAGCGCTTGCAAATACAATATATATTTTTCAGCAGACTTGCAAGCGCTTGCAAGTCATTATTTGAGGAAGCGCAAATGGTCACTAAAGAATATCCCTGGATCAAAGGCTTAACGTGGCATCGCCACCCGTATTATTCATTCTTTGCTCCGATGGACTGGCATCTCTTTCAGCGGCCTGATGATGTTATCGGCGTCATCGTCGGGCCTGATCCGGCTGATCCTCTGACCGTCTTTGCCGTTACCCTCAAAGATCTTGGCACAACCATTACCCCTGACGATCTTGATGTCATCGCTGAAGGTTTTTTCGGGACCATCGAACAGTTGCCCGGCGTACAAATTGAGCATCGTGAACAAAAAGTTGCCGGAAAATTACTGGAGCTTCAGACGAAGTATTCCTATTTCGAAAACGATACCCCTCGCAAATGCTGGGTGCGCGTGTTCTATCACGAAACCCGTCAAATTACGATGAGAGCGCAAGGCTCAACGCCTGAAAGATACGATTACTGGCTACCAATGTTTTATCAGGCCATGATGACCGCCAAAGTACATAAAGCAAAACCCCGGTTCGACATCAATATGTGATCGGTCAGGATTGGTCTGAAAGGTGAAGGGAAGGTGTCTATCGAAAAACTCGTAAATAGAAGCAATTGAGCGTTATACGTTTAATATTTGGAGAATAAGATTATGAACAACAACAAACTGTCGCGCCGCAGTTTTTTAAAGGCAATCGGGGCGGCGGCAGCAGCAGCGGTGACTGCCCAGCACGTTAATCATGTGTCCGCGACACCTCCGAGCCAGGGCGGATATGGCGAAGCGCCTATGTTAGCCGAGTTGGTTGCGTCGGGTGACCTGCCGCCTGTTGAGCAGCGTTTGCCGGTGAATCCGCGTGTTATTACCCCCACCAGCGAAGTAGGACAATATGGTGGTACGCTGCGCCGCGCATTCAAAGGTCTTTCCGACCGCTGGGGGCCGGTGAAGCTTAGTGAAGAAGGGGCCATCCAGTGGGATGCACCCGATCCAGAAAACCCCACACTGGTGGTGAATTACATTTCTGAATGGAGCCAGAACGATGACGCATCTCAATACACGTTTAAGCTGCGCGAGGGCTTGAAGTGGTCGGACGGGATGCCCTTTACCACAGCGGATGTGCAGTTCTGGTACGACAAAATCTTTATCCCGGAGTTACAGACCCGTCCCGGACCTCTGGCGGTTGGTGAGCCGGGGTCCGATGATGTGATGCAGCTTGAAGTGCTCGATGAACTAACCTGGCACGTCACCTTCCCCGTGCCTCATCCGCTCCTTATTTTGCGCTTTGGCAATGACACAATGGGGCAAATTGGCGGCCCATCAATGGCCGCACCCAAACATTACCTTGAGAAGTATATTGGTGATGCCGATACCGCAGATCAGGCATTGATTGATGCTGCCATGGAAGAGCATGATGTGGCGACATGGCAGGAACTCTGGTATGAGTCTGGTCCCGGTGATGCACGTGGCCCGATCAACTTCTTCTTCCGCAATCCCGATTTACCACACATCAGTCCGTGGAGCGCGGTGAACTCGCCGCTGGAAGACCCCTGGCTTATGGAGCGCAATCCCTACTATCACGCCGTCGATACTGAAAACAATCAACTTCCCTATATCGACCGGATTACTCATGCATTTTTCGAGGAAAACGAGACACTCAACCTGTGGATTGCACAGGGGCAAATTGACATGCAGCAGCGCCATGTCTCATCGGCAAACTTCACATTCTTCAAAGAAAATGAAGCGGCTGGTGATTACACGGTAGTCCAGTGGAAATCGGCCTCAACCAATGCCTTCCACCCGAACATCAGCCATCCCGACCCGGCAATACGTGAGATTTTTGATCAAGCCGAATTTCGTGAGGCGTTATCTATCGCTATTAATCGCGAAGAACTCAATGAACTGGTCTACAACGGCCTGCTTGAGCCACGTCAGGCATCACCTGTAAGCGGCTCTCCGAATTACGATCCTGACTTCGAGACCCGCTGGGCCGAATTTGATCCAGACCGGGCAAATCAACTGCTAGATGATCTGGGTTACGATCAGCGTGACGATGATGGTTATCGTCTGCGTCCTGATGGGCAGCGGCTGAGCTTTACCATCACCTACACTGACGTACTGGGAGCCATGAATCCTGATGAAGTACTGGTTGTTGCGAGCTATTGGGAGGCTATTGGCATCCAGATTAACCAGCAGGTTCTGGAACGCTCACTCCTTGAGGTCCGCAATCAGGCAGGCGATATTGAGATTGGCGTGTGGTTGGTTGACCGCAGTTCGGTTGTGATGGTTGATCCACGCCGTTATACGGGTGTTCTGGATGACAGCCCATGGGCACCCAATTATGCGATCTATCTCGCCGATGTCGTTTACGGCGACGGCACCACAGATCGCGGCGCGGCTATGGAACCACCGGAAGGCCATCCCATTCGCCGCATTCACGAATTGTGGTCTCAGGTTCAGATAGAACCAGACGAGGCAGCTCGTAACGCACTGTTCAAAGAGTTGCTTGATGTTCACAAGGAACATCCGTATATGATTGGGACGGTTGGCGAAGACCCGGCCCCGGTCATCGTAAAGAACAACATTGGCAACGTCGGCAGCGGCTTTATCAACGACGATACAATGCGTAACGTGGGCCTTGCCCGACCCAAGCAATTCTACATTCGTTCGTAGGTGATGCGACATATTGAAAACGGGCGGGCACATCGGCCCGCCCCTACGGGTTTTTGATTAATGGGGAATTGCGTCGTAGGGACAAACCGATGTGTTTGTCCGCTGTGCAAAACGTCACGATCTTTTGCCGGTATCAGCGGCTTCTATAAAACTGTCTCACCGCCAACATATTTGCGAGGGTGACACTTTTCAGGAATGGCGGGAGAGCGGCAAGTCATCCAATTTGCCGGAAACCGCGTCAATAAGGCAACGGACGCCATATATCCCGTCCGCTGGGTGTAAAGCTAAACATAAAATGGCTCCAGAAGCCGACAAACAGACAGGCCATGTTTGGCGCACCCGATTAATGCAAGTTAAAAAAATGATCACATAACCGAGGAGGTGCCTGGTAGCAGCCGTCTGCGTATTGCCAGATGCACATAACGGGCCACGACCAGCGGACACGGCACTGCCGTGTCCCTACGATATGGCCCCACGTTGGGCTATTATGTGATTAAATTCTCAAGGTGCATAAATCGGGCGATAAGGAAAAGCTAAATCCACTAATGCAACTTGAAAAATTAAACGGGTAAAAATGGATGAGTCCAGTGCGTTGGCTGACGGACGCCCAACGGGGCGTCCCTACAAAACACCACGACTCCCGTAGGGACACAGCACTGCTGTGTCCGCCACCGTCAGGATACGATCAAAAACAAGGTTACCCGGATGATTCGGAAAACTGCATAAGGGATTCGTGGAGTGCTGTAGGGTCACAGCGGTGCTGTGTCCGTTGCACTGCGTAAGGGACTTAAATGAGTCCCTTCAGTGGACTTTGAATTTGGCTAGCCGCAGACTTTAGTCTGTGGCGCAACGGTAGGATGACGTTCGCCAGTTAGTGGATTGTTTGCTCTTTCAGGATGCCATCCTTGTCTTATCTTTACACGGACATGGCGCAACCGTGTCCCTGCAAAAATCGGTGGGCTGGTGTAGGGACACCCAACGGGGCGTCCAATGTCCAAAACAGGTTGTGTTTTGCTGCCTGAGTCCCTCCGTGTCAAGAAGTGTCACGCTGCCAGACCTTCAGGTAGAGGAGGTTGCAATGGTAAAGTTCATTATTCGCCGGTTGGTTACTGCCGCAGTGACAATCTGGGCAATTTCTGTCGTCAGTTTTGTCATTATCCAACTGCCTCCCGGCGATTTTCTGACCAGTTATGAAGCGAATCTGCGCCAGATGGGTGAGAATGTGCCGGAAGAGCAGCTTGAAGCCATGCGTGAACGCTATGGTCTGGGCGAGCCTATCGTTACACAGTACTACAAGTGGGTAAAAGCCATTCTTCTGCACGGCGACTTCGGGCGTTCTATGGAGTCGGGGGTTCCTGTGAGTGTTCTGCTGTGGGATCGCCTGCCGCTGACGGTGCTGGTCGGACTGTCATCCATCCTGTTTGTCTGGGTAGTGGCGATCCCCATTGGCGTCTATTCGGCGACGCATCAATATTCATTAATGGATCACGTTTTCACTTTTTTAGGCTTCTTAGGACTGGCGATACCGAATTTTTTGCTGGCACTGGTACTGATGTGGGTGGCGTGGTCAGAATTTGGACAGAGTGTGGGGGGCCTTTATTCACCGGAATACAAGGCCGCACCGTGGAGCATGGCTAAATTTCTCGATTTGTTGAGCCATCTCTGGATTCCGATGGTCATCGTGGGCACTTCTTGGACCGCCGGGTTAATCCGCACCATGCGGGCCAATATGCTGGACGAATTAAACCAGCCATATGTGGAAACTGGTCGCGCCAAAGGACTCCGAGAGTGGCGGGTTGTATGGAAATATCCCGTCCGTGTTGCCCTGAATCCGTTCATTAGCACAGTCGGCTATGCTTTACCGCAAATTGTAGGCGGGGTCGTGATTACGGCGGTTGTCTTGAACCTGCCGACGCTGGGACCGCTGCTTGTTCGGGCACTTCTCGCACAGGACATGTTCATGGCGGGCGCGATTGTGATGATACTCAGTGTCCTTACGGTGATCGGCACATTGATTTCAGATATTTTGCTGGCGATTTTAGACCCGCGTATCCGTCTTGAATAAGGGGTAGTGGTGACATATTGACTGGTGAGTATATTTTATTTCGACGGACAGCATGGATGCTGTCCCTACGAAATCCCACGCTTCCCGTAGGGACGCCCAACGGGGCGTCCTGCGGGAAAAAGATGGGAGACCATTTTCACAGAAACGGAAGTCTCCTAAACAAGGAAATAAGACATGGAAACAAGTAACCAACAGGGACATATTTCCGGTGTGCCACTAGGGCCGTCAGTCGAGTCCGGCATCTCCAGAGCACCCGATGTCACGCGAATAGACGAATTACAAGAAGAATACGATAGTATTGCGATTGCCACGCCGCGCCAGTTGATGTGGTGGAAATTTCGTAAACACCGGCTGGCCGTGTTTAGTGCAGGTGTACTTGTTATTTTTTATTTGATTGCTCTATTTGCAGATTTTGTCAGCCCCTACGATCCAAATGTATTTAACGCAAAATATAAGTATGTCCCGCCGCAGTACGTCACATTCTATAATGCCAAAGGCGACCTCTCGTGGAGGCCCGGCATTCGTGGGTTAATCAGGAACCGCGACCCGGAAACCCTCCGCATCACTTACGAAAAAGATAAATCTGTCTGGTATCCTATTAAATTCTTTGTGAAAGAACGCCCGTACAAACTGCTGGGCCTGATTGAAACCGATATACACCTGTTTGGTCTGGGACCAGAAGCCGAAGATTTCAGAGTCTTTATTCTGGGGTCGGACCGGCTGGGGCGCGATATGTTCTCGCGTGTCGTCTACGGGGCCAGAATTTCATTGTCGATTGGGCTGGTTGCCGTGTTTTTGAGCCTTACGCTGGGTATCGTGCTGGGTGGTGTGTCAGGTTACTATGGCGGCACGATTGATAATATCATTCAACGAGTGATCGAATTCATTCGCTCGGTGCCGGGTTTGCCCCTGTGGATGGCGTTAAGCGCCGCCCTGCCCGTCTACTGGTCACAGGAACAGCGCTTCTTCGGCATCACCGTCATCCTGTCAATCATCGGCTGGACCGACCTCGGACGACAGGTACGCGGGCGATTTCTGTCACTGCGCACCGAAGATTTTGTGCTGGCTGCTAAATTGAACGGCGCTCGTGACCTGCGCATCATCCTGCGTCATATGGTCCCGTCGTTTACCAGCCACATCATCGCCTCGCTTACCCTTTCCATCCCCGGCATTATTCTTGCCGAAACAGGACTCAGTTTTCTTGGCTTAGGGTTGCGCCAGCCTGCGGTGAGCTGGGGGGTACTGCTTCAGGAAGCGCAAAATATTCAGACGGTGGCCCTAACGCCGTGGCTGCTGCTGCCCGGCCTGGCAGTCGTGATAACCGTGCTGGCCTTCAATTTTCTGGGCGATGGTTTACGCGATGCCGCCGATCCCTTCAGTCATTAGTGAAATTTTGACTGATGATTGATGTTATATTGACGGACAGCATAGATGCTGTCCCTACGAGACTCGTGAATGATCGTAGGGACGCCATACATGGCGTCCGCCAGCCAGCTAAAAAACTATATCAGTCGAAGCCTTACCACCGCCTCGAATAATTAGGAGCAGAAAGTTATGCCCGACATTTTGCTGGAAGTCAAAGATTTACATGTAAATTTTTTTCTGACCGAAGGTACGGTTAAAGCGGTCAACGGGGTCAGCTTCAAGATTGAACGCGGCAAAACGTTAGGGATTGTCGGCGAAAGTGGCTGCGGGAAGAGTGTAATGGCCCGCGCAATCTTGAACATGGTCCGCCCGCCGGGACGCATCGTATCCGGTGAAATCAACTATTACAGTCAGCCCGATAGCCCACCTATCAACATCGCCAGCCTCAACCGGAATAGTGCGCAGGTGCGCCGCATTCGCTGGGGCGAAATTGCGATGATTTTTCAGGAGCCAATGACCTCTCTCAGCCCGGTGCACACCATCAGTAACCAGATGATTGAACCGATTCAGTTGCATTTGAATCTCAGCAAACAGGCCGCAAAGAATCATGCTGTCGAATTGCTGGCAAGGGTTGGGCTGCCGAATCCCGAACAACTGCTTACCCGCTACCGGCATGAATTGAGCGGGGGTATGCGCCAGCGCGTCATGATTGCAATGGCACTGTCGTGCAATCCCAAACTCCTTATCGCCGACGAGCCAACAACCGCCGTTGATGTGACGACTCAAGCGCAAATCCTGAACTTGATGCGCGGCCTGCAAGACGAATTTGGCATGGCAATCATGTTTATCACTCATGCGCTCGGTGTTATTGCCGAAATAGCCGATGATGTGGTGGTGATGTATCTTGGCGAGGAAGTAGAGGTCGCAGATGTGGATACCATCTTCCACGATCCTTCTCATCCTTACACACAGGCCCTGCTGCGTTCTATACCGCGCCCGGATATGAAACTAAAACGGCTGGAAACCATCAAAGGGAATGTGCCCGATCCAATGCATCTGCCGCAGGGGTGTAAATATCATCCGCGCTGTCGCTACTACATCCCGACCCGATGTGCGAATCCGCCTTTCGAACGTGTCAGCAGTGAGCACCGGGCAAGATGTGCACGTATCCACGACATCAAAGAACAACTGTCGGAGCCGACCTCATGACGAACGATACCCTGCTGCACGTAAACAACCTGAAAAAGCACTTTCCAATTTACAAGCGGGGCATATTCACCCAACAGGTAGACCGCTATGTGAAAGCTGTGGACGGTGTCAGTTTTACCATTGCGCGGGGTGAAGTATTGGGACTGGTCGGGGAAAGTGGCTGTGGCAAGACGACAACAGGCCGCACCGTTCTGGGCGCGGAAAAACCAACCGATGGCGAAGTCATCTTTCAGGACCCGCAGCTAGGCGCGGTGGACCTGGCACAATTAAACCGCGAAACGATGCGCAAATATATCTGGCACAACATCCAGCTTATCTTTCAGGACCCATATTCTTCCTTAAACCCACGCATGACCCTCGAACAGATTATTGCCGAGCCGATACGCAACTACAAACTGCTTGAGCGCGGTGCTATCCGGGACAGGGTTGCGGAACTGCTGCGGCTGGTTGGGCTGCGTCCAGAATACATGTCGCGTTATCCACATGCCTTCAGCGGAGGACAGCGCCAGCGCGTCGGCATTGCCCGTGCCCTTGCGGTAAATCCACAACTGCTTATCTGTGACGAACCCGTATCTGCCCTTGATGTGTCGATCCAGGCCCAGGTGTTGAATCTGTTGCAGGATTTACAGGAACAATTCCAACTCGCTTATCTGTTTATTTCCCATGACCTCAGCGTTGTGCGCCATCTATGTGACCGGGTAGCTGTGATGTATGTCGGCAAAATTGTTGAAATCGCTGACACGGAGGACCTGTTTAACAATATCCAGCACCCATATACCGAAGCACTGCTGTCGTCAGCACCAACACCCGATCCGAGAGCAAGACGCAAGCAGGTTCCACTTATTGGTGAAGTGCCCGATCCATCTAATCCACCGTCGGGCTGTTATTTTCATCCACGCTGCCTGTACGCAAAAGAGCGCTGTGTGGTTGAAACGCCACCTCTGCGTGAGGTGCAGCCCGGTCACTGGTCGGCGTGTCATTTTGCTGAGGAATTGGACTTAGGCTAATGGTGAACGATTGACTGATGAGAGATTTCGGACAGCATGGATGCTGTCCCTACGGGAATAATCGTAGGGACGCCATACATGGCGTCCGCCAGCCAAACTACCTACCACTACGGGTTAAGATTTTTGGACGATGTCATGAAAGTAATGCTGCTGTTTCCCCCCAACTGGACACCGAGTATGCCGCATCTGGCGCTGCCGACACTCACCGCCTACTTGCGGATGCACGGCGTTGAGGTGATACAACGTGACCTGAATGCCGAGGTTTTCGATGAAATCCTCACCTACGAATATATAATGCGTGCAGTAAAAAACCTGCGCCACGAGTATGGCGTAAAAGCCCATCGTAAGCCCGCTAAGCCACGCAATCCCGGTCGTGAACAGCTTCTGTGGGCGATGCAAGAAGGGCCGCGCCTTGCCGAGAAAGTTGAGGCCGCAAAATCTATCATTCGCAGTGATACCTTTTTCGATGGCCCGGTCAGCCTTTCTGCTTTTGAAACCATCATCCAGTGCCTTGAAATTGCCTCGCTGCCATTTTATCCGGCATCGCTCCATCTCCAGAGTTACATTTCTGCCTATCCCGTGGACAGCAGTGCGGGCGTGTTGGCGGGGGTTAGAGATGAATATCACAATATTTTTCTGGATATTTTCCGCAGTGGCATTTTAGAAGATATAAAGTACGAACAACCGGACGTGGTGGGCATTTCCATCCCATCCATGCCACAGATGCTGGCCGGGATGACGCTGGGTTATCTCATCAAGCAGGAAGCCGATTGCCATGTGACCGTTGGTGGCCCGCATATTAGTATGCTGCGTGAACAATTGGCGCAGGTGCCCGCTATTTTTGAACTTTTCGACAGTGCGATTGTCTTTGATGGGGAAATACCACTGCTGCAACTGGTTGAAGCAGTGGCGCACGGTGATGAGCTTTCTCATGTCCCCAATTTGATCTACCGGGACGGTGACACTATCCGTGTGAATGAGCGCAAACAACAGGAAAAGATTCAGGATTTGCCGCTGCCCGATTTTGACGGCCTGCCGCTGGATCGCTATTTGGCTCCACGATTGGCCTTACCACTGTTGACGGCACGTGGCTGTTATTTTGGCAAATGCGCATTCTGCAATGTTGGTTATGGCGAACCGGAAGCTTTCAGCCAGCTACAGGCCGAACAGTTGGCGGATCAGATGTTGGCTCTCCACGACAAATATGGGGTGCGCCACATCTTCTTTGCCGATGAGGCAATCTCCCCCCGCAATTTGCGGTTGCTGCCGCCCATACTCGAAGAAGCAGGCAGCCCAATTCAATGGGGTGGCTGTGTGCGCTTCGAGAAAGTCATCACCGCCGATATGCTATACAAAATGGCGCGGGGTGGGTGTACTATGATTCTGTTCGGGCTGGAAAGCGCCTCCGAGCAGGTGATTGAGTTCATGGTGAAAGGCACAGAACTCGAACACATGAGCCGTATCCTGCACGAGAGTACCGAGGCTGGCATCTGGAATCACACCTTTTTCTTCTTCGGCTTTCCCGGTGAAACACTCGATCACGCGCAGGAAACCGTCAATTTTCTATACGAACACAAACACGCCATCCATTCGGCGGCGCTGGGCACGTTTTTAATGGAGCGTGACTCGCCTGCCCATCGTTTTCCGGCGTCGTTTAAGGTGAAACGCATCATTGAGGAACCAGATAAAGACCTCGCCATCTATTTTGATTATGAAGTCACCGAGGGCATGGATGCCCGAATGGCGGATCTGGTGATGGAACGGTTTACCGATACATTGCCGGACAAGCCATATCCGCAGTTTTATGCCAACGATGTCTACCGTTTTTTGTACGCCTGCTACATTTGTGAACAAGAAACGGTGATGCCACCGTGGCTGGTGCCGTAAGTATGCAAAATGTGAATATGGGAGGACCCTTTTTCGTAAATGGGGACGAGCCGCGCGGAGAAAGGTGACTCGTCATTGTACAGCAGGTCCCTAGGGACAGGCCGATGTGCCTGACCGCTGCTGGAAACGCCACGACTTTTGGCGCTATCAACGGCTTTTGCAAAAACCGTTCGCCCCTCAACCATGAATGGGGAACTTTTGAGGCGGACTTCGCGACGCTATCAAATCTCCCCATTATGCAACTTGAAAAAATAAACGGGTAACGATTGATGAGTCCGGTGCGTTGCCTGGCGGACGCCCAACGGGGCGTCCCTACGAACACCTACGACTCCCGTAGGGACACAGCAGTGCTGTGTCCGCCACCATCAAATTGAGGTCGATAGCAAGATTACCCGTTTAATTCGGAAAACTGCATTTATGGGGAGATGTCGCGCTAGCGACAGAGGGGAATGCAGTTCACTTTTTGCGTTATGTATTTTAATTCATGCAACTCACAAGGAATAGGGGATGACCGAACAACCTGCCTATAATAACACCGCTTTATCTTTTGAAGAGCGTGTTGATGATCTCGTCGCCCGGATGACATTAGAGGAGAAAGTATCGCAGACAGTACATGATGCGCCTGCGATTGAACGCCTCGACATCCCGGCCTATAACTGGTGGAACGAATGCCTGCACGGTGTGGGACGTGCCGGGATTGCCACCGTCTTCCCGCAAGCCATTGGCATGGCCGCCACATGGAATGCCGAACTGCTCTTTGAAGTCGCTTCCGCCACTGCCGATGAAGGGCGGGCCAAGCATCATCAGGCGCTTCGCGAAGGCAATCACGGGCAATACTATGGTCTGACATTCTGGACACCGAATATCAACATCTTCCGCGATCCGCGCTGGGGTCGCGGTCAGGAAACCTATGGTGAGTGCCCCTATTTGACCTCAAGGCTTGGGGTGGCGTTTGTGAAGGGTTTACAGGGCGATGATCCCAAATATTTAAAGACAGTTGCCACAGCAAAACATTATGCGGTACACAGTGGCCCTGAACATGATCGCCATCACTTTGACATTAATGTGAGTAAGCGTGATTTGCGGGAAACCTATCTACCTGCTTTTAAGGCCACTGTACAGGAGGGCCGGGCCTATTCCGTCATGAGTGCCTACCAGCGTTTTCGCGGTGAGCCGTGCTCATCAAGTACTCTGCTGTTGCAGGACATTTTGCGCGATGAGTGGGGATTTGAGGGGTTTGTGGTGTCGGATTGCGGCGCAATTTACGACATTTTCGCCCATCATAAGGTGGTTAAGACCGGGGAAGAAGCTGCCGCGCGTGCCCTCAAGGCTGGCTGCGAACTCAACTGCGGGCAGGTGTATGGGATGCTGATAGGGGCCGTTGAACAGGGGTTGATTGATGAGGCAACCATTGATAAAGCGGTGAAGCGGCTGTTTCTGGCGCGTTTCAAGTTGGGCATGTTCGACCCGCCGGAAATGGTCCCTTACGCCCAGATTCCCTATGAGGTCAATGCATGTACTGAACATAGTCAACTCGCTCTGCAAACGGCACATCAATCAATGGTTTTGCTGAAAAATGATGGCCTCCTGCCACTCGACAAATCCCGGCTCAACACTATTGCGGTCATTGGGCCAAATGCCGATTCGGTCGAGGTCTTGCTCGGCAACTATAACGGCATTCCCGCCCAGCCGGTAACGCCTTTAACGGGAATCCGGCAAAAAGTTGGCGATGATGTCGATGTGCTGTATGTGCGGGGATGCAATCTCCTCAGCAAGATCAAAGATACCGGGCGTACGTATAACGAGCAGTTTGCCGCTGCTGTTGACATTGCCCGTCGCGCCGATGTGGTGATTATGGTGTTGGGTTTGTCACAGGTCATTGAAGGTGAAGAAGGCCAGCAGGATGGTCTTTTAAATGGAACCAGTCAGGGTGATCGTCAGGGGCTTGGACTGCCCGATGTGCAGCAAGAATTACTCCAGACAGTTTACGAGGTTGGCAAACCCGTTGTGATGGTGCTGCTCAACGGCAGTCCTGTCTCGGTGACATGGGCCAATGAACACATTCCGGCTATCGTTGAAGCATGGTATCCCGGTCAGGCGGGCGGTACAGCACTTGCCGATGTGTTGTTCGGTGATTACAACCCGGCAGGACGTTTGCCGGTAACCATCTATAAGTCGCTTGACCAACTCCCGCTGTTCACCGACTACGACATTGTAGGACGCCGCACCTACCGCTATTTTGAGGGTGAACCGCTGTATCCTTTTGGATATGGGCTGAGTTATACGCGATTTACCTACAGCGATTTGCAGATTACACCAGAACAAACACAGGCCGACGGCGATGCCATCGACGTGTCAGTTGCCGTCACCAACAGCGGTCAGCGGGCCGGAGATGAAGTAGTCCAGCTATACCTGCGCGATGTGGAAGGCGCTGTCCACTTACCGAAGCATCAATTGGCTGGCTTCAAGCGTATTCACTTGCAACCCGGCGAACAGAAAATCGTGTATCTGACGCTGCAACCGGAACAATTTTCGCTGGTGTTGGAGTCGGGGAAACGGGTCATTGAACCCGGCCAATTTGAAGTTTTCGTCGGTAGCGGCCAGCCGGGCTTCACTGACGGGGTTCTCACAGGTCAAATTGAGCTTATTGGTGAGAAAGTGTGGCTCGAAGCGTGAACCTGTCAAAACAAGTTCACAGGATGCGATTGTGGAATTATTTTGTAGAGGCACGGCACTGCCGTGTCCGCCAAACTAATTAATTTACTAACTTTATAAATTAATTCAAAAACCCCGCCCAAACACGATCATTTGAGCGGGAATTAATTAACTTTGTAAATTAATTGCTGTGCTACAATCAGGATTGAGGTTATATGATGCTGCAAATTCACACTGAGACTACGCTGCTAGAAGTGGATTCAGATGGGAGCCACTTGATCATTGCTCTACATAGCAACAAAATACTTGTGTTTGGAGATAGCCTATGACTGATTTACAAGAAATCTTACATTCAGTAGAGAAACTTTCACTGGATGATCTGGAAACGTTGCGCCAGCGGATTGAAGAGCGCCAGCGACGTTTGCAAACATCAGAGATTCAAGACGCGCAGGCTAGAGTCGCAGCGCTGCACGAAGCGCTGGAAGCGTTCCGCGAAGGACTGTCCGAAGCAGACCTGCAAGAAATCGTCCGGGCAATGAACGTCGAATATGTGAACCCGGAGGAGTTGAAACGCTTCGATTGGCTGGATGAACTGCCAGAGGACGAACGGTGATCTATCTGCTGGATACCAATGTCATCTCCGATCTTATCATCAAACATCAGCGGGTTCAGCAGCGCGTTGATGATCAATTACTCAAGGACGATCAAGTTGGATTGTCAGCCCCGATTTATTTTGAGATTCTGCGTGGCCTTTTATGGAAAAAAGCGCCCCAGAGGGAACGGATACTCCGTGACAAACTCCGGCCTGTGCTGGACTGGATAACATTGGAGGACGAGGATTGGCTACAAGCAGCGGAGTTCTGGGCAACGGCGGTTAGTCAAGGACGGCAGCTTTCCGATGTTGATGTACTGATTGCTGCCATGGTCTACCGGCGCAATGCTATCCTCGTCAGCAATGATACTGATTTTGATGTCCTTCCTAGCCAGCGCGAAGATTGGCGTATGCCTTGAGAAAAACCTGGAGTCCCACCCGAACACGATCATTTGAGCGGGAATTTGTTAATTTAATAAATTAATTTCTGGTTTGCGTGTCGTGCTTGTGACGGATAGGGTATCAGGTGTGCGTCAGATTGAAATTGGGTGTTATGAATAGCAAAATCCACTGGTGATAACGCGTTGATTGATACGGTGGTCTGGCTGGCGGACGCCATAGATGAGGTCCCTACACACGGTCTTGGTAGGGAGGTCGCTTGCGGCCTCCGCTATACTGATGGTATGGTTATCTTTGAAACAGTATGTCGTCTAATCATGCGAATCTGGTATGAATAGCAGTAGCCACTGATGCAATTTTCTGAACTAATCGGGTACAAGCACTGTGACGGACAGCATGTATGCTGTCCCTACGGGAAATCGTGGGATTTCGTAGGGATGCCGTCTATGGCGTTCGCCAGCTCAACCACCAGCAAATGCACACCGAATGCAGGGCGATTTTCTCAAAATAATCTTGAATCATGATGATCTATAAAAAGTGGACACGGCAGTGCCATGTCCCTACGAAACCAGGATGACTGCTCTGGGAAGTGGATTTCGTGATGTATCCACTTCCCTTTAATTTTACTGTTCAGAACAGCCTATTGACCGTTATCCCAGAAGATAAGCTGACCGAATAGGCTCGGATTGTTCCATGATTGGTCCTGCGTGTCCGCCGCCGACCAGATCAACTTCGTATCACGTGAATCAGACGAGGAGCCATTCAAGTGCGTCTGGAAACCCAGCACACTCATGTGTTCCGGCACGATTTCCCACACATCCGTCACCAGCGTAACCGCCGCTTCAATGACATAACCTGTTTCCGTTTCGACGGCGGCGATGTCTAACTCCACATCGCCACTATTGCCCCCACCATACAGTGGAGCATCTGATGCGAAATTTTCGGCAAGAATACCAAGCTGGACAATGCCCGGTTCATAGGCGGTAGCGCCGAGATTGCCAGTGGTGTTAAGATAAAACTCAACCGAGTCTGTTTCGTACCACTCGCCAACACCTCGCGCACCTGTAATCACGTTGGGGTCGGTGACATTTGCCATGTAGTAGAGATGCGTGTCGTCAGCAGCGACCGCAAACTCGAAACTGGTATCACCCGAGCCGGGTTGTGTGCCACTATTCACCGTAACACGCGGCACGTTTTCCCAGTCACTGAGATCACCATCAAGCGTAATGCTCACGCCAACGGGTGCGTAGTAGGTCACACCGGGGACGCTGTCCGGTGCAAGCTGGTTGGGATCGCTAAACGTAACATCCGCCGTTTCCTCACCTTCAGGAACCGGGTCGTTTAGAATAGCCGCAATCTGGTCATCGTCAAGAATGGATG
>JAKEEQ010000150.1 GCA_022616515.1 Chloroflexota bacterium | reverse complement strand
GCCAGCGTCTCGGTGAAGATCATACGGGGCAGCACCGGCACAAACGCGACCTGAAGCGTCTGGCTGTCAATTTTGCTCACATCCAGCATGTTGTTGACGATTTCCAGCATCCGTTCCGTGCCTTCGCTCATACCGTCCACAATTTTCTTGAGCATCCGGTCGCTGCTGATTGCTGGATGTCCGGACAGCACATCTCGATAGCCACGAATGACGGTGATCGGGGTGCGCAGTTCATGGGCTGCCACCTGAATAAAATCTAACTTGGCACGGTCCAGCCGCTGCAAGGCTTGATAGGCATCACTCAGCTCTTCTAACTGCATCCGGTCATTGGCCCGCATGCGGTCAATGGTGGTGCGCACCAGTGATAAAGCCATTGTGGGGTTGTCGGCGAGGGTGCTCAACACCGCCGCCCGGTCGATTTCCAGAAACGTGCTGGCCTGATTGGTGCGGACAGTGGCGCTGCGTGGTCCGTCAACTACAATGCCCATCTCGCCGAAAAATTCGCCCACCCCCAGCGAACGGATATGGCGCTCGGCGTCAGTCACGTCAAAATATTTGACAATATCAACGCCGCCCTCAACGACGATGTAGAAGGTGTCTTCAACTTCACCCTCGGCACACAGCACTGTATTTACCGGATACTCAATGCGCTTGGCAACTTTAATCAGTTGCTGCACGGCATCCTGTGGCATTTCAGGAAAGGTTTCTTGAACGAGTGTTGTCAGGTCTGTCATGGTCTATTTTTAATCGCTCGCCGGGATAATACTCTCAGTAATATTCTAAAGTCTATTCACCGCGAAAAACAGGTTGTCTTCTTCACGGCTGACTATCAGTTAGAGTTAATTGTAGCGAAAAATGCGGAAATCCACCTGTGGGGGTGTAGAAAGTAGTGAACCTGACATCAATCCCCCCTTCCAAAAACCCTCTGTCAAAATGCTGGCAGGGGGTTTAATCTTTCTGCTACAATGTCTGTTGGGCACACTATTCCTCTCTGGAAGAAGTCATGGACAATATTAGCGGAACCCAACTCGGCAAATATCAACTCATTCGTCGATTGGCACGTGGCGGCATGTCCGATGTCTATCTGGCGCGTCGTGTGACCGATGGGCAGGAAATCGCACTCAAGGTTATGCGGGCTACCATCGAATCGGATGAAGAATTCCAGCGGTTGATGAGCCGCTTCGAGCAGGAAGCGCGTATTGTTGCCGATATGCAGCATCCCCATGTCCTCCCGCTGCTGGATTATGGACATGATCGCGGCTACCAGTTTATTGCGATGAAATACGTTCAGGGCGGTACACTGGCGGACATCATCCGGCGCGGGCCGCTTCCAGTGCCGGATACCGGCGGCTGGCTGTATCAAATTGCCAGTGCGCTGGATCATGCCCATGCACGAGGGGTTATTCATCGCGACCTGAAGCCGACCAACATCCTGCTTGATGGTCAGGGCAACGCCTTTCTTACCGATTTCGGCATTGCTAAAAAAGTCGCGCAGACATCTTCGTTCACCGTGACCGGCAATGTGCTGGGTACGCCAACCTATATGGCCCCGGAGCAGTGGCGCAGCGAGGATTTGTCTCCCCAGACCGATATTTATGGCCTCGGCATTCTCACCTATTTGATGCTGACCGGGGAGCCACCTTTTGAAGCCGACACGCCGCATTCATTAATGTACAAACACCTCAACGATCCGCCGCCGCCGATGGGCAATAAAATCCCGCCCAATGTTGAGCGCGTTGTGCGTAAGGCTCTTGCCAAGAAACCCGAAGACCGTTATCGCAACGCCAGCGACTTCTCGCATGACTACCAGCGGGCACTGCGCGGTCAGGAGACTCTCGCCGAACGCCAGCCGCCACCCTTTGACGCCAAAAAATCCGAGCCTGCCGTGTCGGCACCCAAACCAGCACCAGTCGCCGAATCACAGCCCGCACCAGCCAATGTCCCGCCGCCGGTGTATGGCCCGCCGCAAATTTATCAGGGGTCGCAGCATTTTTCCCAACCCATTGTCCCGATCCGCCCACAGCCGCGGTCATTATGGGTGCGTAGCTGTGTGTTGTTGTCTATCATTGCCGTGTCACTCGGCGTCATTGGCGTTTTTGTGGCACAGGAACCCGACAGTTACATCCCCGACTCCGTCACCTTTTTCGAAGTTGATGGTGATGATCGCACCGCCACACCGAGCATAACCCCAAGCCCCAGCCCCTTCCCCGGCGAAAAACCTGCCATGCTGATTAACTTCCCGGAGGACGGCAGTTTGTTCCCGGCGGGCAGCAGCATCGCCATCAGCTTCAGCGCCACCGACGTGCAGGCCGTTACCCGGGTGGAGGTGCGCCGTTTTGGTTTTGTCATTGCTGTGCTCACCCCCGATAATCCCATCACCCAGTACGATGGGCGCTACGATTACGTGCCGCGCCTGCCCGGACGCCATATCATTGAGCTAATCCCCTATCGCAGCGGGATTCGTGGCGATTCGGCTATTCTCGAAATCTTCGCGCAGTAAGATGAAATTTGTGAACTTTTTCTAACCTCCTGCAACACATTCCCGCCAGCCCTCGTACAGAAAATTAAAGATAACTTAGTTGAGGGATGATACATTATGGGAATTGGTGATTCTATTCTGATGGTGGCCTGTCTGGCTGGCCTGATGCTGGCCCTTCCGGCTCTGCTCATTTTCCTGAACATCGCCTTTGTTGGCGTCAGCGAACGCGCGGCGTCTCGTCTGTCCAAAGGCGGTTTCACCCCGTTTCTAGTCGGGCTTGGCATCACTGCGCTGATTGGTATTCCGGCCAGTGTTGGCGTTGCTGCCGGGAGTGTTTTGCAATTTTGCGGTGGGGTTGCCTGGCTGTTCCTGCTGCTCGTTGGTTTTATCGGGATGGCATCCGTCTCGCGCCTTATCGGCTACCGCGTCACGGAACTCAACGAACGTGAGGAAAGCCCACTCATTCAGGCCCTTGCCGGGGCATTTGTCTTGTCCTTTGGCATCGCTTTTCCGGTTATCGGCTGGGTGATTGTGCTGCCCTTCTGCCTGATTATCGGGCTGGGTGCGATTGTTATGACAACATTTAATCGAATTTTCGGCAAGGACAGCCACGCGCCAAAAGTTCATATGCCGCGCAACCCATTCATGGAGGAAGTTCACCCATGAAGCTTTCGCGGCGCGGATTTCTGGGCGTCTTGGTGGGCACGGCTGCCCTGACCTCCAGTTGCAGCGAGGTCATTGACGAGATGACCGAACCCGAACTGCCCGCCGTTCTCAATCCGCCGGGTGGTGACGAGCGCCATCCCATCGCCCATTTGCTCAATCGTGCCACCTTTGGACCGCGTCCGGGGCAAATTGCGCAGGTGGAGGAGATGGGTCGCGAGAGATGGCTGGACCGCCAGCTTGATTACAAGAGCGTTGGTGACGATAAGCTTAACTGGCGCTTGCGACGCTTCGATACCATGAAATTCAAGCCACAGGATTTAGTGTCCTTCAAATCCGACGAGGATTCGGGTTATGTAGCGGGTGAACTGGCCCGTGTGACCCTGCTCAAGGCCGTCATGTCCGAGCGGCAGTTATACGAGAAGATGGTCCATTTCTGGAGCGATCACTTCAGCATCTTTCAGTTCAAGGACAAGACCATTGCCGTGCTAAAAGTAGTCGATGATCGGGATGTTATTCGCCCCAACGCCCTGCGCAAATTCAAGGACCTGCTGAGAGCCTCCGCCCACAGCCCGGCGATGCTGCGCTATCTCGATAACACTGTTAACGAAAAAAGCCATCCCAACGAAAATTACGCCCGCGAGATTATGGAATTGCACACCCTCGGTGTCGATGGCGGCTATACTGAAGACGATGTGCAGGAAGTTGCCCGCTGCTTCACCGGCTGGACCATGAGCGGCAAAGGCGAATTCGAGTATCGCGGCGATATTCATGATGATGCGGAAAAACGGGTGCTCAGCGAGATCATCGCGGCAGGTGGCGGCAAAAATGACGGTGATATTGTTATTGACATACTGGCCCGTCATCCCAGCACGGCCCGCTTTGTCTGCACCAAACTGGTGCGCCATTTTGTCGCAGATGATCCACCCCAAACAGTCATTGATGCCTGCGTCCAAACATGGCAATCTACTGACGGTGACATCCGTGATGTGCTGCGGACCATCTTCACCCACCCTGAATTTGATACGGCTCCCTACAAAATCAAGCGTCCTTTTGAGTATCTGGCGTCTGTTCTGCGTGCCCTGAATGCAGATTACGACAGTTCAATGGACCTTGTTAACCGGCTGGACACCCTCGGACAGCGCCCCTTCACCTGGATTCCGCCGGACGGCTTCCCTGATTATGCCGAAGCGTGGTCGAGTTCTATTTTGAAATACTGGAACGTGGGGATTGATGCTGCCCGTGATCGGCTGCCGGGCGTGGAAATCAACATCTGGGACATTGCCGAACATGTCGATGTCGAAGGTAACGCCGATAAAATGTTGACCTTTTTCGGGAGATTACTTCTCAAGCGCGACTTGAATCCGGTTGAAGCGCAGCAGTTAAACCACTACCTCTTCGGTGGACGCTCCCGGCTGGACTTTGGCAAAGACGAGGACCGTGATCGCATGATACATGCCATCGCGCTGTTGCTTTCCAGTCCGGCGTTTGTCTATCGCTAAACCATGCATTCCAGAGGCTGGCGGACACCTTAACCCACCAATCAGCGTTTCTAAAACCTGACCTACACCGTTCGCCAGCCTATTTTCATTTCCCGGAGCGTCGATTTTCGTAGGGAGGTCCGACGGGGCGTCCGTTAGGTACACCACCGGAATCTCGAAAGTTGATTCACATCAACACGACGGAACTCCCAGCCTATATTGTTAGCCCTCATCGCACCACGTTCGGCGAACGAGATCAACAAAGTTGTTGCCGGGGATAATTTGACCGAGAATCACCGGATGTCGTGCACCAGTCAGTTTGGGGTGCATACCTGGTCTTGCATGCCAGGTCTCATGAGCAAGTAGTGCAAAGACCAGTGCTTCCATATTATCGTTGTCCAATCCAACGTCTTCATTGGTCAAGATCGGCGTCGGGTCCAGACGATTACGCAACATTTCGACCATGACCGGATTTCGTACCCCACCACCATGTAAGACAACCTCAGCGATTGGTGCCGGAGCAAAACGTTCGCAGGCGTCCGCAATACTAGCTGCCGTGAGCGCGGTCAACGTCGCTACAATATCAGCATCCGAAAGTCCCCGGGAGTGTCCCTCACTGATCAAGGCTGCCCCCATTTTTGCACCAAATAGTTCGCGACCAGTAGTTTTAGGCGGCGGCTGTTCATAATATGGGTGAGCAAGTAACTCATTTAGCCAATTGTCATTCACATGGCCTTTTGCGGCCATTTGTCCATCGCGATCAAAACCCTGAGTTCCGCCCGACAGAATGTGCATTGCCGTGTCAATGAGAGAATTGCCAGGGCCAGTATCAAACGAGATCGGAGCCGAAACATTATCTGAGATGGGTGGCAAAAATGTGACATTGCCAATGCCCCCCAGATTCTGCGCCGCCCTCCAGTGGTCTGGATGGCGCAGCAGCAGCCAATCCGCGTAACTGGTCAGGGGTGCTCCTTGTCCTCCAGCGGCAATATCTCGTGCCCGGAAGTTGTTCACAGTTGTGATACCAGTACGCTCCGCGATGATTGCTCCCTCAGCCAGTTGCAGCGTTGATGTTACCTCCCCCGATGGTTCGACCATATGCCAGACGGTCTGCCCATGCGAGCCGATCAGGTCAATATCTTCGGCTGCCAGTCCGGAACTGGAAATCACTGCCAGGGCAGCCGCAGCGAATTGCTCTCCGAGATCGGCATTGAGCTGGCATATTTCATCTACATGGCTTCTAGATGGCAAGCCCGCATCCCAGACTCGTTGCTGAAAGCCTGCGGGACATTCATATGTCAATGCGTGGATAAGCTGTACTTCAATATCTGGTGGAGCACCAACGATTCTACATATGCCTGCATCAATCGCATCTGCTGATGTACCTGAAATTAAGCCAACGATATACATGGTTGAGTTTTGTCCCTTTAATAGCCAAACAGTTCACAGGACGTGCAACGGCACGTCCGGAAAAAGACCGGAGACTTCATCGGAGCCGTCTCATGCGGGGATCAAGGACATCCCGCAAACCATCCCCAAGCAGATTAAATCCAAGAACGCCTACCATAATTGCCAGCCCCGGATAGATCATTAACCACGGCGCGATTTCGGCAATACCCTGACTTTCACTCAACATGAGGCCAAGTGAAGGTTCAGGTAGCTGTGTGCCAAGCCCAAGAAAACTCAATCCTGCCTCGGTCAGCAAAGCCCACGACAACGCCAGACTCACCTGTACGATTAGAGGTGCTATGGTATTTGGCAGCACATGGACAAACAAAATGCGCATGTCTCGTGTGCCAACCGCGCGGGCCGCTGTTACGAATTCCATCTCCTTGACAGAAAGCACCGGGCCACGAGCGACGCGGGCGAAAATTGGCGTGTAGACCACGGCAATTGCAATGATCGTATTGTCCAACCCGCGCCCCAACACGACAACGACTAACAAAGCCAGCAAAATAGCCGGGAAGGCAAAGAATATGTCCATAATTCGCATGATAATGTTATCGCCATATCCGCCAATATAACCCGATACAGCGCCAATTACTGTACCTACAAAGCCTGACAGGGTAACAGATGCAAAAGCCACATACAGGGAATTTGTGGTACCTTTGATGATACGACTTTCCATGTCGCGACCAAATAAATCTGTCCCGAGCCGATAGGTGTCATTGGGAGCCTGTAAACGATCTATGCGGTACTGTTCCGTAGGCGGATAGGGTGTCATACCAAACGCACCCATGAGAGCGACCACGATATAGAATAAAACGATAAGCAAGCCCAACGCACCGCTTAGATTGGACAAAAGGCGAAGTAAAACATTTCTCTTTTTTCGAGAACGTGGGCCTTTACGTCTTAGAAGCATATGAGATCCGTGGATCCAGGACTGTGTATATCAAATCAACCAGCAAATTGATGAGCACAAAATTAAACGCGATAAATAGAGTCGCGCCCTGAATTAAGGCATAGTCGCGCTGGTCAATCGCAGTCAGGGTCAGGCGGCCCAGCCCTGGCAACGCGAATATTTTTTCGACAATGACTGTTCCTCCTAGCAAATAACCCAGTTCCACACCGGACAGTGTCACGACCGGAATCAGTGCGTTTCGAAGAGCGTGGCGGAGGATTACAGTGCGTTGGCGTAAACCTTTACTACGTGCCGTTCGAACATAGTCCTCCGCCAGCACTTCAAGCATGGCTGATCGGGTTGTACGCATGATAGACGCGGAAAATGAAAGGCCCAGGGTAAGTGCAGGAAAGATGAGCTGCTTCAAGTTC
>JAKEEQ010000149.1 GCA_022616515.1 Chloroflexota bacterium | reverse complement strand
GCGGGTGGTATCCGACGAGCTGCATTTCACGATCAGCGCCAATGCGTTTTTACAGCGTATGGTGCGCAGCATTGTGGGTACGCTGGTTGAGGTTGGGCGCGGTAAAATCAGTGTGGAGGAGTTTGTGGCGGCGTTTCGCTCCGCCGATAGAGCGCTCTCAGGGCCAGGTGCTCCGCCACAAGGATTGACGCTGGTGCAGGTGGTTTATGACAGCGATGTTGATCAACTATTTGCGTAAGCGACAGACAGATTCCAACAACAGCATCGGAGGAAATGATGCCATTTAAAACATTCTCCCCCACTCCTGAACATCAACAACGGGATTGGTGGATCGTCGACGCGCAGGGGTTAACGCTGGGGCGTCTGGCAAGTCGAATTGCCATCATTTTGCGTGGCAAACACAAGGCAACTTATGCCCCGCACATGGATATGGGCGACTATGTGATCGTCGTCAATGCCGCTAAAATCCATGTAACAGGTGACCGCCTGGACTCGAAGATCTATTATCGCCACAGCGGTTATCCCGGCGGACTCAAAGCTCTGACTCTGCGTCAGATGATGAAACGCAGCCCGGAGCGCGTCATTGAGATGGCCGTTCAGGGCATGCTGCCTAAAGGCCCGCTTGGTCGCCAGATGGGCAAGAAATTGAAGGTTTATGCCGGTCCGGACCACCCGCACGAGGCACAGAACCCGCAGGTACTCGAAGGTATTGAGGCGTAGAGGAAAGACATCAATGGCTGAAGATTACGGACGTTATTATGAAGGCATTGGTCGCCGCAAATCTGCTTCTGCCCGTGTGCGGATTTATCCGGGTGGCAACGGTACAGTGGTTATCAATGACATCGCCGGACAAGAATATCTGGACCGTCTGGGCGATATAGAAAATGCCCTGTCCCCACTGGATGTGATAGGCCAGTTGAATAAGTTCAACGTGACGGTTAAGGTCAGTGGTGGTGGCGTCACCGGACAAAGTGACGCGATCCGACTGGGCGTGGCGCGTGCGCTGCTGAAGATGGACGAGAGTTTGCGCTCGGAGATGCGCCGTAACGGGTTCCTGACCCGCGACGCCCGCGTCAAGGAACGCAAGAAGCCCGGTCTGAAGCGTGCCCGTAAGGCCCCGACCTATACCAAGCGTTAAGCTAGAATTTTGCCAGACCAAAACAAGCCGTGTTCATCATCGAATGCGGTTTGTTTTGATTCTTGCCGAAACTACAACTCTACGGGTACTGCTGCGTATAGGGATGAAAGACAATCACAGGGACTATAAAATTATGGACGACAGCGAGTTTCGTTTTGGGGTTATTTTCGTCATATGGGTTGCCGCTGCGGCTATTTTGATTGCCGGATCACCCTCCTCATTCGTACAGGCTATTTTGCTGCTGTTTACCATCCTCGCGACTATCGCCATCTCACTTGCACCATATCTCAGCCAGAATGAACACGAAAAAGCCAAACGTGCTGCCGGGGCAAACATCGACGAGAACGAAATGCGCCTGCGCATATTGATGGAGTTGCTGGATGATGAAGATAAGGCCCGCATCCGCGCCAAACTGATGAACGGCTTCAGTGATGGCGAACTGCCGGTTGATGAGTTTATTGATGAAAAATCCGCACGTTCATAACGTCACAAGCGCTTAGATATTTCGGGGAGAATCTATGAATAATGGCTTAAAGCAGGGGAAAGGTGCCGCGACGATTGCGGTCTGGATCGTGACGATGATCACTTTTTCCGACGCAGCATCTGGTTGGCCGATGCAAGTGTTTCTGGTTATGGCAGCTATGGCAGCGACCTTTATGATCTGGATAGGATCAGAAGTGATACAGCGCGAAACTGAGAAAGCCAAACGTCATCATATCTCGGCGGCAAATGTAGACGAGAACGAGGTACGCCTGCGGGTGTTAATGGACATGCTGGATGATGAGGACAAGGCCCGCATCCGCGCCAAATTGATGAACGGCTTCAGTGACGGCGAACTGCCGGTTGATGAACTCATTGAGGAACACTATGCTATCAGGACAAAATCATAGCGAGGGATTTATGGATACCAACGAATCAAAAACCGCATCTACCATCATGATCTGGATAGCGACGATGGTGATTTTTGTAGCGGCAGATCCAAGTTCTTTTATGCAGGTGTTGTTGCTGCTTTCAGCATTAGCCGGGACGTTTTTTATCTGGGTAGCCACCGAAACAATAAAGCAGGACAATGAAAAGGCCAAGCGACACGTTGGGTCGGGGGCGAATATAGACGAGAATGAGATTCGTCTGCGCGTGCTGATGGATATGCTGGATGACGAGGACAAGGCCCGCATTCGTGCCAAACTGATGAACGGCTTCAGTGATGGCGAACTGCCCGTCGATGAATTTATTCAGGACCAGTCAACGCGCTCATAAAGATAGTCCCATTATAAATCTGGAGTCCGTCCTTACAACGATTTCGGGTGCTTTTCCGCAGGACGCCCCGTTGGGCGTCCCTACGCCACCGCTGTGATTTTGGTAGGGATGTGCAACGGCACGTCCTGTTTTATGCGGCTTATGGCCCGATTGATCCGCCGACGCAATGTGATTCACATCTTGCATAACAATTAAAACGGATAGCCTTTGCCTCCCTGTAGTCCTTTCAGGCAGGAGATTTCGCCGCACATATTATCGATGTGACCGAGCACAAATCGACTCAAGATGTGCCCGACGCTTAGCTCCCCAAGTCCTAAATTGGACATATCAACCAGCCGCGCTAATTCCTCAACCATGAGCGTTTCGATGTAATCATCAGTGGCGTGATGCACGGCCTGCGCATACTCGCGCAGTATGGGAATATCGACTTTTACACTCCGTGCCCATTCCGGGCTGGACAGCGGTTGGATATCGCTGACGCCTGTCCTGTTGGCCCAACTTGAGGCATAAAGTGGCGCTTGTCCCTGCAAGATCATGTGAATGACGGCATCTTCGCTGGCTACTGCGTGAACATAAGTTGCCCCCAGCGGATTCGCCGTGCCCGGCGGCAGCCACTTTGCCTCTTCGTTCGTCACCCCTTCCATAGTCGCTTCAAGAAGTTGGTGCGCTTGCTGGATTTGTTCACCAAGAAGTTCAATGGCGTTCATATTGAATAACCTTTCTAATGTGCCATGTAACGAACAGAGCATACGTCGAGACACACTGCCATTGAAAGGAAATTTACTGCCAGTTACTGCCAATTAGCGCGAATTAGGCGGCGCTGGCAGCGTTGGGGCGGCGCGGTCATTGGGTGGCGCGATGATGGTTGGCAGTGGAACTGGCGTCGCCGCAACGGTCGGCACCACGACATCCTGTTGAACATTCGGCGCAAACACCACCGCGTCCACAAACAGCGTGAAGCGGATGCTCCACAAACTCCACACGCGATTTTGCCGTCCGCGCACCCGCCAGAATAAGCGCGTGGTAGGCAGTGGTGTCGTCGGTGTCAATGAGGTTGGCCCGCCCGAATTCTGCCGGATGTCCACCGTGCGTGTCGCGGGGTTGGCATCATCGAAGATGAATACGCGGTAATTGTTGGCGTCGGTAATCCCCATCCAACTGAACGTTGGCGTGGTGTCGGTGGTATGCGAACGATGGGCAGGCATCAGGGGCACGGGACGTTCATCGGAACGGCATTTGAACTGGCCGAGATTGATCGATTCGGTGTCGCCGCTAGTCTCGATCACGGTCAAATTGTCCCATTTCTCCGGCCCGGCAATGGTCGTTGTGCCCAATCCAGCACCCATCACCGGCGTGTTGATCCCCGCACTGGCCGTGATGCTGAACAGGGCATCACCGCTGGTGATAGTCACGTCAAGGTCGGGGCCGTTGCAGGTCGCGCTGGCAAGGAGGGCGGCATTTTGCAGCATCCCCGCCTCAAATGCACCAATATCGCAGTTGGCGTCACGCGCAACGCCGCGCTGGTCGGTTGCCAGCCCACAGCCCGGATTGCCGTCGATGGCGGGATTGCCGCCGTGCATAACGAGGGCATGGGTCAAGGTCGAGCCGCCGTTGTCTTGCAGGGTCGCGTCTACATCCGTGCCGATAGTGAATGTGCCATTAAATATGCCGGGACATAGTGCAGGGACATCGGCTTCTGTAGTCAAATTGTTGCTACCCGTAAATGTGTCGCAAAACTCAACTGTTCCGACGAGACTTCCGTTGAGTGTTAAATCTGAGGCAAGCAAATCGACGGGTTCCTGTGACATGCCATCATAAACAGTATTCTTTATAATTGTGACGTGTTCAAATACGGCTGGCTCTGCGACCAGAACTCCGGCTATCCGCCATGAACCTCCGGTTCCATGGTAGATTACCTGATTTTCACTAACTGTGATGTTGATAACAGTATGGTTGTCTCCCTCGACCAGTAGAGCACCATCGGTTTGAAGATCGTCGAGAGACGTCCCATCAACTACATTATTGCTGATCACTGCATTGGAAAGGGTAACATTAGCTCCGTGGAAAGTCGCTGCACCACCAAAAACATATAAGAGACCTGATGGTGGGGTTGCGGGTGTGCTGCTCTGAATGTGATTTCCAACAATAGAGATGTCGTTCATTGAGAGACTTGACATCGTATTGTGGAAGAAACCGCCACCTTGAATAAAGGTGTCATTGGTTGGGAGCAGCGCGACGTCGATAGTATTATAGGAAAAGGAACACGTTTCAATCGCATTAATGTTCCCCAGGTTAATAAGCCCAGCACCGCCAACCAGCGCGTTATCGATAATGTCAGGTAGATTCATTGTATTACCATCAACTTGACATTCTTCAAGAAGCGTTATGATGCCGTCGTTGTAGATGCCACCGCCTTGGATCAATCCGTCAACTACACTGCCTGAGAAAGAATTATTTGAGACACTCGCTCCACTGATCATGTTAATCGACCCTATGTTATAAACGCCTCCCCCTAAGAAGAACACGTTCCCTTCACAGACCATGGGAGACTTGCAATAAACATTAGCGATTTGATTTTCGTTAGTATCTGTGCTCAGGATGCTGCCGATAGAACCACTGTTGTAAATACCACCACCCTCGAGCACAGCCGCAAACAAGTCGCTAGCAGTGACAATATTTTGTGAAATCGTGGAATTAGAGATGGTGGTGATGCTGCCTTCATTGTATATCCCGCCTCCAAATGCAAACCCACCAAACTCTGACCCATCACCAGCTTGTGATGTATTTGCCGAAATTGATGTTGACTCGATCAAGAGAATGTCGCCGCGGTTGTATATACCGCCGCCCCGACCATCCTTCGCTCCCCAGTTGAGGCTGTCTCCGCCCAGCGCGAGGTTATTTTCAATGAAAGAGCCAGAAATCGAAGTAATCGTACCATCATTGAAAATCGCACCACCGTAGGCATCACCCGCATCGGCCATCGTCAACTGGCTTTCGGCTGTATTGTTCTCAAGAGTTGTATTATTCAAAGCCAGCGTCCCACCGACATCGACGTAAATCCCGCCGCCCATCGCATTGGGATTACCGACTATTTTCCCATCCCGTATGGTCAGGCCATCAAGTGTCAATGTCCCGCCGTTCATCACGTTGAAAATGCGAAAATCGGTTGAATTGCCGAGAATGTGGGTGGCAAGGCCAGCTTGAATGGTGATGTCGGTTGTGATATCGGGCAAACCCGCCTGACCACCGCCGATGTCTGTAGAGCCGCCATAAGCGGACGAAAGAAACGTCTTCAAATCGAGCACAATCGTATCCGCGCCGCTGCCTGCCGGGCAAAGTCCCGACGCCATATCGGTGTTGGCGGCGATGATGGCATCAACGAGGGTGCAGTCGGCGTCTACGGTGATGATGGTGGCGGATGCGGGTGGCGGTTCGGTGATGGAGATAGTCAACGACAGAATAAGGCCGGTGATGAGAAATAGACGTATCATGTCAGCACTTCCGGTAATTTGGCATATGGATCATATTGTAGCAAGGAAAGAGTGATAGGCCAAAGTTAAAAAGATACTGTCTGGTCATGACAAATGGACTTGTGAGACCTGATTGCCAGAATATTAATGCCGTCGTACAATAGAACAAATGTCCTGATTTTATGGAGTTGAGTCATGAAATATACCAGTGAAGTCACCATCAACCTGCCCCGTGAGCGCGTCATTGAGCTGTTTGATAATCCGGACAACATGCCCAAATGGCAGCCCGGCTTGCAAAGTTTCGAGCACCTCAGCGGTCAAGCAGGCCAGCCGGGGGCGACCTCTCGCCTGAAGTACAAAATGGGCAAGCGCGAGATTGAGATGATTGAGACCGTTACCTCGCGCAATCTCCCGGACGAATTTTCCGGCACGTATGAGGCCAACGGCGTGTGGAATAATGTCGTCAATCGTTTTTACAATGAGGGCGATAAAACGCGCTGGGTAGCGGAGCATGATTTCAAATTCGGCGGCTTTATGAAGCTGATGGGCTGGATAATGCCGGGTGCGTTCACGAAACAAACACGGCAAATCATGGAGCAGTTTAAGGAATTCGCCGAAAGCGCCTGAGACTTTTTTCAGGGCTTCGCGTAAAGATTATAAGTGCAACGGTGGTTCAGGTAGGCAACAAAACTTACTCCACCATCGCGCTCTTTCCCCTCTGTCGCTAGCGCGACATCTCCCCATGAATGGGGAGAATAAGAAGTGTCATGAACAGCAGTTGTTCCTCCTCCGCAGGGCGGGGGAGGTGGCGCGAAGCGCCGGAGGGGGTGGGTGCTTGAGAGATAGAAGCGAGTAAAACAACAAAGGATTCTTTGACGTGACTGAACAGGTGCAGCAACCCGAAGAGATGAATCATCCGGCATTGGTAGCGTCAGCGCTGCTGGCGTCGGCTATAATCGTCTACCTGATCTGGAATGTCGCCGATTTTGTGTTTATCCTGTATCCGCTGCGCCTGTTTTCGACGCTGGTCCACGAGATGAGCCACAGTATTGTCGCTGTCATCACTGGCGGCGAAGTCACACAATTTGTGGTCAACACGGACCACTCTGGCTATGCGCTGGTGCGGGGCGGTTACATGCCCCTGATCGCCTCAGCGGGTTATCTGGGCACGGCGTTGTTCGGCTCGATTGTGTTTTACGCCAACAACCGCTTTCGCCATGCCAACAGCGTGGCCTTTATGATGGGCCTGTCGATTGTGGTCGTCACCCTCATCTACGCCAACCCCATCCTGAGCGGGCATTTTGCCGCGTTGATTGTGGCGCTGGCATTTGGCATTGGCTTGATGGTTCTTGGCTGGAAAGCACCCATGTGGCCCAATTTGCTGGTTGTCAATGTGATTGCCACGATCACCGCGCTGGATGCGGTCAACGGGGCATTGACGCTGGCCCGCTTCACGCAGGAAACGCACCATAACGATGCCGTGATTTTCTGGCGGGTGGCGACGCCGTGGCTGCCATCCCCCAATATTGTAGCGTGGGCATGGGCGGCAATGGCGATCACGATGTTCGGCATGGCGTTCTATTATGGTGTTTTCACAACATTCGTCCCGCGCAAGCAGCAGCCATCCCCGAAGCAAATCAAGCAGCCGGTGGATGTGGAGATTGTGTGAAGTGAAGGGCCATTTGAAAGATACCTAAAACAACCCCTGTCGCTAGCGCAACATCTCCCCCGTCAACCGTTGACAGGGGTATACTTTTTCGTAAATGGGGACGAGTGGTGGTGCTGGAGGCAGGCGGACACGGCAGTGCCGTGTCCCTACGGGTGTGTAGGGACGCCCAACGGGGCGTCCTGCCTGAAAACACCGGATTTTCTGGCGCTATCAACCGTTTTTGAAAAACTGTACCTCTCTCAACCGCCAACGGGGGAGACTGGCTTAGCCCGGTTACCATCAGGCTCTAAGCACTGCCATAACTTCCCTCCCCGTTTTAATCTATTGCGGTACGATGCAAATCACCGGACGGTCGGCCAGTGCTGCCGGACATCCATGACGATGACCATCAGTCGCGCTTTCAATCTCAAAAGCAGCCGTCCAGAACGAAAATTGGGGATTGATGTCCGCATACGCAATGACCGTACACGGCACGGGCGGCGCAAGATTAGTCGGGTGATTCACCGTCAGCAGCAGGCATTGTCCCGGTGCGAGCAGGGTAATGTCACCCACTATGTCTGGATTGCCAAATATCGCCGGATTACCAACATATAACGAGAAATCTTCGACATCGGGCTTGAAAATCTCGCTGCGGTCGGTCGGCATCCATCTATCCGTGGATTGATTGATGATTGCTATTGTATTCGGTGTATAAGCAAAATAAATATAGGGCGTCACGTCCGCAGCACTGTTACTCCCGAAAAAGAACTCGCAGCGTAATGGATTAGCTTCACTGCCCAACGGAGCCGCCGGACAGGTAGCCCGCTCAACACCTCGCTCCAGGATACTAAAATTGACCACACCCCGCGTTTGTGTCCAGAAATGTTCACGGGGCGGTGTATCGCGCAGCCAGCCCTGTATAAAACGACATTCATCCACTGCTTTGGGACCATTGCGCCAGATGCTCCATATCTGGAAACACTGTCCTTCCCTGATAAACGATTGCAACCGATCTGCAACAAGGATGGAGGCCTGGTTGCCTTCAACAGACACCAGACGCAGACTCGACACATCAATGATGCTGCCGGATTGATTGGCAATGGTGATGTCATTATCATCATAAATCAACAACATGTTGGGCGCACGCAGCATGGTTACGTCTACAGGTGAACCAACAGCAAGTGCAGTTCCGGGCGCAACGGATTGACCACTCACCGTATTGGCTGGCTGGACTGAAGTAACAGTCCATTGCTCGGTAATTTCGGTCCCCAGTCTTAACCCAACTTCATTTAATCGTGCGGCGGCCTGGGCCATATTCAAGCCAGTTAAATCCGGTACAGGCACTGTTGGTTCCTGAGCAGAAGCCATAGGAACCATCATCCATACCAGAAGAAGTCCAAGTAAGAACAGCTTCTTCATAACTCATCTCCATTTAAAGGACAATTCTCTTACGCTCTATGTGAAATGGATGTCGAAAGATGACCCTGGCTGACCCCTCTGTCCTTCGGACATCTCCCCATGAATGGGGAGAAATAGGAAGGGAACTAATAGTGCCGAGAAACCCGCCGCAAAAGTTCCCGCATTCGTGGTTGGCGGGGTACAGTTTTGCAAAAGTCGTTGATAGCGGTAAAAGTTCATGGTTTTTTTCGGCGGACGCCCAACGGGGCGTCCCTACGCACCCATCTATATCGTGGTGATATGCCTTTAAATGAACGGCTCCGTAGGGACACGACACTGCCGTGTCCGCCTTCCAGCACAACGCCTTGCCCTCTCAACCATCCATGGCGGAGGAGGGTCGTCGCTGTCGCAGAGAGAAAGGTGCTTTCGTATTTCACATTTTGCATCCTTATAATATATCGAAAAATGCCGGGAAATGTTACGCTTCAAACGTTTATTGACCGATTTTTTAAGCGAATTTTCTTCAGCAGCGTAACATCTTTCCTGAAACTCCGTTGTAACTATCGAATTGATTAAACAACAAGAGGTACGAACTTATGCAGCGCAATTTACGCCTTTCTCAGGTTCTCCCCATTGTAACATTATTCATTGTCGTGATGGGGATGGTTGCTTTCAGTCTTGCAGGCAGCGGCAACTCCAACGCTGTCTACGCTCAGGAAGATCCGACGTGGACTCCCGTTCCGAATACTTCTGGTGCAGAATGTGATCAGGACCCCGATTGTATCAAATACGATAGCCCCGGCAAACGAGAGGGCTGTGTCCCGGCATCAGGTCACATTCTTTTTGTGATAAAGAACGGCGACGGAGAATTCAGCATTGAATTTCCGGCGACGGGTGGCGCTGGTGTCACGGGTGGTTACGTCGTGACCTATGATGGCAGTCAGGTCTGTTGGGCAGCCAACCCAACCACAAAAGATGTATCTAATGTTCAAGTCTGGCAGCTACCAGATGAAACCCCCACCGACACACCAGATGTACCCACTGCCACACCTGACGGTTCAGCCACTCCCACCCCGGATGATGGCGAGAATAACTGTCAGGGTGGAACAGATGATTGGGATTGTTCCAGTGTGGAGGTCGAAGGTACCTGTATCAATAGTGCTGGGGTATATACCGCCAGCTTCATCGTAACCAACACCGGCGACCCCGGCGGCGGTGATATGGATGGTCCGGTGGAATTTCGCCTGTTTGTAAATGATGTACTGGTTGAAACCGGAACCCTGCAAATTCCGGGCGGTAGCACTGCATCTGTCGACTATGAAGGTGTTGAAAGCGATGTGGTACGGCTCGAAGTCGATCAGCGCCCCGGTCATCCCGGCAACAGCCACCCGAATGCTGAGGTCACACTGGATTGTGCGCCAGTGCCGCTGATGGTGATTGAGGGTCCGGTGAGTGAGATCAACATCAATATCATCACCATTTTTGACATCAATATCGAACTGGCTCCCGATGACCCACTACTGCTGCAACTTCAGCTTGGCGACATCGTGCGTGTTCAAGGTTCAGCCAACTTCAACGGGAACATCGTTGTGATTGTGGTGGTAAACGTGGTCATCGTCGAATTCGATAACATCATTTTTGTTAATCTGCCCGCTGGTTGTAAGTTAACCGGTTTCGGCAATGGTCAGATTCGCTGCAAGGGTAGCAGACGCACATAGCCTGAATCCCTGCCAAACAGAGTCAGTGCATCGAGTCGTGTATCGATACACTGACTTGTGTTTTGTATAACACGTGAAATGTGAAATACATGATTGACCCATCCGCTGTGACCGTGATAACACTCTTCCCCCTTTGTCCTTCGGACATTTCCCCCATAAATGGGGGAACTTTTAGGCGGGCTTCACGGCGCTACCTGTTTTCTCTCGTTTTCTCCCCATTGATGGGGAGATGTCGCGCCAGCGACAGAGGGGAAGACGGGTCAAGGAGGGTTCATTCGAGCTTCAATTTCTGCGATACAATTCACATTTTATGCACATCTTCATGAGGAGGCGCTGCCGTTGCAACTACAACACAACATCCGACCCCGCAAAATCGGTTTGATACTGCTGGTTCTGGCCCTCTATTTGGCGCTGCAAAGCCTTTTCACCGAATATCTCATTACAGAAGTGATTGCGGTCAACACTGATCACTTCTTTGTCGATATTCTCGACCTTTTCAGTGTCAATCTCGAAAGCAGCATCCCGACATGGTACGCGACTATCCTTCTGTTTATTGCCTCAGCCTTACTCTTTATGATTACTGCGGCAAAGTATCGGGCAGGCGACACCGCCCGAAGATACTGGCTAGGATTGGCGGTCGTGTTTCTGTATCTTTCGATGGATGAAGGGGCAGTCATCCACGAGATTCTGGCGGACCCGCTACAAGAGACCTTTAACACCAGTGGCTACTTATATTTTGCGTGGCAAATTGTCGCGCTGCCGCTCGTGATCATTTTTGCACTGCTTTATTTACGCTTCTTGTTCCGATTACCTGCGCATATTCGTAACGCTTTCATCATGGCGGGGGTGGTTTTTGTCGGCGGCGGGATGGGTGTGGAGGCGATTAGCGCCAACGAATGGCAGCCGGATGCTGCTCCAACCATGACCTATCTGACGATTGCCACCGTTGAAGAATCTTTTGAGATGTTCGGCGTTGTTATCTTCATTTACAGCTTGCTCGTCTATATCAACGAGATGGGCTATAGCTATAGTTTTGTGCCTGCCACTGAACATTCTCAGGCGGTTGAATCAGTCACCGCGCCGGGGACTTCAAGGAGACGACTTGCCATATTCCTGGCTGTGCTGCTCATTGTCTTGAATGTGCTGTTCTTCTATGTGGCATCACAAACAGAATTCTCAAGGAATGTGATTGAACCTGATCACCTTGCTATCTACAATGGGTTGGTCGTCACATTTTCCGGCGAAGACGTCCTCAGTTTACACATGTCCAGTGCGTTTAACATAACTGATCCCACCACACACCAGCTTGTCAGGCCACTTCTAGCGGATTATGCCAATGTGACGATCATTGTCCTGCCCGACAGTGAAACGAGCATTATGCTGGCGTCTGACGAGACGACCTTTGAGCAAGACACCATTATTGATGTGCTGCACGGCAACGGCGAAACCAGTTTCATTATCTTCGATCCGGTGACGTTGCGTACCATTGTGGAAGCCATGCAGTCAGCACATCAATAATGGTGTCTTGC
>JAKEEQ010000148.1 GCA_022616515.1 Chloroflexota bacterium | reverse complement strand
GACGGGTCTTCGCTTACGATTGGTGATGTCAAAACCTACGTCAACAAGACCTTGATGGATTACGGGCTAATTGATAATGGTACGATGATTTTTGCGCAGGGGCGTGACGCGGCGGTTCCGCACAGTCGCGGTGAAGCTGACATGCCGCTGAAGCTTGGTCAGAGTATCGTTTTTGATCTCTTTCCCAAGAATCCTGATAAGGGATATTATCACGATATGACTCGGACGTGGTGTATCGGATATGCCCCGGAAGAGGTTCGCAAAGCCTATGATCTGGTGATGCATACATTCAGCCAGAGCCTGGAAGCCCTCACTGCTGGCGAGCCGACCGCCGACCTGCAAAATCTGGTCTGTGATATTTTTGAGGAACACGGACACCCCACCGCCCGCAGCCATCCGGGAACATCGGACGGTTACGTTCACAGTCTTGGGCATGGGCTTGGCCTTGAGGTTCATGAAGGTCCGGGCATCAGCCATGTGAATAATCAGCCGGTTTTTGAGCCGGGGCATGTGGTGACCATTGAACCCGGCCTGTATTATCCCGAAAAGGGATGGGGCGTTCGCATTGAGGATACCGTGTATCTCGATGAAGATGGGCATCTCGTTAACATCAGTTTCTGTCCCTACGATCTGGTGATTGAATTAAATGGGGATTAGGCTGGTTTGATGCAGTAAATCGACGGGTCGGCACTTGTTCGACCCAGATTTTTCTTGACAACTATAACAAGTTATGTAATTATTGTTATCGAAGGAGACCAGATGCTTAAACATGCGTTACTTGGTTTGCTACATTATCGTGAGATGTCCGGTTATGACCTTGAGCAGTTCATTAACTCGTCGATAGGACATTTCTGGCACGCCAAACTCAGCCAGATTTACCGGACGTTGAAGGCGCTGGAGGAAGAAGGACTGGTCACCTCACGATTTGAGGAACAGGAAGACGCCCGCTCCAAGCGAATCTACACTTTAACGAATAAGGGACTTAAAGAATTTCAGGACTGGCTGACTACATTTGATACGGAACTCGATAGCACTAAAGTGCCCTTTCTGGTGCGACTATTCTTTTTTGGGATGGTTGGTAAAGCGCAGATCGAGGCGCAGCTTCGGGTATGGACGGACCTGCACCAGCGCCAGTTAGCCTATTATCAAAACATACATATTCCAGAAGATGTTTCTTCCCCGGACGACCTATTTTTCTGGAAAGCGACACTGCGATTTGGCGTGATGTATGAGGAGATGGTGCTGCACTGGCTGGAGGAAATGAAGAAAGATTTAGGGATAGTATAGTTTTTTGAGGACAAGTGTAACTTGTTATACAACAGATGTTATATAGGAGGTCATTAACCATGACTGACGCAACACTACGCACTGCTGGAATCCTTTTAGCCCTCTTGCCTACCGTAGCTTTTGGCGGGGTCAGCATTCTGAGATTGATGTTCAGCGACTATATGAAGAATCCAATTCGCCGCCGTTTGTGGACGGCGGGTCATGCCCATGCTGGAGTATTACTTGTGCTTTCACTGGTGTCATTTCAATATCTAGATGCAGCGGATTTGTCCGATGGAATGACCACGCTGGTGCGCAATCTAATCCCGTCGTCAGCCATATTTATCCCGGCAGCCTTTTTCTTATCAGTTTTGTCTCCTGATGTGGAAAAGCCAAACGCTCTGATTTATCTGGCCTATGTTGGCTTTATCACGCTTTCCGCGGGATTGCTGATTCTGGGTGTCGGGTTGATCTCGGCGGCGGGCTAAAATCCATTGTCATGCGATGAATCAAAAAGGCTGGTGTTTACGCATGAGCGGGGTGACAGTTTTTAGGACGTGCCGTTGCACGTCCTCCGCAAAAATACCAGAAACCGTTTGTTGAAGCGATTTTCATTGACGTTTCACGCTGCCAGCCAGTAATAATCTCAGAACTTTTGATTACCCATCCACAAGGATGTTATCAATGGCTTCACCGAGTTCGCGCAAATTACGCACCAGGAAAACATTGGTTGCCAGCGGTGCATAGAGGTGCATATCGCTGTCGCCTGTGCCCCACAGGTGTTCGGGTTCGGGGCAGAACCAGATCAAACGGCGGACACGGCGTTCAAGCTGTTCGGCTAATTCAAGGCGCGGGTTGAGAAAGTTGTTGCGTCCATCGCCCACCAGTATCAACGTGGTGCGCATATCAACCGCATCCAGATGGTTGTTAAAGAAGGTCATTAGACTGTTGCCGAGGTCGGTTGTATAATAACCGCGCGGATTTTCAATGAGCACCTTTTCGACCGCCTGACGGGGCTGTAATGCGTTGAAATGGTGCGTTACCTCTACCATATCTTCGATAAACACAAATGAGCGTGTTTTCGCCACCAAATCTTGCAGCATGTAGGTCAGCGTCAGGATGAACTCCGACATGTGACGCATTGAGCCGCTCAAGTCACAGATCACAGCGAGTTTCGGCTTGACATGGCGATGGCGGTGACGCAATTCGAGCGGCACGCCGCCGTATTTTAGATTGGCACGAATAGTCTTTTTGGGATCAAGCTGGCCTGTCTTGGCTCGTTTCTGGCGCAGTGACGCTCGGCTGCGTAATCTGGCAGCGAGACGGCGCATCTCATCACGGACGGCATCGGCATCTTCCTGGGTGAGATGCTGAAAGTGCAGGTCTTCAACGTTGCGCTGGGGCGGGCGCTCCCGTTCGGCCATTTGTTGGGCGATTTGTGCTCCGGCGAAATCAGTGATCTGCTCACGCAGCGCATCCATATTTTCTTCGAGCATGCCGCGTAGTTCATCAAGGGCTTCCTGACTCATGCCCATCTCAGCAAGCTGCTCCAGCAACTGTTCGATCAGGTCACGCAGTTCCTGCATACCCAGTTGGCGCTGCATCTGGCGACTGTAGTAACGCTGCTGGTACATTTCCATGGCGTTTTGCATACCAGCCTGGTCAGCCAGTTGGTCAAGCTGCTCCTGGCTGAGTTGCTGCCCGTGCAGCAGTTGTTCCAGCATATCGCGCAGTGCGTCCATGTCACCCATCATGGATTGCAGGGCCTGTTGTAACATCTCCTGCTGATCGGGCGTCAATTCCTGAGTGACATCCCACATGGGGGGTGCATTATTTTCGAAAAACAGGGGAAAGAAATATTCAAAAACCGGAGAGTCGCGGTGTTCCTTTACCAGTGTTGCCAGTAGTGTGGAGCGAAACTCTGCCCGGTCGGTAATCCCAACCAAATCGACAGCATTCAGGGCATCTTGAGTTTCGGCTAATGAGATACGGACACCTGCTGCACGCAGTGCCCGGATGAATTCTACCGTCCGCTTATCCATACCATTTTCACTCTCTACCAAAGCATACAATAAACAAATGTTATCGGAAAACCGCTCGTGATACAATCAAGACCGTTGTGAGTTGTTCAATTTACCTCTAAACGTTTGATACAATTAACAGATACATCAGGTTCACATGACGGAAAAAATCGTGGCAGAACAACAGACCGATCTGTTGCACCATTTTGGCCCCTACCTTCCCACTGATCGATTTCGCGCCATCGTTGCAGGCCGCGAACTGCCTCCTGCCTCGCAAGGCGCTGTCCTGCTGGCCGATATTTCCGGCTATACCCCGTTAACCACGCGACTCGTCGAAGAACTTGGGCCGCAGCAGGCCAGTGAAGAACTGCATAAACGCCTCAACCCCATGTTTGAAGCACTGGCAGGTCAGGTTTTTCATAAGGGCGGGAGTGTACTACGCTTTCTCGGCGACGGGTTTATTGCATGGTTTGATGAAGAATTTCCGGCAGAAATCGAAAATCCGGTGAGTGCCACTGCAAGGGCCACGGTCGCTGCCAACGAGATGATGCAGCTTATGCAGATTTTCCGTGATCTTGAACTGCGCGTCACAATTGGTTATGGACGTGTCTCGCGCTGGGCTATCGGGTCGGAACAGCACGGGATGGTTGATATGATTGTTGGCCCGGCAGTGGATGATGCGACACATGCCGCCCAACCCTATAAAGAACCCGGTGTTGTACTCAGCACAACGGCCCTCACTAATATTGTGGATGTCCGGGAAATCGGTATTGAGGTGCTGCCACGCGGTGAATGCCGCTTACGCAATGTGGACAATACCTTACTGGACCGGGTACGAGCCTATCGCTGGCAGGCATGGGAAGTCCATACTGATATTGAAGATGCTATTTATAAAACGGCTCTTTTCATCCCACCGATTATTGAAAATCAGGTAAAGCGTGGCTTTGGCACATTTGTGAACGAGCTTCGCTACGCAACACCTGTATTTATCCAGTTTGGTGGCATTGACTATGACAACGACGAGTTTGCCCGCAACAAATTAAATAGTTATTTGATAGACGTTCAGGAGGTGTTGGTTGAGACAGGCGGGCAGCTTATTTCCGTTGAATTGAGTGACAAGGGCAGCGTCATCTACAGCTTATTTGGTGCGCCGATTAGTTACCGAAATGATACGGTTCGTGCGATTCAAGCAGCACTGCGATTACAGTTACTGCCCCAGCGGCACAGCGCGGTAATCTGGCAAAGTATCGGTATCAGCCGCGGATTGCTCTACACCGGAACGGTGGGCGGCGAAGTGCGGCATGAATACACCGCCATTGGCGACAGTACCAATCTGGCAGCGCGGTTGATGGTTGCCGCCGAGCAAAATCAGATTCTGGTTTCGTACGATGTTCGCGCCGAGGCCGAGGAAGAGTTTGAGTGGAAACATTTAGATTCAATTCAGGTCAAGGGCCGCGAGGAAGCAGTAAAAATCGCTCAGCCTATGCGACGCCGCTACAACACGAAAGTTATCCGGCGTTTTGGAAAGGTATATGGGCGGGACAAAGAGATTGAAGCATATACCGAACTGCTCAAGCAAGCCAAACAGGGTACGCCACAAATCATCCGTATTAGCGGACAAAACGGCGTAGGGAAGAGCTTTCTGGCGGGCGAATTTTTGAATCTTGCCGTCGGATTTGGCTTCCGGGTTACACGGGGCAACTGCATGAGTCTGGGCAGCCAGATTCCGTATTTACCGTGGCAGGCCATTATCGAAGACCTGCTCGATTTCCGTCCTGACTGGACCGATGCTGAACGAATCCGGGGAATCATTGATTATCTGGAAAAATACCATACGGGCCTGCTGCCCCGCTGGGTGCTGTTCGCGGATCTGCTAGGGGCGAAGGTGGACCCCAGCATGAATGTGCCTGCTTATGAACGGGACCGCCAGCTTAATGCCGTTGAATCAGTTGTGATTGACCTTATTTACGAAATTGCCGAACAACAAGCCATTTGCCTGTTGATAGAAGATACCCACTGGCTGGATGAGATTTCTGAAAACCTGATTATTGCGCTTGTCAAAGAATTGAACCTCAAACCAGCATCTATCATGCTGATTATGGTCCATCGACCGACCAGCGATGTTAGCCACCCGCCGCGCCTTCTGGATGTGCTGAGGGCACAGCGCCGCCAGACTCATTTTGAATTGCAGGAAGTAGATGAAAATGCGGTCAGTCAGGTGATTGAAGAGCGCCTGGGAGCGCCAAGTCCGGCGGAACTCACCCGTTTTATCTACGAGAAGACACGCGGCAATACGTTTTTTGTGCAGGAAATGGTCGATACGCTACGCGATACGAACGCGGTGAAGGTCTACGGTAAATCGGTCTTCATTGAACAGGACCTCGATACGATTGACCTGCCGCGCACTGTGATGGAAATGTCACAATCGCGGATTGACAGTTTATCCGAGGACGAAAAACTGGTGCTTAAGGTGGCGGCGGTCATCGGTGCCCAGTTTGATGTTGAGCTTTTGATGAGAAGTTTGCCGGTGGAGCGCAGCCGCGAAGATATTCGTGACATGCTACAAACTTTGACAGAACGGGATTTTTTGCAGCGCGATTTTCAATCCAGCAAGTACAGTTTTCAACATGCCATTCTGCTAGATGTAACCTACAACACCATGCTGGCGGGCCAACGCGAGCAACTCCATCAAACGGTAGGTCTGGCGCTCGAAAAGCTGGAACCGGCAGCATACGAACAGTTGGCCCACCATTTCTTCAACACGTCTGATCGCGAACGTGCCCTGCGTTACACCATTCAGGCCGGAACGGAGGCCAAAAACGCATCGGCCAATCTGTCGGCTCTCGAATTCTTTGAAAAAGCCATGACACTCGTTCAGGACGAAGAAATGGTTTTTCAGATTATCGCAGAGAAGATCAGAGTTCTGTTCAGGACAGGTAATCTTGAGAAAGTAAAACAAAACATCGACGATGCCCGCCAGATTGTCAAACGCAGCGGGCGTGTTGACTGGCGAGCACTGCTTGATTCATTCAATGCCCGCTATGACTATCAGGTGAGTGCGTGGGATGATGCCATCAAGGGTGCTCAGCGGGTGCTAGATTTTGCGTTGGTGGCGAATGACCTGCAATTAATGTGGCACTCATATGACGTTTTACGCAACACCTATCGTCACCTGAATCAGCCACAAAAAGTCTTCAATCTGACGGCGCGGATGCAGGTGGTGGCTGCCGAACTGGAAGACCCCTTCCGCACGATGCTTCTGCTGCTGGATGATCTGGACGAGCTGCACCTGCGGTATCCTGAACGGGCCGAACAGGGACTGCGCAGTGCTTATGAAGAGATCAAGGGCCTAAATTCAATGGTCACTGAGGGACGCTATTGGCAGGTGATGGCGAATGTATATGCTCGCAAACAGGATTTTCCGAAAGCACTGGATGCTTACCAGCGCCAACTGGACCTGTGGCAGAAAGTGGGCAACCAGCGTATGGAGGGCCGCACCCTGAACAATGTAGGTCTGGTGCTCATTCAGCTTGGGCAACTGTCCGAGGGAAACAATTATTTGCAATGGGCGTTCCGGTTGCTCAGTCAGGCCAATGAGCGCTTTGGCGAGGCGGAAACACTGGCCGCGCTTGGATTACTGGCGGATCGTTACAAAGCTTATGATGAAGCCGCCGCCTATATCAACCGGGGACTGGCGGTCTATGAAAAAGTAGATGCGGTGATGGATGTGGCACGGCTGACATTCATGCTCGGTAATGTGAAACTCAATCAGGGTAATCTTGAGGAAGCGCAGTTATGCTTTGACCGGGCTATTGGCATCAGCGAAGAACTTGACGATAACCCGTCTTATTCCGAGTACCAGCTTGGCATTGCCCATTATTGGCTGCTCAAAGGCGATAAGCAAAAGGTTGATCTGGCTGTCCAGCCTGGTTTTGAAGCCATTCTTGTCAAATTCCCTTACACATGGGTGGATCTTGGGTTGGCATACTGGCGCACCATTGGTATTTTAAGGGCAATTGATCGCCATGACGACGCCAATGAAGTCTACGAGGTATTTGAAAAATTTATCAATAATACGCTGTCGTTTCTGGAAACCAAAGAATCCCCACAGGATATTCGGGTACGTATCCCCTATTTTCATGACTTGATTGAGACCAACGGGCATCCTAACATCATTCCAGAGTCATCCTCCCAGGATCAACGCCATCAACCGTGATTTGTGTTATTCGTCCAGCACGGGTAGTTGAACCATATCGGGCAGCTCTGCATCACGGTCAGTGCGCAGCAGACGTGTCAAATCATCGAAACGATAAAGGCCAACACGCAGCTCTAATCCGGCCTGTTGCAGCAGACTCATATCGTCCAGATCAATGAGATGACTGTCGCGCACAATATCACCGCTGCGCCACCACCATGTCTCGAACTGGTTGTTCTGGGGGCGACTGTCGTGCTGGTCAATAAATTCACCATTTGCATCATATAAATGCACGAAGACATGATAATTTTCGGAAATGTCCTGCTCAACTTCCCACCACAGCGTAACGAGCAAGCCATTGTCAACGTGTTCAGTTTCATAGGCCGCCAATGTGATCCCATTCTGGTAATGGGCATCCACGCGAACTGCGTCTTCATCGACGGAATCCAAAACGGGCCAATGTTGCCACTGTGGTGTGTAGACAATCATTTCACCCCCGGCGATGACTGTGCCTCCGGTGATAGAATAGACGGCTTCAGCTTGCAGTGCCCCCTCCCATCCGGTCAGGCATGGATAGAACCACGGAAACACGGCGACAATGGCTGGTTTTTGCTTCAGCATCAGCCGCGCCAGTTGCAGGTCGTGCTCACAGGTGTAAGCGTCGGTTCCCTCGGTGGCCTCAATTACCTCCTCGGATACCAGCCCTTCAAGGTCAAGCACCCGGCGATCCGAAATGTGAACGATAGCTCCCACGTCATTCAAAGCAATAGTGGCATCTTCGCTGGTGTTATGGATAATCCACTCGGCGACGCCAACATGCATCTGGCGCAGTTGCTTCACATTGTTGGGAACACCGCTGGCGTTGTCATAGCCCCCCAAAAACACCACTATCACCAGTGCCGCGCCTGCCAAGTGCGGAATATATTTCAGCCATTTAATCGAAAGATGTGTTTTGAGCAATTCATAAATGACCCAGATGCCCGACATCGCCAGTAGAGCATGAAAAGGAATGGAGGGAGCAACATAGCGCGAATTATTGACGACAAAACGCTGCGAACCGAGCATCAATACCCCCAGTACATACAGTGTCGCCCATGATGCCCACAGCAGGTGCGGCGACTGGTGCTGGCGGGACTGCCACAACAGATAAATCAGGCCGACTGCTGCCAGTGCAATCAAAATGGGGCCATGTTCATTGTTGGGTGCCCACAGGTAAGCATGGGGCAAATCAGGAAATTCACGTCCTAACGCCGACTTCACACGGAAAGTATTGGGAAGTGGATGACCGCTGATAAGCAGTGACGTCAGTGGATAGGACCCGGCTAGAATAATATAGGCCGCGCAGCCACGCCACCCGTTCAGGATGTGTTTTTTTCGTGCAGCGCGGTCATCAAAATCACGCCATGTCTGCACGATAAAGCTATCAAGGACAATCAACAGCATGAGCAGATAAGCTTCGGGACGGGCCAGCGTTGCCAGTGCCGCCAGAATGCCCGTTCGCCAGCCGAGCGGCAGCCGTTCCCGCACATCATAGGCATGGCTCCAGAGGGTGAGGATCGTTAGAGTCGTAAAGGTCGTGATTTCCATGCCTGCCAGACCCATCCACAGGAATCGTCCGGTTAATACGGTAATCACTCCAGCACCCAGCCCAACCCACATATTGCGAGTTGCCCACCAACCCAGCCCCGCAATGGACCATGCCGCCAGAAAATAGCCAATGGCGCTCATGGCGATGGCAATGTCCACCTGCTGGTATACATCGGGATTGGTGATGCTGTATACTCCCGCCAACAGAAGTACCCATAGGGGACTGGTGGCCCCGGTTGTGACGGTTCCCTCATTATAGGAAAGTCCTTCACCCTGCGAGATGCTGTCGGCAAAACGCACATGTATCCATGTATCATCCAGCAATGCGCCCAGGTTGCCATCGTTCTGGTCCAGTGTCATACTCAAGATGACACTTAAGTAAATTGCGCCAATGAAGGTTATGAATACTAGAATGCCAGCAGTATGACGGGGATGTGCTCGCAAAATATCAAACATTGAATATCGTTTCGCTTTAAAGTCGGGCCGTGCTCATTCTAATGACTTCGTCAGGAAATACAACAGTTGCCAGACAAGCGGCGAGTAAAAGTAGCATTAAGGTTTTAAACCTGACAATCGGGCAATCAGTAGGAAAAGTGCGGCAAGGAAATCAAAGGCGTGGTAAGATGGTCAGGAACTTTGTCAACACGTGCAAAGTATGGTTCAGGCGGATATTTACATCAAAACAGGAGACCCGCATGGACGGAAAACGTCAGCGCCCCAAGTGGCTGGAAGAGTTTGAAGACCTTGCCAATGAACGGTTAGAAGGTGGTTCTTCGTGCCATCAAGTCCATCCCATTGTCGAAAACTGGTATATGAAGTTGATGCAGCAGGAGCCGCCCACATCGCGTGATTCGGTCCTACAGGCGATGAGCTGCCTGAGCACCGAGCTTATCACCGATATGCCGGACGAAATTTTTGAAACGCTGTTCAACGAAGATGTGGATTACGAAGACATCACGTTCTGGATACAGGAGTTGTTGATGGTCGGACGTGCCTTTCAGATGGCGTTGGACAGGGGCGAATTCGACGATCTTTAGTGACCTGAACTATACAAGGGCGAATTCATGACGGGTGCGCCTTTTTATCCCTCAAAAGGTTGATCGCCACTTTTATGCCAGTCTCTTGGCGACACGATATAAAGATTGACAGGTACACCGTCGTGGGGACGGTCAAATGTATCAACATACGTCAGTTGAGCTTTGAGATAGAACTTCTGGATAATATGGCCCTCTTCGAAATCCTCCATTAACAGATAGAATCTATCATATACATTTGTTAATTCCACGAGATCATGATAGCGCTGTTCCACCTCCGGCAGATCAACCCGTGTCCAATTTTCGTAGTCACTGCATTCAATCTTAAGTGGCAGATCATCATCAATGTATGTCGGCAAAAATGGGCAACCGCGCACCAGACCATATACAACCGGGACATCGCTGTTTTCTGAGATGTTTGGCATCCGGGATACAACAATCAAGCCCTCGCGCATCCCATAACCTGTTTGATTGGCAAAATATTCGTAACGGTCACGTTCAGGTAGTACCAGATGCCTCGGTGTGCTTACCAGCGTGGTAAAAAAGGGAAATGCCTGAGCCAACACCCAGAGGCCGATAATGGATGCCGGTAGTATTCGAGAACCCGGCATCGGCAGACGTTCAGTGAGGGCTACCAGTCCGGCAGCCAGTAGAACTACCATCAAATGACCGGGAATCAACACATAGCGCGTTGAAAGTTCGCCAGCCACAAAGAGCAACAGCAGCCAGAATGCAAGAGTGGGCACAATGAGATAGAGCGCCGGGCGTGATTTCACCAGGAATGGCAGTGCGAGTACACCACATGCTATCCACAGCGGTCCCCACAGATACCAGAAAATCTCCCCGACACGCTGCACATTCTCCAACCATATCTGGTTAGGGCGATTCTCCGATTCAATGAATAAATTCAGCGCACCGCCATACAAATAACCGTCTACGATTTCATCGGTTTCATCTGGATAAACAAAATCGCGTATCAGATACACGGTTAGAAGAACGAACCAGACACTCCCTACGATGAGTAGAATCAGGCGGATGGTAGACCAGTTGGCACGAACCACCGTAATAATTTGAGGAATAAATGGCTGGGAAAGTGAAATGACCTTCTGTTTATTGAAAAACAGCAGGGCCATTGCGGGCAGCAGCAGCATCGGACCAGCCAGTATTTTCGCCATCAACATCAGGTTAATCAGGATTGCCAGTACAACAGCGCGGCGGCGATTGGGCCTGCGGACATAAGCCAGACTCCACCACGCCACAATCACCGTCAGGGATGCCCCTAACGGGTCACTGAGTGCCAGCCGCTCATAAAACAGCATAAACGGCAGGAATATCAGCAAGGTCAGCGACAACAGAGCGACCTGTCTGGAAAAAAGTGACCGCGCCAGGCCCACCGTCCCTGCTGCGCCAAGCATCGAAAACAACGCAACTGGCGTCCGCCCCAACCAGCCGGGTTCGTTAAAGGGAATATCGAACAATCCCAGCCAGTAGTAGAGCAAAAACTTACCCGGTGTTGTGCTAATTTGCAGGTCGGTAAAGTGGTAGACGATGCGGGCACGGGAGATATGGCGGAGTTCATCGACAAAATAGGGTAAGTGGCCCTCGATTTCATGCACACGCACCAGAAAGAAACCGAACAACAACCCGACAAAAGGCATCAGGCGCAAAAACAACTGGATACCTTCTCCAGAAATTTCGCGCGATTGGGTACGTTCGCGCAATATGGCGACCGTCATTGTGCCTCCACCCGGTAAAGTTCGACCACACTCCCATCATGGGGGCGCTGGTAGACCATAAGGCGTTCAACATTTCCGTTGATCAGAGATGGGTCAAATTGACCTTTAAGTTCAAAGACATGTTCCCAGATCAAATAATATGATCCGTATTCATCCAGCAGGTTATTGAGGTTATCAACACGCTCAGTGGAGCTGCCCGATAAACACTCGATCTCCAATTCACGGTCGGCTTCATAATAATAGTGCTGGTAGCGGCACAACAGCGTCACACTGATAGCAAGCGGTTTGTCCTCACCGCGCGAAATTGGTGGTGATTGTTCTAAGG
>JAKEEQ010000147.1 GCA_022616515.1 Chloroflexota bacterium | reverse complement strand
GTTCGGTGACGGTAGGATGATCACCGCAGACCGGGCAGTTAGGATTCTTGCGAATCTTGAGCGTATCGAAGGTCATATTCAGCGCATCGTACATCAGCAAGCGCCCGATGAGCGGCTCGCCAATCCCGGCAATGACTTTGATGGCCTCCGTTGCCTGCAATGTGCCCACTGTACCGGGCAGCACACCGAGTACACCGCCTTCGGCACAGCTTGGGACCAATCCGGGCGGGGGCGGTTCCGGGAAGAGGCAGCGATAGCAGGGGCCATCCTCCGCGCCAAAGACGGTAACCTGACCCTCGAAGCGGAAAATGCTGCCGTAGACGTTGATTTTGCCCAGAATGATGCTGGCATCGTTGACCAGATAGCGGGTCGGGAAATTGTCAGTGCCGTCGATGATGACATCATATGGCTCCAGAATTTCGAGGGCGTTTTCGCTGGTTAGCGGCACATTGTACTTGTGGAGTTTCACAAATGGATTGACGTCCGCCAATGTTTCGGCTGCCGATTCAAGTTTAGGTCGGCCCACGTCTTTGGTCCCGTGAATGACCTGCCGCTGCAAGTTGGTGTAATCGACAACGTCATAATCGACGAGGCCGATGGTGCCAACACCAGCCGCTGCTAGATACAGCGCCAGTGGGCTGCCCAATCCGCCCGCGCCAATAAGCAGAACTTTGGCCGCCTTGAGTTTCTTCTGCCCTTCCATACCAAACTCCGGCATGATGAGATGGCGGCTGTAGCGCAGAATCTCCTCATGCGAAAGCTGGACATCGGTCGGGCTGATGGTGGTTACAGATACAGTCATATAATCTCCCTATTATGCCTGTTGCAGTTGCTTGATCAATTTGTCGGCGGAGGCTACACCGTAGTTCACCGCCCGTGGTTTGCCATTGGTATCGAGGACGAAGGTCGTGGGCAAGCTCATCACGCCCCACCGTTCGGCAACATCGGCTTGCCGCTCGGCATCAACCTTGATGATTTGAACCATATCATCACCCAGCGTGTCCGTCAATTTTTGCAGCGCGGGCATTTGCTGGGTTTTACAGGCAACACAGAAATCCGCGGTGAAATAAAGGACTGCCGATTTACCGCGTTCCATGTTCACCAAAATGGGATCAGTCGCCGCGAGTTTTTCCGCGCGATGGATCGTTCGTCGTTCGGTGAGATGGTAGACGGCAATGCCAATAATGATGAGTATGCCGGTGATGATGATACGTTCAATCATGTCCGCGATAGTCCTTATTCGTGAAGCGGCAGTTGTGTAAAGCCGGGTACATGGCGGCGGCTTAGCTGGTAATATACGAAGCAGCCCGCGCAAAATCCTGCAAAAAGATTCAGGGATGCCAGCACTATCACCAGCCAGCTTAAGGCCCAGCCAAGCCCGGCTGCCCCTGCCAGCAGTGCCACAAATGACAGTCCGGTAAATAGTGCACCCAATCCCTGCGAGAAATTGTGCGGTTCCGGGTTGTCGTCAATGACATCCGGCTTCAAGAGTCCTGCTGGTACGAGCATGTGCTTATAAATGCGCTTGAACAGAGCGGCTTGGGGCACGGCGGTTCCAACACCCAACACGATTGATACAAAGACTACCAGCAGCGGCACATCGGCGATGAAGGCCAGCAGCAAGAGCGTGATGATAAACGCTTGATTGGTGCGGATCGCATTGTGATCGACTTTACGTGGCATGTTGGTCCCCTTTAGCAGCCTCCCGCGATGGAGGGAACGATTCGCAGTTTGTCACCCGGCTCGACATCAGTATCAAGGCCGTCGCGATAGCGAATATCCTCATCACCGAGGAAAATGTTGACGAAGTTGCGCAGTTCACCACCGTTATACAGGTGCGTCTTCAGTTCGGGGAACTGCCCGGTCAAATCGTCCAGAATTGCACCGACGGTCTCGCCATTGACTTCAATCTCGGCGTTATTGCCTGCATAGGGACGAAGTGGGGTGGGTATTTTGATGGTTGCCATGAGTTGCTCCTGATGTATCTTCACTTGTTGGTTATTCAAATTTATGGATCGGACGCCCCGGTGCGACCGTGTGCACCATGATTTACTACTGTATTGTCAGCGCCCCCTCATCAAATGCGCTGCGGTCACTTTTGAGTTCCCATAATCGCCCTTCGGCTGCACCATCTGGCATTACGGACACGATGAGATAGGCGAAAAAGGGCAGCGCATGGACGCGATCAAATTCTGACGGGATGGCTGGACTGTTCGGGTGTGAATGAAAATAGCCGAGCAAGGTCAGGCCGTGATCGTCGGCATAATCTTCAATGCGCTGAAAGGCTCCGTCTTCGGCAAGGAAACGATGGAACTGCTCTTCGGTTTCAAAGACGTTTTCCACCGGATGGATCTCAGTAACGGTGCGCGTATCGCCGTTGAGATTGCCGACGAGGAAGCCCCCGCCTTCATTTGGAAAGGTGCTTTCAAGGTGAGATGTCACCTGTGTATACAAATCAGTCGATAGTCTCAATTCCATTAAACTGTCCAGAAGTTCTCAGAGAGATACTTATAGGCATTATCCGGGAAAATCGTGACAATGACGGCTGATTCTCCGCGATCTGCCACTTCTTCCGCAATGTGCAAAGCGCCCAAAAGCGCTGACGCGGAACTGATACCAACCAGATAGCCCTCTTCGCGGGCCAGACGCCGCGCCATGTCATAGGTGGCTTCGGTGCTGGCGGTGATGTCGCGGTCGGCGAGATTTTCGTCATAGATACCGGGCCTGATAGCGGTTTCCATGTGTTTCAAGCCTTCCAATCCGTGAAATGGGCTGTCCGGTTGAAGAGAAATCGCTTGAAGGAGTGGATTGTACTCTTTCAAGCGACGTGTGGTTCCCGTAAATGTACCAGATGTACCCAGTGCAGCGACGAAATGGGTAATCATGCCAGCCGTTTGCTGCCAGATTTCGACGCCGGTGGTGTTATAGTGAGCTTGCCAGTTGGCGGGATTGTTGTACTGGTCGGCGAAGAAATACCTGTCCGGTTCGCTGGCGGCAAGAGCACGGGCGGCGAGAATCGCGCCATCGGAACCTTCAAGCGGGTCGGTGAGTTCGACCTGCACCCCGTAGGTTCGCAGAATCTTCTGGCGTTCGGGGCTGGCATTGGCTGGCACAAAGAGCTTGATGGGGATACCTTTGGCTGCACCAATCATGGCATAGGCAATGCCGGTGTTGCCACTGGTGCTGTCCAGTAAAATTCGCCCGTTGCCCAGATCGCCATTGTCAAGCGCCGTATTGATGATGTTCAGCGCGGCCCGATCTTTCACACTGCCGCCGGGATTTTGCCATTCTGCTTTGGCGAATATCTGTACATTTTCCGGCAGATGCGTAGTTACACTGCGAAAACCAAGCAATGGGGTGTTGCCGATTTGTTCGTCGAGTGTTGTGGTTTGCATTGTGTCAATGAACAATGTCGTGAGTCTCCTCAGTACCTTCAACAAAAAACGGGCTTTGATTGACAAAAAAAATCGAGGGTGAGCTTGTGCTCTGGCGCTTGGCCCTCAGGCGGCAGGGGCCATTTAACTACCTGCCACCGCAGGAGCGCCTTCCCTCGTTCGTATCAATCAAAACCCGTTATGGTGTTACCGTATACGTGTTGTTACGTGAGGATTGAACGCTCTTGTTTCCCACACATACAACACATACACATGCAAAATTGGTGCATGTTTGTTATCTCAATTGTGAATTCTGCTGCATCTACATTACTTGGTAGATGGCTATTGGACAAATCTTACCCGCAGAATCGAATAAAAACAACCTTTTTTTGAAAATTTGTACAATTCGACCGAACCTTAGTATTGCAGTGAGAATTCGACTTCGCTGACAGACTCTACTTTTCTATCAAAGCAAGTACAGGACAACTGCCCTGGCAATTCCTGCCAGTAAAAGACAGCCTATCAGGGCGATACTTGCCAGCCAGAGAGGGATGCGGGGGTTATCAATGAGTTGGGCAGTGTATTTTTGTGAGGCCGCCCGCTGAGAGCCGATTTCAAATTCCAGCTCATAATGGCGCGAACTGCCCAGCAAGGGGCGATTTTTTGCTTTTACGGCAAACGTTGCCTCGTCAAACTGCCCATCCTGAACCACCAATTCGGCGGATGGCGGGTCAAATTCGAGGGCATTGGCGTGGTCGCGGGGTTGGATGGCGTAGGTGTCGGTGATGTTGCCGCGGTTGGCGACGGCAACCCGGATGTTACCTGTTGTGCGAATCTCGACGGGATGAATATCAACGTCAAAGGCGTAGTAGGGCTGGACATCCAACTCGCCCAATGAGAGATCGGTTATACGACCGTCGCCATCTGTCACGTGAACGCTTACAGTGTAACGACCAGCCGTGCCATCCACGGGCACGATGAAACTGAGCGCTAGAAACTGCTGTTCGTCCGGCATCAATTTAACAATCCAGGCATAGGGTGATACCCAGTCGGGCGGGATTCCGGTTATCTCAATGTCATAATCCTGGACGGTATGGCTGTTATTTTTGATGGTCACCAGGGCCGTTTCACCGCTCGTCACACGGCCCGGCTCCATTTTGATACCAGCGGGTACGATAGAAGTCATCAAAAATAAACTCCGGCATAATTTCGTCCAGGTATAGTAAAGATATTACACCCGCATCAATCATACAAAAAGCGGCACCATCATCGTTGATGATACCGCTCTTCTGGCAATGAAGGCTGTTGGTTGCTCAGCGTGAATTAGGCGGGGCAGGCAAGGCGGGTGTCTCTATCGCTCCGTCTGCTGGCCCGACAGTCGGAATCGGCGTTGACCGATCATTGGGCGGAGCGACGTTCGACGTGGGTACAGGAGTGCTGCCTGTGATGCTCACCGGGACACCGGGGTCCTTGAACAATGTGAAGCGGACACTCCACATGCTCCAGATACGATTTTGCCGCCCACGCACGCGCCAGAAGAATCGACCATCCGGCAGCGGCGTGGTGAGGGTCATGCTGGCCGGACCCCCCGAATTCTCCCGAATGTCCACCATGCGGATGGCCGGGTTAGCTTCATCAAAAACAAAGACCCGGTAATTGTTGGCATCGGTAATCTCTGTCCATGAGAACAGCGGGAATGGATCGGTGGTATGGGATTGGTGAGCGGGCATCAGGGGCATAGGTCGTTCGTCAGTGCGGCACTTGAACTGACCAAGACTGGTCGATTCAAGTCCAGTGGTCTCACGAACCGTCAGGTTATCCCACTTTTCCGGGCCGTTGATAGTTGTGATTCCCATCCCGACGCCAAAAATCGGGGAGTTGATTCCGGCGCTGGTTAAGATGTCAAAGGGACCGTCACCCGCCGCAATATTTACCTCAAGGTCAGGTCCATTACATGCGGCACTGGCATCCAACGGTATGGTATCGGACAGGACAATTCCAAACGCATAGACGCTCCCACAATGATCACCTGCGGCACATTCATCTCTGGATACCCCAACCAGTGCCGTGGTGGCGTCCAGTGCCACGACACCACCAAACCAGTCTTCACTTGCCCCATCAACAGGCAGGAGCTTGTCTTGCTGGCTCCATACAGTGCCTGACCGAGTGAAGACATAAGCACTGCCACTCTGGTAACCATTGTCATCATCCAGATAGGCTCCAATCAGTGCCATATCGCCAGCCAGTGCCACCGATGCACCAAATCCCTGAAACTCGGGGCTATCGCTCGTGGTAAGTCGGGCTTGTTGGGTCCACAACGTGCCGGATCGGATGAAGGCATAGACACTTTTATCACCCTCCGCTCCGATCAGAGCGTTATCGCCATCCAGTGATACGGAGCCGCCAAAGCGCCCCTGTGCAACGGCGTTAGATGGCAGAAGTTTCGCTTGCTGGCTCCAGATAGTACCGCTGCGTATATAGACATAAACACTGCCGCAGTTTGCCCACACAACACAGTCAGCATCGCTGGCCCCAATCAAGGCGGTATCGCCATCCAGTGCTACCGACCCGCCAAAACCGTCATATGCCGCTAAATCGGGGGCGGCAAGTTTGGCCTGCTGGCTCCATAATCCGCCACTATGCACAAAGACATAGGCACTACCGCAATCATCACCCACTGCACATTCATCAGCGAAAGCCCCTATCAAAGCAGTATCGCCATCAATTGCCACAGCAACACCAAAGTAGTCCCAGTCATCGGCATCAGGAGCGGTGAGCCTGGCCTGCTGAGTCCACGTACTGCCGCTGCGTGTGAAAACGTAGGCGCTGCCACACCATTCTCCTGCTGTACAGAAATCACCGTAAGCACCAATCAGGGCGGTATCACCGTCGAGTGCCACTGCGCCTCCAAAAACGTGGTAGTCGAACCCATTGGCAGGCAGGAGTTTTGCTTGCTGATTCCAGAGTGTGCCGGACCGGGTGAAGACGTAGGCACTGCCACTCGCAACGCCGTTGTCCTCATCACCGGGTGAGCCGATCAACGCAGTATCGCCGCTCAGGGCCAATTCCGAGCCAAATACAGCATCGGCGCTTCCATCGCTCGCCGTCAATTTGGCCTGCTGTATCCAGGGGGCTATGGTGATCTGTGAATAAGCCATTTGCAGCGTCTCATCGGTCATCGCGGCGGTTCGATTGTTGGTTGTCGGCTTCAGATTTACCCCGGATGAAAGCAGAGTGATGGCGAACAAGGTTAAGAGTGTTACATGTTTCATAAATCAAGCCTCCCAAAACGTTTGACAACGGGAACAGCATTATTCTCATTAACGCGCTTTATTGCATTTTATGCGCACCGGATACTCAAGTCACCACCCTTTGGGATGGAATTTCACCAGCGAGACACAAAAAGTGGTATCACCCGGTTGGCGATACCACTTTTTTCTGACTTGATTGAAGGCCACCTAGCGTGGGTTAGGCGGTGGAGGAAATGTTGGGGCAACTACTGGCCCCGGAGGTGGAATAAGGTCAATGGTCGGAACCGGAGTATTCACACTGATAGAAGCCGCCGTGTCCTTGAACAGAGTGAAGCGGATGCTCCACAGGCTCCAGATGCGGTTCTGCCGTCCGCGTACGCGCCAGAACAGGCGTCCATCTGGCAGCGGTGTACTGAGAATCAGGTTCGTGGGACCACCGGAATTTTGACGAATATCTACTGTGCGATTGGCGGCAACTTTGTCATCAAACACGAAAACGCGATAGTTAATCGCCGCTGTAATCGCCGTCCATGAGAATAGGGGGAAGGGATTGGTCGTCCGCGAGAGGTGAGCTGGGGTTAAAGGCACCGGACGTTCATCGCTGCGGCACTTGAATTGGCCTAGATTAATCGACTCAAAATCACCATCGGTTTCCGTCACGGTCACATTATCCCATTTCTCCGGGCCATTGACAGTCGTCGTTCCCATACCTACGCCGTTGACGGGGGTATTGATCCCCGCACTGGCGCTGATATTGAACGGTCCATCTCCGGCAGAAATGGTCACGACAAGATTTCCGTTGAGACAGTTTGCAATCGCAACCAGCCCGAACGGTCCACCCGGCGTATCAGTTGGCGGTACTGGTGTGTCCGTTGGTGGAACAGGCGTGTCCGTTGAAGGGACAAGAGTATCCGTCGGCGGTACTGGCGTATTGGTCGGTGGGACAGGGGTGTCGGTGGGCGGGACGGGTGTGTCTGTCGGTGGGATAGGCGTATCGGTGGGCGAAACAGGCGTGTCCGTCGGCGGAATTGGGGTGTCTGTGCCCGGAACCGATGTATCCGTCGGCGGGATGGGTGTGTCAGTGGGTGGAACCGGCGTATTGGTCGGCGGGATGGGTGTGTCAGTGGGTGGAACCGAGGTATCAGTCGGTGGGACGGGTGTATCGGTGGGCGGGATGGGCGTATCAGTTGGTGGCACGAGTGTGTCAGTAGGCGGAACCGAGGTATCGGTCGGCGGAACAGGCGTATCCGTCGGCGGCACCGGGGTATCAGTTGGTGGAACAGGCGTGTCCGTTGGCGGTACGGGTGTGTCAGTGGATGGAACTGGTGTGTCGGTCGGTGGGACGGGTGTATCGGTGGGCGGGATGGGCGTATCAGTTGGTGGTGGTGTGTCGTCGATAAACACATATGCGCTGCCGCAATCGAAGCTGGGTAAACAGTCATCCCCCGGAGCACCAATCAAGGCACTCGTTCCCGATATCGCTACCGACTCGCCGAAAGTGTCACCGGCAGCAGCATCAGAAGCAGTCAGTTTGGCTAGTTGGCTCCAGATACCACCAGAACGGCTAAACAGGTAGGCACTGCCACTGCTACTACCACCATCGTCATCCTGATTGGCACCAATCAGGGCGGTATCACCAGTTATTGCTACTGAAACGCCAAAAGTATCACCCCCGCCAGCATCGGACGCAATAAGTTTGGCTTGCTGGCTCCATGCGCTGCCACTTCCCGTAAAGACATAGGCGCTGCCACTATTACCCCCATTGTCATCATCATTCCGGGCACCTATTAGGGCGGTGCTGCCATCAAGGGCAACTGAAAACCCAAATTCGTCGCCCGCAGCCCCATCAAAGGCAGTGAGCTTGGCCTGTTCAGTCCAGATGGAGCCGCTGCGCGTGAAAATGTAGGTACTGCCGCTGTCGCCGCCTGTGTCATCATCATGATATGAGCCGACCAGTGCTGTATCACCTGACAATGCGACTGAGATACCAAACTCATCAAGGCCAGCCACATCGGATGGAGTGAGTTTGGTCTGCTCAGTCCAGACAGAGCCGCTGCGCGTAAACACATAGGCGCTGCCGCAAGATGTACCACCGACACAACTTACTCGCGTAGCACCAACCAGAGCCGTGTCGGCATCCAATGCGACTGAGTGACCAAATCGGTGACCTGATGCGGCATCGGAGGCAGTCAGTTTGGCTTGTTGTGACCATGTAGTGCCACTGCGGGTGAAGATATAGGCGCTGCCAGTGAAACCGACCTTACCATACGCACCGACCAGAGCCGTGTCGCCATTCAGTGCCACTGTGCGACCAAAGGAATCGCCAGTGGCAGCATCAGAAGCTGTGAGTTTAGCTTGCTGACTCCACATGGTGCCGCTACGAGTGAACACATAAGCTGCGCCACAGGTTCCACTTGTCGGGCAATCTGCGAAATGAGCACCGATAAGGGCAGTATCCCCATTAAGTGCCACAGAAAAACCAAACATATCATTGCCGTTGCCATCCGTAGCTGTCAATTTCTGCTGCTGTACCCACGGGTCAATTGTCAGAGGGTATACGGCACTACTATCTTCATAAACGTAGACCAGTTTATTGTCGTGAAGATCAAATTTTACAGGCACGGCCTGACCAGCGGCATCGTAGGCCATTAGACCGGAAAATGTCAATGCCTCGCCAATGTACAGAGTGTTGCCGTTGGCGGTGGCTGGTAGATCACCTCCGAGGTTGAAAGCAATTTGTGATGGTTCGTAGAGGGTAAAACCCTGTTGAAGTCCAACAGGTCCGTTTACATACCATTCATCGTAATGTTCACGATGCAGGGTGAGCCGGTTGTCCTGCACTGTAATTGCATCTGCGGGGCTGTCAGAAGTCAACCGCCAGTTACTATCGAAAATCGAAATTTTTATCGTTTGCTCAGTGGCTTCAATGGTGAGATGGTGAGCGGGATTGCTGGCTGCGTAACCTGCTGTGGTCTGCTCAAAGTGATAATCTACATCATCCTGACCGATGGCCTGGGAGTAGGCCATCGTGAGGGTCGCGTTGGAGATGGCCTCGTTTTGTGGAAGATCGAGAGTAGAACTGCCGGACAAAATTAAAGTAAGCATTATAAGTACTGCTAGCGCTAGTGTGACATGTTTCACAGGGGCCTCCTTTCGGACTTACTAAATTGGTCAGATTGTACTCAAGGAATGGCGATAAGCCAAAAAGTCAAAATTCTCTGTGGATGGGTCGTGGTAAAATATTGACTGATGAGAGATTTTCTTTTTTCGGACAGCATGGATGCTGTCCCTACGAAACGGTTTTATTAAGAGGGATAATCGTAGGGACGGGAATGTGAAGGAATAAGAAATCTCAGGGCCTCCCGTATGATAACGAGAGGTCTTTTTGATTTGCTCCTGGTTCGATGACTGGATGTGAATTAATTAATTAACTTTATAAATTAATTTCTCGTACCCCGAATAATGATGAACATAACGGGACGGTTGGCTTACGGACGCTATGTATAGCATCCCTCCACACACACCAGATTTATCGCAGGGACGGGATACATCCCAAAATGTGAGTTAATTAATTAACTTTATAAATTAATTCGGAAGCGGTCAAAAGATTGTGCAAATAAAAACACCCATCGGGGTGGTGGGTGTGTGGATGTGGGCGCTGAGAGACTTGAACTCCCGACCTTTCGGGTGTAAACCGAACGCTCTAACCAACTGAGCTAAGCGCCCTGAACACTCAGCATTATACGGACTCCGCCGTTTGCAGTCAAGTCCAGAAAGGGCGGACCTCGCCCGCCCCACAAGCCTTACGAATTGATAACCTTGACGGCCTGCTCGATACTGTCCTTCGGGCTGATGTCCACGTTCTCGTCGATGATGACGCCGTTTTCGTCGATGACCCAATGGGAGCGAATGACGCCCATGTATGTCTTGCCATACATAGATTTTTCGCCCCAGACTCCCCATTCTTCGAATACTTTATGGTCGGGGTCGCTGACGAGTGTGTAAGGCAAATTTTCGGCATTTTGCCACTTTTTCAAGGCTTTGGGTTCATCGGGGCTGATACCGATCACGGTTGCATTGTTGTCCTGAAACATGGGGAAATTATCGCGCAGGCCACAGGCTTGTGTGGTGCAGCCGGGTGTTGCGGCCTTCGGATACGCGAAAAGAATGACCTTCTGACCGCGAAAATCGGATAGTTTGACGGTGTCGCCATCTTGATTGCGGAGTTCAAAATCGGGTGCGATTTCACCAACAGCGGGCATCTTCAATGTTCCTTTCTACCAGTAGCTTCGCGGCTATTGTAGGTCAGAATGGATACCATTTAAAGACCGGACAGGTTATGGGCGGCTCGTCATTGAGGTCAAACGATTTAAACAGCCACGAAAACTGAAGGGCGGCAACTGCCGGGCAAACTTCATCGGGAGGAAATTCGTATGACACGGCAAATACGGCCTTACCTGCCTCTATGAAGGGAAAATAAGCCTCACATTCGTCATATTCAAAGCACTCTTCAACCAGCGACCAGTCAAAAAAGTCGACGAGGTCCAGAACTTGATCAGTGTCATTTTTGAGACCAACGGAAAGGCCGCGCTGGTGAGCCTGTTCCGCCAGCCAGCGATTATAAGTTAGCTGGTCATCATAGGTCAGGTCAAAGCCGGTATCGTTCGTGTAGCCATCGACATTATCTGACTCAACGCCAGCGCACCCCTTAGCAACTGCCAGATCAAGACGAGCTTTCATAATTGGAGCCAGCACGTCCAGATTGCTGATGTCCAGCCATGCTTCACCGGGCCAGTCATCGAGGGGATTGCCGGTAACCGCAGCAGGAAATATGCTGGCATCGGGCCGCCAGTCTTCAAATGATCCGGCACTGAAATAGCAAATTACCACATGGCCTTTGTCGTGGAGTGTTTGAATGGTTGCCACAGATGTGTCGAAGAGGTCGATGTCGTACATCTGGACGGCATAGCTCGTATTGATGTCGCCCTGTAACTGCCACTGCCATGTCGTGCCGGGGCGCGGCTGCCAGATGTTGTCCTGACTTTGTGCTGGCGTCATCAGGGAGGCAAACAGCAGCAGGAGAACGATGACTTTCATTCTTGAATCGATCCCAGCCAGATTTTGTCGGCAACCTGAGTAATGTCATCCGAATCAAGGCGGAGTTTATAAGTGGTTTGTTCCACGATATCAACCATCACAATAGCGGTGCTGCGGTCGATGAAGCGAACTGGACGCAGCGGATTAGCCGATGGTTCGGTGAGGATGCGCTCGGTACGTGACGAAAGATCGACCAGCACAATCACGTATTCGACGCCATCGGAGGCCATATACAGTGCCAGAGTCCGGTCCCGGTTCATCATTAAACCACCCGCCTGCGGATAGGGCACATCCTCGCCGACGATGACGCGCTCGGTGTTGTCGTTGAGGTTCCAGATGTGCAGGTCAAAGGCCGGGGCGGTTGGTTCAAGGCGCAGCAAGCTAAGCCCGTCGTTGGCAATCAGCACCGGACAGGTGCAGGTCGGCTCGCCGGGCAAGTTTAAATAGCTGCCAATGCGCTGGCTATACGCGATGATTTTTTGATACCCAACGAAAACCTGTCCCTCTTCGAGTTCGGTGGGATGCTCCGAGTCGAAATAGACCAGCCTGCCATCATTAGAGACGCCGACCATCTCGACCCGGCGTGACACCTGAACAGGATCAACGGGACGGTCCGGCAGGCGCAGTAAATTTTGTCCATCGAGGCGGGCGCTGTAAATATCGGCCTGCCAGCCGAGACTGGTGAGTCGGATTTCGGCCCAGGCGATGGTGCGGCGGTCTTCGGAAAGCACCCAGTCAATCATCATCAGCGGCTCGGTGCTCTGGGGGATGAACTCAAAGCCGACAATCTGGCCTGATGGAGTGATTAGACGGGGAATGCCATCGGCAGGATCGCGAAAAATGACGCCATTGGCGGTCAAGGAAAGCTCACGAAACGGGTTGAGTTCTGCCGGAAAATTAGAGACAGTGACGAGGGTACTCAGGCCGGTGGCGGGATTGGCAAAAAACACCTCAAGGCTGTCACCGTTTTGCTGGACAAACACCTCGACAGGTGCGGTTTCCTGCCCGTGTGATGGAGCAACCACGACCAGCAGTAGGACGACGACGAGTATTCGCCTCATCTGGTGAGCAGCTCGCGGATGCGTTTGACAAGATGAGGCATGATTTCACCGGATGGCCCCTGAAGGAAGTAGTGGGCGATGGGCGTAATTTCGCTGGGGTTGGGATTGATTTCAACCAGCGTGGCCCCGGCCTGTTTCGCTTCAACAGTTAGGCCCGCCGCAGGCCATACCACACCGCTTGTGCCGATGATAAGCATGACATCGGCCTGACGGGAGAGTTCGGTGGCGCGGGTCAACTCGTGGTAGGGCAGCGATTCGTTGAACCACACCACGTCCGGGCGCACGTAGGCTTCTTCGCAGTAAGGGCAGAAGGGCGGTCCCGATTCGGGGTCCCATGCCGACAGTTGAGTAACATCGACATACGTTGGATTGCCGCGACAATTGGCGAAACACTTATCGCGCTTCAAATCACCATGCAGGCAGATGACATCCGTACTGCCGACTTCATGATGAAAGCCATCAATATTCTGGGTGATTACAACGACCTGTGGCAGCAAATCTTCAAGTTCTGCTACCGCATAATGTCCCGGATTAGGGAGTTTGTCGGCAAGCAGTTCGCAGCGATAGTTGTACCAATCCCAGACCAATTTGGGATTCTGGCGGAATGCCTGCGGGGTGGCAAGTTTCATTGGGTCAAATTGTGCCCATAAGCCGTCAAGGGCATCGCGGAAGGTTGGCACGCCGCTTTCTTTGCTCATCCCGGCTCCGGTAAACACCACCAGCCGTTCCGACCCGGCGATAACTTCTGCCGCTTTTTGAAGGTGATTATCGTCAACCATTTTTCTCTCAAACATTTTCTGGCAAACTGTGCACACTACTAATCATGCCAGCAAAGGACACCTGATGCAACATCGCCTGCTTCTGCTTGATGCACTCCTGATTATTCTGGCGGCGGCCTTCGTCACACTCGGTGCGGAACGTGTTCCGTTTCATGGCGATGAGTCCACGATTATCTGGCTGTCGAAGGATTATGCGCTTTTTCGCGATGGTGATTTTGAGGAGATGTATTACGAGCCGCCACCACGCCGTACCACCGAACAGCATCTGCGTATCTTAAACGGAACGCTCACCCGGCTGATTTATGGCGCGGTGTGGGACGGTATGGGTCTTGAGGCCGACGATGTAAACGAGCAATGGGTGTGGGGGCAGGATTATCAATTTAATCTCACTGAAGGACATGTACCATCCGACCGACTGCTCTATGCGGAACGGCTGGCCTCGGCATGGATGACGCTGCTGGGCGGGGTGTTTTTGATGGGAGCGGCACGAGTGCTGGCCCGGCACATGTGGATGTCGCGATGGGGCGTAACCTTGAGCGGGTGGCTGGCGCTGGCGGTTTATGCGACTCATCCGGCGATACTGCTCAATGGGCGGCGGGCCATGTTCGAGGGTGCGCATCTGTTGGGTATAGCGGCGCTGGGCTGGTTGGTGGTGTGGATGCTAGCACGGAACAAACACCTGTGGCAGCATCATGCCCTGCTGGGAGTTCTGACGGGGATTATTCTGACCATCAAATTCAGTGTGACATTCACGGTCGCGCTGTTATTTGGTGGATTGGTGCTGCTCATCCTGCTGGATCGCCGTTTTTATGAACTGTTGAAGATTGGACTGGCAACCGTGCTGGCTCTGCTGGTATTTCTGGTGTTATCGCCGCTGTGGTGGTCGGCTCTGCTGGAGATGCCGTCGATTGTGGTGGAAGAACGCCGCGATTTGCTCGAACTGCAAGCCTCGTTATATGGCGAATTTGATGGTCCGGGTGATCGTTTGAGCACACTGTTTGACGAGATAGTTGTGCCGGAGCCACAGTATTTTGAAGTACCAGAATGGGGCATCGTTTACCCGGCAGTCTATGATGAGATTGATCGCTATGAGACGTGGTCGGGATTGGGCGATAATATTCTGGCGCGGATGGTCCGTTATTTGCTGCTGGGTGGCGGCGTGGCGGTATTGATCTATACGGAGCGCTGGCGGATGGCGGTATTGCTTGGATCGTGGTTGGTCGGCGTTCTGGTCATCACGTTAATTACTGTGCCGTTAGGCTGGCAGCGCTATTACCTGCCGGTGCAGGTTCCGCTGGTGATATTGATGGGGTTGGGCAGCGGCGTGATTTATGAACTGGTGGCGGGTCGTTTTCTGGCAAGTAGTGAGTGAAACTGGCAAGGTAGATGTTTCCACCTGCCCCGATGAATCTCAATTGCGGACCTCAAGCCAGCGGATTCCGTAGGGGTCCACCTCAACATTACCATTTTCCCCGCTGTCACCACTCAGCAGGTCATGCCAGCCTGCAATATCGAGCGTCACGGTTGCTGGCCTGTCCGTGAAGTTATGCATGGCATAGACCGTTTGCGAACCGGATTCGCGGACGATGACCAGAACGCCATTGTCGTGAGTCGCAAAAGCTTGCTGGCTGACATTAGGATGGAAACAGGGACAGTTACGACGTGCTGTGATGAGGTTTTGATACGTTTCAAGTACCTTTGCGCGGAAGGAGTTTTCGTCTTGCAACTCATCAAGGAGGGCGTCGGCGTCCAGTTTGGCGCGATTAATGGCCCGCGCATATCCTAAGCGTTCAACCGCGCCTGTGTCATTGTGCGAACCGAGCAGGTTGTGAATATAAACGGCAGGCATCCCCGACAGCGCCAGCATCACGGCCTGTGTTACGATAAACTGCTTGATGCGCGTTGTTTCGTCCGCGTCCGGTGAGGCTACGGCGTCCACGTAGGTGATGTTGAGTTCATAGGGACTCAAGCTGCCATCGGTATTTTGCCTGTACGAAACGCGACCACCTCGCGCCTCAACAAACGCCGCCAGTTCACGAATCGTCTCATTATCAACCAACCCTTCCAGCGGGCGAACGCCGATGCCATCATGAGAGGCGGTGAAGTTAAAGAAGGTGGTTCGCTCGGAGAGTTGCTTCAGAGAGTTAATCCAGTTGGCGATAAGGGTCACATCCCCGGTTTTCATCGTGTACAGCAGCAGCGGTGGCAGCGAGAAGTTATAGACCATCTGGGCTTCATTATAGCCATCGCCAAAATAGGAGATGTTCTCCTGATGGGGCACATTCGTTTCAGTGATAATCAGCACATGCGGCGCGACTTCATCCAGTATCGCTCGTATGAGTTGGATAACTTTGTGGGTTTGTTGCAAATGAATGCTGCTCGTGCCGACCTGTTTCCACAGATAAGCGACCGCATCCAGCCGGATGATACTTGCGCCTTGCTCAATGTAAAACAGCAGAACACCAATCATACGCAGCAGGGTTGCCGGGGCGCGATAATCAAAATCTACCTGATCGGCGCTGAAGGTGGTCCAAACATGGACTTTCTCACCCGAATCCTTATTAAAGGGTGTTAACAACGACGTGGCACGGGGACGGGTGACACTGCTCAGGTCGGTGTCGGGTGATTCGATGAAGAATAAATCAGCGTAACCGGGGTTATCGGCCAGAAATGCTTTGAACCATGCACTCTGCGCCGACATATGATTCAACACCAGATCGACCATCAGGCGAAATTCATACGCAATTTTGTTGATGTGATCCCAATCACCGAGGTTCTTATCCACCGCCTCGTAATCCACCACCGAAAAGCCGTCATCGGACGAATACGGGGAAAAAGGCAGGATGTGGATGATGGACACCAGATCGCTCAGATGGCTGCACAGGAAATCATAGAGCGTTTCCAGCGGTGCTTCACCCTCACGCCGGAGCGTATCGCCGTAGGTAATCAGGGCGATGTCACGCTCACTGAAGGGCGTGGTGGCATCGGGAATGGGGATACGGACCTGCTCCATTAAGACTTGCAGGGCAGTATATGTCGTTTTTGCAACAGCGGGTTCATAGAGCGCACGTAAATGAGATAGGATTTGCTCAGTCATCGGTGAACGATTCCAGTGCTTTCCTTAGTTTTGATTTCAACACAGAATAAGAAAAATGGCGGCTTGCCACCTGATAATTGTGCTCCACCATTGCCGCCACCCACCCATCGTCTTCAATCAAGCGGCGGGTCTGCGCAACGGTGTCATCGGTGATGTCGTAGTTGAATTCCACCGCCTGAATGCCGGTGGGCTTAATGTCGGTTAAATACATGGGGTATTGGTTGACGACCAGCGGCTTGCGGAAGTACAGCGTTTCCAGCAGGGCATTGCCAAAGCCCTCGTAAATGCTGGGGTAGGTAATGAAGTGGGCATGTGGATAAACATCCCACAAGCTGAACACCTTATGTCCATCCCGTTCACCGCGTGTTTCATCCAGATAATCGCCGATAAAGAGGTAGCGGATTTGATAGCGGTCTGCCATGTCGCGCAGCCATTCGCCATAACCTTCCCCTTCATCTTTTTTCCCGGTCCTGGTAAAGACCAGCACCACCCGTTCGTCATCAAGCTTGTGAATGAGTTCAATGGCTTTCTCGATACCTTTGCGGCGAATCAGGCGGGTGGCTTGCAGGGCGATAATGTCGTTATCGCTCAAGCCCACCGTTTCGCGGAAGGTCATGGCATAGTCGTCAGGCGGCGGTGGCGCATTGTCGTAATCAAAGACATTGGGCAGATACAGCGCGTCAATACCCTTAAATGACTTGATACGGCGCTGCATGGCGACGTTAATCACCATATGGCGCACGTTGGACAAAACGGGCGGGAAAGCTTCGTCGAGAATAAACTGGATGCCGTTAGCAATAAAGCGGTCACGCTCGAAGTAGAAATCGTGATTGTGGCATAGTAACTTTACGCCGTGCCGCTTCGCCAGATGAGTCAGGGCCACGCCGAGTTGAATGTTCATCGGAATGGCATTGGAGTTCTGCGAGACAAGCAGGTCAATGTCAAATTCCCGCACAAAATCGAGCAGTTCAAGACGCAGCTTGTCCGCCTCATCATAGATGCGCTCGATAAGTTCGGGTGAGGCGTATGGACCGCTGAAGGCTTCGTCGTGGATGGCTCTGGCAGTGGGGTGCATAAAGTGCATTTCCGGGATCAACCTACCCGGCGTTTTTGACTCATCGAGTTCCCCGGCGCACCAGAAGATATTGTGTCCCATTTCGGCGAAGACATTCGCCACTTTGGTGGCTTCCAGACTGACGCCATCCAGCCCGGATAAACGTGTCGAAACAATAGCGATATTCATGACTACATCGCTCCCGGTATCAGCCCGGCATACAGAGCATTCGGCCAGGCGAACCAGTGGCGCGAGACGACATCAAAGGTGCTGGCATCGTAGCCTTCACTCAATGCGCCGTCCCACTGCGCAGCCCTTTGCAGGTGATCGCGGGCCTGTGTTTCCATTTCACGGTCTCCCAAGAGGCGTCCGATCAGTAATCGCTGGCAGTCGCCTAGTGCCCAGGGGGCACGGGTATGGACCGAGCCAAGAAAACCATCGCCATAATAACCGCCCTCATTGGCTGGCGAAAAGGCAAAGTCAATGGTGGCTAGCCAGACCGGGTCGTCAGTAGTTGTGAAGCCCCACACAGGAGCCATTGCCAGTGGCACATCGTTGGCGTCGTGGTAGAAACTGGCATTGCCCAGACCATCAACCGCGTAGGCGAACAACTTTTTACCCTCCCGTTCGACAATAAAGTAGCGCTGAATATCGCGATAGACCCAGCGGGACAACTCACGGTAGCCGGGGATAATTGCCTGTAAACGCTGTAGCATATGCCACAGCAGCAGATGACTCGAAAAATGATAGGGATAGGCCACCGGGTCGTCTGCCGGAGTTTCCTCGGTGGGAAACAGCCACGCAGGGCCGATCCGTCGCTTGAGCAGGGTGTTCATGACAGGTTGTATATGTTCGACAAAAGCGCCATCACCGGTCATAACGGTATACTCAGCCAACTCCAGCAGGGGAAATAGCTGCTGGTCTAGCTGGTAGGCCGGGTCTTTTTGCTGGCCGCTGGCGAGATAACAGCGTCCCCATTCGTTATTCGGACGCTCAGCAATTTCAAACATCCACTTCAGATGGCGGCGCATCGTCTCAAGGTGTGTTCGTTCCCATCTCACCAATGCGTCCATCACGAAATATGCATCACGATTCCATGAAAGCGGCAGCAGCATGTGATCGGTCAGGATGCAGGTTGCCTCATCTGTCACCGGCACAGCCATTATCTGTCCATAGAGCAGCGCCCGGCGTAGAATCAGGTCATCCGGTACACCTGACCAACATTTTTCCCACTTAGCTATCATTTCTTGCAACAGTGCGTCAAATACTTCAACGGTGGCGTAGCGTTGAAGCTGGCGGGCAATGCTCACGGCATGATGTTCGTCACGGGCAAATCCATAACTCAGAAACACGGACGAACGGGTTTCCGGAGGTAGTTTAACGTCGACAGGCCCGTCAGCGCCCTGTGAAAACATGCCAGCCGCATCGGAAAATCCGGCTATGGCAGCAGTAGCTTGAATGGCGGGATTGGTGAGGGTCATCAAGCCCGCGCCGATGTTCAGTTTGCTCTTGACCTGAGCGGGGGGTAGTGGTCCACCTTCGGTGAGTTGGGAATAGGTGGCCCGCTGCACGGCAACCTTGCCCTTCCAGAGAGGTGTAACGCCGCGAAAATCCCAGTGCTGCAACACACCGCCCTGCAAGGCAAGAATTGTTGTCGTGGCGGAACCGCCGCCCCCAAACTCAAGATGAAGCTGAGGGATAGCATCTCCCAGCAGGCGAACTTCACGGCGTTGAATTGGCGGTTCAAAATGCGGCCCAAAACCGCTCAGGGTGACAAGCCCTGCCCGATAGGCACGGACAGCCTTTTGATCATAGCGATCTTTTTCCGTGAAGGAGGGCGCAACCGTAAAGGTCACATAACCCTCCTGCGGATGATAGGCATTGAGTGCAATCAGCCTGCCGTTTATGTCCACGCTGCCGGTGACGCCTTCGCCACCAAAATCCAGCGGTTTAACCCCGCGTGCCGGGTCAAGAACTCGCGTCATTGAACGACTGCCTCGACCTGTGGTGAATCTGCCCGCAGCAACGATTTACCCGTGCTGCGATCAAACCAGCGGATACGTTTGCTGGGGAACCGCACCCAGACATCTTCGCCGGGGCTGGTATGGAAATCAGGGTGCGTGGACAACTTGATAACATCGCTGCCAATGCGCAGTGTCAGCAAATTCTGTGCACCAAGCGGCTCAACCACCTGAACATTGACCTTCAAAGCGTCATCGGCGGGTGTGTTCAGAGCCTCCATATTTTCGGCCCGGATTCCCACCAGTATCGTGTCTCCGTCATTGTATTTCTGGAGTTCGGCTTGAACTTCAGGCGTTGGCTGGAGCGGGAACTCGTCAATGTAGGCTCTGTCACCGCGCACAGTAGCGTCGAAGAAGTTCATGGGTGGATTGCCAATGAATCCTCCCACGAAGCTGTCGGCAGGGTGGTCATAGAGCGTGGTCGGTGGGTCGTATTGCAGCACACTGCCATCGCGTATGACGGCAATCCGGTCGCCCATACTCAGGGCCTCAATCTGGTCGTGGGTCACGTAAATGGTCGTCGTGCCCAGATTGTTAAGCAATGTCTTGAGTTCGGCCCGCATTTCCAGCCTCAGCAGGGCGTCGAGATTACTCAGCGGCTCGTCCATGAGCAGTACACTGGCTTCATAGGCAATGGCACGGGCCACAGCCACACGCTGGCGCTGCCCGCCGCTCATCTGGGCCGGATAACGGTCTAGAAAACTTTCGATATGGAGTAGTTCGGCGGCCCGCGTGACCTTTTTATGAATGGTCTCTTTATCGACGCGCTTCATCTTCAGGCCAAAGGCGATGTTGTCGTAGACTTTCATGTGCGGGAAGATGGCGTAACTCTGGAATACCATCGAGATTCCGCGTGATTTGGGTGGCAGATAGGTCACATCCTTCTTGCCAATCATGATACGCCCGTTATCGACCATGCCCAGCCCGGCGATAGCACGCAGCAGGGTCGTTTTGCCACAGCCGCTTGGTCCAAGCAAGACGACAAACTCGCCGTCCTTGATGGTCAAACTAATGTTGTCAACCGCCCGGACGCTGCCGAATGTTTTAACTGCGTTTTCAATTACAATGTCAGCCATAATTTTTTTGTCTTTCTCTCATAAACATGTGTTTCGGGCTTCTTATAACACCCCTCCCTAAATCCCTCTCCGCACTTGCGAGGAGGGACTTTGTGGCCTGTCGATGTGACAGGTACACCGCTGCATTGGTATTTTGATAAGCCATAAACATGGCGATCTGTTGTCCCTCCTCCGCAGGGCAGGGCGCGTAGCGTCGGAGAGGGTGGGTCGGGTGATAAATTCTCCAGACGCCCCGTTGGACGTTCCTACGAACGCTTCGCCGGGTCCCTCTCCCTTTCTCTCCATTTATGGGGAGATGTCCGAAGGACAGAGGGGAAGGAGGGATACAGGGAGGGGTGGTCATCATTTCGTAATCTGCCCCCACATATTGAACAGGTAGCGGCGGATCAGGAAGATGAAAATCAGGGACGGCACCAGCATGAAAAAACCACCGGCAAACTTGAACCGGGCCGACGACCCCGCCGTGAGGCCATTCAGGATTTCAGCGGGCAGGGTTCGCGCATCACTCGATGTCAGAATAGAGGCGGCAAACACCTCATTCCAGGACATGACAAAGGTGAAAATTGCCGCTGCGGCAATACCTGGCAAAACCAATGGCAGAATCACCCGGAAAAAAGCCTGAAGCGGCGATGCGCCAAAGACTTTCGCAGCTTCCTCGAATTCGTAAGGCACACTGGCAAACACGCTTGAAATGACGAGTATTGTCGTGGGCAGGGCTAATGCTGTGTGCATCAGCGCCACACCATACACCGTATCGTGAATCCCCCAGCGGATGAAGTTCGTTGCCAGTGGAATTGCCAGAATTACGATGGGGAAGGCGCGAACTGCCAGCACACCTAATCGCACTGCGTCGCGGCCCCGGAAGACATAGCGTGAGATGGCATAGCCTGCTGGTGTAGCGATGATGGTTGACATTATCAGCGTCATCACCGCTACAATCACGCTGTTCACGGTTGCTTCCCATGTCCCTTGAACATCCACCAGAAAGAATTCCATCGTATCGGTGGAGAAAGGAATCGGAGCAAACTTACGTGGATAACTCAATACGTCTTCACCGGGGCTAAACGCCAGCGTGGCAATTAACCACATCGGCATTAAAATCCAGATCGCAATCGCAATCGCCAGTGCATAGGCACAACCGCGCCGTATTCTCCGATTGCGCAGTGCTATTCTGGCCTCCGGTGATAGTTGGTATACTTTTTCGGCTGTTCGTTCTTGAGGGAGCGTTGTGGATGTCATGTTTTGACCCTCCTCGATTTCTCTTCCTGGGTTGTGATCGTGCGCAGGTAAATCAACGCAATACCCAACGACAGGATCATAATTAGCCCGGAATAGGCGGCGGCAACATTCGGATTGCCGTAGCCCACCGGGTCATACCAGTAGAATGTTTCGCGGGCCATCACCGTGGCGACACTGCGTGAACCGGCAATGGCAATCAGCACGGCGAACACCTGAAACGCCAGAATGGTTCGCAAAATCAATGCCACCTGAATACTCGGCATCAGCAGAGGAAGGATGATATACCGCAGACGCTGCCACAGATTCGCGCCAAAGACCTCCCCCGCCTCAACCAGTGAGGATGGTATCGCCTGCAAACCGGACACGATGATGACCATGACAATTGATGTGGCACGCCATACCTCCGCCAGCACCACCGCAAACAGTACCCATGTGAAACGATTATCCCGCTGGATGAAAATGTATGGATCGTCAAGAATGCCCAGCCCTTCCAGCACGGTATTTAAATAGCCACTTTGCTGGAAAATGGACAGCCAGATGAGACCCGCTGCCAGATCGGACACCCCCAGCGGAATCGCATAAATGTACAGGAAAATCGTGCTGCCGCGCAGTTGAGATTGCAACAGAAGAGCCATCACAATCGCCAGTATGAATTGCAATGGCAGAATCACGATGATGAGTAGAAGCGTGGTCCGTATCGATTCCATGAATTTGGCATCGTTGATCATACGCTCAATATGAGATGTCGTCAGTGCACTTTCGGTGGTATCTCCGGCAACAACCCGCGCCTGAGTCGAATCGCGCCGCCCGGCATCGAGGGATAACAGGAAAAACGGTGCCCATCCGGTTACTTCGTTGCCGTCTTTGTCGATGGTTTCCAGTTTGTACCAGTACTGGTCACGGGTACGGCCACTGGCAAGCTCTTCTTCCACTGTGCCTATTTCGACAATGGGCGCTTCAGTCTGGATGGGAACCAGCGCGACGACCTCAGACTCTTCGCCCGGCTCCTCATACAAGGTGAGTAGTTCAGCTCCGCCTCCGGTGACGGATAATTGCAGGGCACGCACCATCGGCCACGCAAAAAATACCGCCAGATAAATAAGAGACGGCAGGAGCAGCATATAAGGTGCCCACTGTATTTTTTTTCGTCTCATAAATAATTTTCCTTTATGAAAATAGCGCGGCACACCACCAGCCTCGTGCTAGTTGATGAGAGCGCCACTTGGATTGGCGTTGTGATTAGTTTATACTAGCGAAAACGTCAGTCGCACCGTGAAAAACACGCCAAAAACGGTTTCAATAATCGCGTTAGCTGGTAGACGAAAACCAAGTTATCAGTGGCATCGCGACACGAATGCGACCACGAATAATCGTACCGCCGGTAGGGCGGGAACATCATCAGCGAACTGATGAAAACGCCTCTGGAGAGCAAGTAAGACCCAATTGGTCGGGCATTGCTCATTGAAAGAGGAAGCCGCCGGGCTTGTCCCGGTGGTACTTCACATAAACATGGGGAGACACATGCTCCCCATGCGTACTTTAGTTTGTTGCAGCATCACACTGCGGTTTTTACTCCTCCGCCATCTCTTCGAGCTGGCATGGGCCTTCACTTGCCGGGTCAGGCGGCCAGCAGGCAGCACCCGTCTCGTCCAGTAATGCCTGAAGGTTTGCGGCCTCTTCACTCAGCACGGTTGCGACATCTTCACCTTCTAGCACAATGCGATTGAAGGCGGTGCGATAAATCTGGTTGATTTCGCCACCGCGATCACCGAGGCCAACTGGCAGCAGGGCTGGCAGAGCATCCTCGCTGTTGGCTTGAGCGGCCACCGCGTCCATCTCGATTTGAATGCCTTCCGGCAATTCTTCAACTTCAACACCGCTCACCACCGGGAAGAAACCGAGTTCTGCCAGAACCTGACCCTGAACTTCTTGCGACAGCAAATAAGCAATGGTGGCGTCGGCACCGTCGGGATTGTCAGCCGTGAACGGCACACCCAGACCAGCAATGACGGGCATGAAGCCGCGTCCCGCCGGACCAGCCGGAGCCGGGAAAGCTACGAAGTTCTCCGGTTCTGTATTGAAAGCTTCCAGCAGGCGGGCGGTGTGGTCAAAGGCAATCATGACTTCACCAGCCAGCAGGGGTTCCTGCATGAATGAGTAACTGACGGACTGCTCGTTAACATAGGGCCACAGGTCCAACAAGTACTGGAACATTTCGACCGCTTCGGGGCTGTTAAATTTGGTCACCATACGACCCGTATATGATGGATAGATGTAACCCTGCATGAAGCGATTCCACAAACCATCATCACTCACCGGGAAGCCAAGCTGGTTCGAGCCGGTGGCTTCTGCTGCATTTTGTGCCCATTCAGCGAGTTGATCCCATGTCAGGGCGTTGATGTCGGCCCCTTCGGGCAGGTATTCAAGCGCGTCGACGTGGGCCGCCATGATGTAGGTGGCCTGTGCCCATGGAATATAGTACTGGTAATCTTCGGTGCCCAGTTTGCCCAGTTCGACGAAAGCCGGGGCAATTTCAGTGCCACCCGCTTCAAGTTCGGCCAGCAGTTCGGTCATGTCGAACAACAGGTCCTGGCGTTGCAGGTTGGGGAACATACCATGCAATCCACCGACCAGATCGACTGTGCCTTCACCGGCTTCACTTTCAGCCGCGAGTAATGTCAACAGGTCACCTTCGTTGGTGCCCGTAAATTCAACGGTGTAATCTTCGAAACCACTGACAATGTTCTGCGCTTTTTCGGCTTCTTCAACAGGCGCAAATTGCGTGGACTGGAAATTGACGGTATCATCCTGTGCCAGAGCGGAAAGCCCACTCAACAGCAGAACAAGTACGGTGGTAATTGAAATCAAACGTGCAAGACGATATTTCATAATTTAAAGTCTCCTATACCAGATAACTAGCTAATGGGGGACGAAAGCGTTCGATGTGCCTCAATAAATACCTCCCTTTGTCTGTTTGATCTTAGCCATCTAATTGAGTGGTTTTCCGCTCGACGCACGGATGATAAGTGTTGGCTCAATCAATCGCTGCGACTCGTCAAGCATATCACCACGGATTAGCGTTATGAGCATGTCTACTAGCTGGTAACCAATTTCGCGGATGGGCTGGCGCACGGTGGTTAACGGCGGGTCGGCGTGGCTGGACAGCGGAATGTCATCAAACCCCGCCACCGCAATATCTTCCCCAACCGTAAGTCCTTGCTGGCGACAAACTTGCATGGCTCCAAGCGCCATTAAGTCATTGCCCGCGATAATGGCACTGGGTCGTTGATTCAATGCTAGCAAGCGCTGGGCAGCCGCGACACCGCCCGGCTTGGTCAGGTCACCCTCGACAATGTAATCCTGGTTGATTGGAATGCCATGATCGGTGAGTGAAGCTTCATAACCATGCTGACGAGCGGCAGCGTAACCTAAGTCAGGTGGACAGCCGATATAAGCAATGTCACGATGACCATAGTCGATGAAGTGCTCAGTGAGCATGTGAAAACTTCTGAAGCCATCTACATCAATGAACGGGAAGTCATCGACGTTGGCCCGCCCATTCACGACAAATGGATGATTCGCGTCTTTGAGATAGGCAATTCGAGGATCGTTGATATGAGTTCGGGCCAGCACCATGCCATCCACACGGCTTCCGGAGACAAGGCGTTGATAAGCCTCCATCTCTTCGTCACCGGGTGGGTGCGCGGAGATCAGAAGGTCATAGCCATATGTAGATGCCTGGCGTCCTACACCCGTTAAGAGTTCCATAAAAAATGGGTCCGAGAAATCGTCGGTTAGTGGGATGACCAGTCCAATGGTGTTGGACTGTTGACTTTGTAATCGCCGTGCCGCCTGGTTGGGCACGTAGCCGAGTTCGTCTGCCAACGCTTTGATACGTGCTCGTGTTTGCTCGTTTACGTCAGAATATCCTGCCAGCGCCCTGGACACTGTCGTGATAGAAAATCCTGATTTTTCGGCAAGTGTTTGCAGCGTAACCTTCATAATTTTAATATCCAAAACGTTTTGGATAACTTTTACCAAAAATAACGCACCGATTCGGGTTTTGCAAATTTTCCTATTAAAAAATAGTGAAATAGTACCAAAGTACCAGGCTGTAGGGAAAACAAAAAACCGGCGTGTACCAGGGGAAGCACACGCCGGTTGGTGATGAAGAAAGGGATATTATGCGTTTGTTGATTCGTCGTCCGTTGTGTCTGATGACTCTTCTTCAGGTACATCTTCAGTGCTGGGAGCGCGGCGACCACGAGGTGTGAATTCACTATTCAGGCGTTCGGTGATGCGCTCTTCAAGTTCAGCCAACCGTTCGTCGGCTTCTTCCTGTGTCAAGCGACCATCAGCCACAGCCTCGTTAAGGCGCTCGGTCTTTTCTTCAACGACCGCTGCGATAATGGCTTCGACATCGCCGCCGTTGGCTTCAATGACATCGGCGAGGGTAGTGCCCTCTTCGGCTTGCAGGGCTTCGATGATGTCCTCGGGTTCCATTTCTAGCGCTTCAGCAATCGTCTCAATTAAGTGGCTGCCGTGATGGTGACCACGACCGCCTCGACCACCTCTTCCGCCCGGTCCCTGTGCAGCGACCATACCGACGCTGACGGCCATTATAGCCAGTAAACTGAGGATAATGAGCACACGTTTCATCATGACTAGAGTTCCTTTCAATTCTCGAACGTGCTGTCATTATCCGGGACAGATGTTCAGAACTTTTTTAGAAGATGTGAGCTGTATGTAAAATGTTATGGTTAAGTAAAGGTTAAAAAAAATTTAAAACCTATGCTTTAATAGGTTAACGGAAATTAAAGATGGGAGAGGCCCACCCATGTTCCCTCGCATTTTCCTGAAATCATTTAGCATAGTGGTGGTTGGGGTCTATCTGGCGTTGTGCGTGATACAGCCGCGGTCTGAAGCCGATCATTTACACGGAATTATTCGTCTCGCCGAATGGCGTGATCCCAAGACAGGTGCGTCACTTAACCTTCCCTTTGATACTAGCAGCGATCCGTACGCTCAGGCCGAAGCCATTTATCAGACGACTTACCTCGATTTGTCCGAGCATAAGCTGACGATGCTGCCGCCGGAAATCGGTTACATGAAAAATCTGAAGGTGCTGGTGTTGTGGGGCAACAGTTTAACTGAATTGCCGCCCGAGATGGGGAGTTTATCTAATCTCAAAGAATTACATTTGAACAAGAACAACTTGAGGGCAGTGCCACCGGAAATTGGCAATCTCGAAAGTTTGACGATTTTGTACATGGATCACAACGAACTAACGAGTGTTCCCGGAGAGATGGCACGGCTCAAGAATTTACAATGGTTGAACTTAAGCCACAACCAGTTGACCAGCCTTCCACAGGAATTTAGTAGTCTAGTGAATTTACGGGCTTTGTATGTTCGAAATAATCAGGTTGTTTCGGAAATGCCGTTGCTGCCGTCCACATTGGTTTATCAGTAGCATACTACCCAAGCGCGGAAGACAATTAGGATGCGACGGTCGTCTTAGAAGAAGAGACGGTTGAGGGTGATGTCAGTTTCGAGGACCAGCGACGTAAAATTGTGGACCATACGCTGGTAGTAAGTACCCTGTGGGTTATACAGGCCGTTATTCAATACGTTAACCGTCACGCGCCGTGCCCAGCGTTCCACAATCCAATATTCCTTCACGCCCAGCGATTGGTATAGATGGAACTTTTCTTTGCGGACCAATCGACCTGCTCCAAATGCAAGCACTTCAATGATCAAATCGGGCACGCCGATATAAGTATCCTTGTTTTCAGGCTGGCAGCGAAAGTCCGGGGAAATCCAGAAGGCGGTAGGACGCACAACATTGGTGTCATCCAGCAGAACATAAGCAGAGCGCACGAATGTTCCCGGCACAGGCAGGGTGGACAGGACAGCGTAAATCTTCTCCGCGAACGGCTCGTTTTTGTGGGTGATGCTGGTCTTGCCCGCAATGAGTTCACGGTGAATGTGTTGTGATGGTGTTTGGAGAAAGTCGCGTGCGTTCATGCCGCTGATTATACTGCGGATTGGGCATATGTCTAACTCCAAAACACCATCTTGTGGACTGCCAACTACTCATTTGTCCTAACGTTTATACGACGACTTAACCACCGTTCATCTGGTAAATTTCGATGAGGTTGCCGCAGGTGTCATCGAATATCGCCATGGTAAACATGCCCATATTGGTTGGCTCCATCGTGAATTCGACCCCAAGGGCTTTAAGCCGCGCATACTCTTTTTGAACGTCATCAACTACGAAAGCAGTGAAGGGAATGCCGTCCTGAACAAGGGATTCCTTGAGGGCTTTCATGGCGGGATAGGAGGCATTTGGCTCAAGGAGCAGCTCAGTACCGTTTTGCTCGTCCGGTGATACGACGGTTATCCATCGTGCGCCATCGCCCAGCGGAATATCGTGCTTTTTGACAAATCCGAGGGTATCTGTATAGAAGACCAGAGCTTTGTCATAATCGTCGATAGAAACGCTGGTTAACTTAATTTTCATGGGATTCATCCTTTCCTTAAGAGTTCGGTTGCTGCCATACAGCCCAGTTCACGAAACTCAGCCGGACTAAGTCCAAAATGCTGTTTAAAAGCTTTGCCAAAAGCTGAATGGGTATGATACCCCGCTGCCAGTGCAACTTCAGTAATGTCTATCGCACCCATGCGCAGCTTCCGGCCTGCACGCAGCATACGCTCGCGGCGAACATATGCCGATAGACTCTCACCAGTTGTTGCGATGAAAAGGCGATGCAGGTGGGGCACAGAAAAACCTGCCACCTCTGCCAGCACATCACGAGTAAGCGTTTCGTCAATGTGACTGCGGATGTACTTCTGGACTGCTTCTATACATTGTTGCTGCTGGTGAACTGTATGACTTATCATGAGCGCATTATAACCTCCTAGAACAACCGTTCGCTATTCCAAGTGTATCAAATAGGATGTTAAATTGTTTACGCATTTAAAATAGTAGCGCCTTACGATTTATAAATCGTTAGATGCTATAAAGGTAACGTAATGGAAAAGATTTCTCACTTCAACCTTGATAATGGTATCCATCAGTTTGTTTTGTACGAGAATTCCCTTCAGATAATCGAGATGTTGTTCACGTTTATCCGCTCGATATGGCAGAATCACCCTCGCGATGAAACCTTGTGCATCATTGCGGAAATTCGGGGTGCGGGACAGTTGCCGGTTCGACCCGCCCTTGAACATATCAGGATTCTGCAAAAGCATTATGGCAAGCGGCCCTGTCGTGTGGCTATCGTTTCCCGGCAGCATATGATGGATCGCCTGTTTGGTGACCGATCTCATACGATTGGCCTTGACATCAGCTTTTTTCAGAGGACAGAACCAGCGTTAAATTGGCTTCGTTCTGCCAGAGAATGCTCAGTGGTAATGGCTGTTAAGGGTTGACGGCTGGCTCTATGTCACTGGCTTCACCATCGGTGAGCCACACATAAGGCGTCCACACGAATGCCACGATGCGCAAACCATCGTACTCAGGCAGCACTACAGGTTCAAGACTGCCTTCCCGCAGTGTCAGCATGTGTCCTTCCGCATCCTGCCAGATTGGATTACCGTCGGGGTCGAACGTGTGGGGTATACCCAATGTGACATCATCCGCCGTAAACTGGCCGTGCCGCCAATCAATTTGTACCGATTGGGAGGTATCAAGTGATAGAATGTGCCCCTTCCAGCCCTCCCCGGTGATGGACTGAATATAGGGCGGATTTGCCAGTAGTCCGAAGGTCTGTTCAACGGGATCGAAAACAGTCCAACCCGTTTGGGTATAATACAGGCCGATCTGCCACCTGTCCTGATGAAGCAGCCAGACGGTTGATACCAGTCTGTCCTCGAAATCGGCGAAATACTCAATGGCTATCCCGGTTCGATTTCCTTCGAGGTCATAGACATCAAGCACCGTCCCAAAACCACCCATGCTGGTATCGTTGGGATAAGCCCCGGCATTGAAACTGGTGTAGGTAATTACGCCGCTCCAGCCAATCACATGCGGAATACTCCACATCCCGGCATCTGCGAAACCAAGACTGACCGGGCGAGCCACGATGTTTGTTGTACTTGTGTGGGTATCATGTACCATAATCCGACCACCGAAGCCGGAAAAGTCCGGGTCCAGTTCTATCCACGCCAGTTGGGTGCTGTCTGGCGACCATTTCGGCGTTGAGCGTCGCTGTAATGGCGTTTCCCCGGCATCTTCTGGCGTCCACGGTTCCTGATCGGCAATGATTTTGAAGCGGTCAGGGTCGGAAGATGAAACGGACAGGTCCATAATGCCAATGCTGGCAGGGAGTGGTCCCGCGCCGAATGTCAAGTCCTCGCCCTGCCGGTGGGCTTCTACATAAAACTCCGGGAGGAAGGTGTAAGCCACTTTAGTGCCATCGGGGGACATTGTCAGAGTGTTCACATAGTGCGAGGTTGTCTCGCGGATGATGTCATCATCGCCCGGCGACCACGTGCAGATGTCACCATAATAGGAAGACTCGGTCTGGGTTGTGTCCACACAGAGCAGGACTAATTGTTGATAGGGCGTAAAGTCATCATCGGCCTGCGCCGCGACGGGCATGATGGCTTTCAGAAGGAAGAATAATGGGATGAGAAACGATGATTTCCAAACTATCTTCAAAATAAATATCCCTCTAATTGGTCGGGAGATCTTATTTTTGTGATGTAAAGATGTCGCCAGATAGAGAAGATACAGCGGGCGAGACTAAACCTCTCGCCCACTATTTTTTATTACCCGCTGATGTCAATATCCGCCAGATCGGTGGTTTCGCCTTCCAGCACCTCGAATTCGGCACCAATGCCGATAAAGCTGATCCAGCCATCGGGCGTCTCAACGGCCAGTTCATAGCGACCTACGAGCACCTCACTAAAGGTGAACGCGCCATCGTCACCCGTTGTCACGATCATGTGTCCCGGCTGACCGTCGCAGGGCGTAGGGCCAAAATAGACGCCGCCGACCGCTTCAGTGCAGAGTTCGACCTGTGTTCCGGCGACAACCTCAGTCCCGTTTTCGATGATGCCTGTCACACTGCCCGGCTGCTTTTCGGTCAGATCGGGAAGTGCTGGACCATTGCCAGTCACCACCAGTGACCACACATCATTATCCAGCACATCGGAATTGCTCATCAAAAAGGTGGTCCAATCCGTGCCATCATACACGCTCAGCCCCCACGCCGTCCCAAACCAGACGCGGTCTTGAGCGTCAACCGCAATGGCCCGGACGTTGTTGCTGGTGAGACTGCTGTTTTCACGGTTGAAAACCTCCCAACTCGACCCATCATACATGGCCGCTCCTTCGGTAAGCGTACCGACCCACAGACGGTCCTGAGAATCAATCGCCAGCGTTTCCAGACTTATAAGATCGCTGTTGTGCTGAGTCCAGGAGCTGCCATCGTATGAGAGCAAGCCGTTACTGTGGGCGACCCACGTCTGACCCTGACTATCGATAACAAGGGCGTTGAAGAAATAACTGTCACTAAAGCCACTGCCTTCCTCAAAGACCTGCCACGTATCCCCGGTGAATTGAGCAACACTTCCCCCGGTCAAGGCCCATATTGATCCATCAGCCCCGATCTCAATATCATCTACACCGATGATAAAGGAGCCGCTGCCAAACTGATCAATCGCGTAATCGACCCAGGCTGTGCCATCAAAATGGCTCACCCCGTCCCCATGCGCGACCCACAGCAGTCCGTCCGCATCACAGGCCATTGCGTTCGGCGTGAACCAATCTCCGCCTTCGCCTTCCTGCCAGTTTGATCCGTTAAAACTGTAAATACCCAGAATATCTACCACCCAGAGTGTTCCATCCGGGCAAATCGTCATGCCGTCAACAGAGCTAAATGGTAGCCCCGCCCCACCAATTGGATAGCTGCGCCAGCCGGAATCATCCAAACAGTTGATCCCCTGACCAAGCAGCCCGGCGATCAGGCCGTTTTCCATATCACAAAAATCCTGAGCATGGGCAGGTGCTGGAAATGTAATCAGGCTCAACGCCACCACCAACACAATTGCCAAAACTGACTTCATATTGCCTCCCGAAACTTTGAATAAGCACCAAAATTTATGGTATAGCAATAGTAAAAACCGGGCAACTTGAGGCAACATGAGTGGGGATGGATCAGGAGATGTCGTCGAAGCCGATAACCTGCGCCTTCAACTGCCCGCAGCCTGCCTCGATGTCAATGCCGCGCCGGACACGCACCGTACTGCTGACCCCATAACGCTCCAGAATCTTCCTAAACTGCTCCACCCGTGCCGGGTCGCTGGGTTTGCCAGCATAACCTCCGGTCAGATTGAGGGGAATCAGGTTGACATGACATAGCATGCCTTGTAGGCGTTGACCCAGTGCTTCGGCCTGTTCCGGTGTATCATTTTCGCCAGCAATCAGCGCCCACTCGAAGGTAATGCGTCGTCCGGTCTTTTCTACGTAGTAGCGACAGGCATCCAACAGCGTCTCGATATTCCAGCGTTTGTTGATAGGCAGCAGTGCCGAACGCTCTTCATCGGTTGCGGCATGAAGGCTGATAGCCAATTTTACCTGTAACCCTTCGTCGGCAAATTGACGGATAGCTGGTACAAGCCCTACACTGCTGAGGGTGATGTGGCGCTGCCCAATGCCAAGCCCGTCGGGAGAGGTCAAGCGGTTTATGGCCTCCAATGTCGCATCATAATTGTGCAGTGGTTCGCCCATACCCATCAACACCACATTGCTGAGACGTTCATCCTCCGCTTCTAGCATCCGGGCGAAGTTGATAGCCTGCTCGATGATTTCACCGCTAGTTAAATGGCGCACAAAACCCATCTGTCCCGTCGCACAGAACACACAGCCCATCGCGCAGCCTGCCTGAGTACTGATACAGGCGGTGCGGCGGTTATCTTCATAGGGCATCAGGACCGCTTCGATATACTGTCCATCGGGGAGTTGGTACAGGCGTTTGATCGTGCCGTCACTGGACTGCTGCTCGGCGGCGATACGCATTACGCCGAGCCTGCATTCGGTTTCCAGTCGCTCCCGCAAATCTTTCGGCAGATTAGTCATCTCGTTGAAGTTCTGCACTTTATGGGCATACATCCATTCCCACAGTTGACGGGCACGGTAAGCAGGCTGCCCCCATTCTTGAAACAACCTGCTGAGTTCATCCAAACTTAGGTCATAGAGGTTAATCATTTAGAATATCGTTCAAAACTTTCTGTCGATCTAATGATTTAGCCACCTGCTGGCCGCGCTCCATGACCGTGACCGGCACACTGTTGCGAAGGTCATCCATCACTTGCTGCGCACGGCGGGTGGCAATGGTGGCGTCCGATCTTGATTCGTTGAAGACATATGCAGCATAAGCTACGGCTTTATCTTGCCTGCCGGATTTCGCGTAAATGCCCGCCACCGCCGCAACGATGAACAACTCAATGCGTTGCGGTACATGCCCATTCGCCTCTGCTTTTTGTAATGTCATTTTGAGCCGAGTCAGGGCCTGGTCATAACTGCCTTCACGGGCATCAATTTCTGCCAATGCTAGCTGGGCCAGAAACAGTGAAATCCACTGCTCGGCGTTTTCTGCCAGCGAATAACCGTCAGTGGCATACTTTTTGGCTTCTGAAAGATTTCCCTCGGCAAGTTTGACAAACGCCTGATAAACCAGTGTGGTGGCGAGATGCTGTGCGTCGTTGATCTCGTAACGGATTGCCAGACTTTCCTCGACATAATCTTTTGCGCTCAGCACATTGCCTTTAAAGTTCGCTGTGGCGGTCAGATCATCGAGCGAATCAGCAATGCGACGTTTATTGCCAATCTCGCGGCGGATTTGCAGGGCCTGCCTATAATACGATTCAGCGGCGTCTAAATCATTCTGGAACATCGCCTCGTTGCCAAGTGCACTCAATGAGTGGGCCATGCCATCCCGGTCACCGATTTCTTTGTTAAGTTTGTAAGCCTTCTGATACAACTGGCGAGCTGTTTCAATATCCCCTGACGAAAAATGTACACCGCCGAGGTTGTTCAGGGTGAAAGCCATACCGCGCTTTGTACCATACTTCTTGAAAATGTCGTAAGCTCCCTGATATAACTCGCGGGCACGTTTAAAGTCGCCCATGGCATGGACGATTTCGCCAAGATTATTCAGGCCGAAAGCCTTGCCGATAGGAGAATAGTCGAGGTTTTCGCCCAGACGGTTGAGTTCTTCGTAAATATTCTGTGCCTCAATGTGATCGCCTTTCAAGTACCGCGCATAACCAAGATTGCCCAGCGAATAGAATATGAGGTCAGTATCTTCTATAGCGTAGGCAATTTCAGCAGCGGAACTGGCAAAATTAACCGACTCCTCATAGTGCCCCTGCATCATACGCGAGTAAGACATCAAGTTGAGGGCGACGGATTCCTCTGTTTGATCTTTGTCTTTAAAGTATTCGAGAGCATCTTTCGCCAGTTCAAAGCTCTCCGCATATGCGCCGAGCCGCTGGCTCAGGCGTGCTTCGCGCAGCCGTGCCCGCCAGTAGAGATCGGTGTTGCCCATGCCCTGTGCCGCCATCCTGTCAGCCAGTTCCCGAAAAGTTCGTGACCCTTCCATTAACATGCTACGGGCCTGATGGAACAACATCAATGGATCAAGACACATGGCGAGGGCATCGAAATGCCCGTTATCGACTGCCCAGCACCACGCGGCCCGGATATTTTCGATTTCACGCTCTATGCTGTCGACGGCTTTTAGTTCGGCTTTCGTGTTGAACTTGCTGCCCTGCTCATTGAGAAACTTACCATAATACTCGGCGTGTTTCTGGCGAGCTTGCTGTTGAGCGTCTGACTCTTCACCATACAGTTCTTCGGCATATTCGCGCAGCATCTTGTGTGGAATGTAGCGTCCGTCCGGTGCGCGGCGCAGAAAGGACTTATTGACCATTGCCATCAGATTGCGCAGGGACGCGCCAGTGACTTCATGTGCCGCATCACGTTCGAAGCCGCCCCGGAAAACCGACAGCCGCTTAAAGATGTTCTGTTCTTCCTCCGTCATCAAAAGCCACGAGTATTCAAACACCGCCCGCAAACTGCGATGGCGCTCCGGAACATCGCGCAAGTCGGTTTCGAGGAAGTCCAGACTGTTTTCGATTTCAGCGACAATTTCTTTGACGGACAGTGCCTCCAGCCACGCCGCCGCCAGTTCGACACCCAGCGGCACACCTCCGACTAAATTAATGACACGAGCCACGTGAGGGGCCGTTTCTGCGTTTAGCTCAAAATCACCCGCTACACGATGCGCACTTTGCAAGAAGAGTTTCACAACCGGATACTCTTCCATTGCTTCCACACTTTCGTCTTCATAGGGTGTGGACATGGCGTCGACTTCAAATGCCGTTTCACCGCGCAGGCGCAGCCGTTCACGGGAGGTCACCAGCAGCTTGACGTAAGGGGCACCCTTGAGGATGTCGCTCACGATTTCGGCGTGATCCATCAGGTGCTCAAAATTATCCATGATGATGAGCATTTTCTTTTCACGCAGAAATGCAATCAAATCATCCTGCGGGTCATCACCGCCGCTGAAGGTGAAGTTCACGTTTTCAGCAATGGTGCTGAGTAGATTGTCGGGGTTGGTGATGGGAGCCAGGGGCACAAAGAAGACACCACTGGCAAACACATCACGGTTGGCGCTGGCGGTTGCTACTGCCAATCGTGTCTTACCGATGCCGCCCGGACCCAGCAAGGTAATCAACCGCTGTTCGTTGTCGTTGAGGAGTTTGTTGAGTTCGCGGATTCCCTCACTCCGTCCAACAAATGGCGTGGCAAACACCGGGAGATTGGACGGGGCCAGTTCACGTGAGGGCGTCTGGGTAGGTGGGTCCTCGGCGGTGGGTGTATCAAAGAGTGACTTGTCCGAATCCAGTATTAAATTGCCCGGTCGAATGCCGCTATCAATCATCTCGATAATGGCTTCGATTTCAGCCCCGACCATGCGCATCCGGGGGATACGGGCGTCGCGTCCTTTTTCCAGCATCCGGTAAATCAGGTCATTGAGCGCCATTGGTGAGTCGGGGCGCAGGTCTTCGACAGACGGGATGGGTTGGGTCAGGATAGCATTGATGAGTACCGCCGGTTGGGTGGCATCAAAGGGGCGACGTCCGGTGAGCATCTCGAACATCACCACGCCATAAGACCAGATGTCGCTGCGAACATCCAGCACTTCACCGCGAGTGCCTTCCGGGCTGAGATAGGCAAACGTACCCATAACCACGCCATCCTGCGTCATCAACGAATCGCCAATCCGTGCCACGCCAAAATCGGTCAGGCGGGGTGTACCATCCTCGGCCAGTAATATATTGGCGGGTTTAATGTCACGATGAATAATTTTTAGGTGATGGGCGCGGCTCAGCGCGTCGGCCAGTTCGAGGCCAATTTTCAAGACCTGCTCAACAGGTAATGCCCCATTTTCCCGAATCAGATCAGACAGTGTGCCACCCCGGACCAGTTCCATAATGATACACTGGTGATCGCTTTCCTCAATGGTATCCAGAACCTTCACGATATTGGGATGATTGAGCTGGCGCAGGGCATGACCTTCCTGCGCAAATCGCAGGGCAATCTCAGGATCACTGCCCAGAACGCCCGGTTTGAGGACTTTAATGGCGACTTCCTCGCCCGTTTCTATATCAATCGCCCGGTAAACTTCACCGATACCACCGCGCCCGATCAGGTCGCTGACCTCAAATCGCTGCGCGAGGCTCCCATTAACCATCTTTTCATCTCCCGTCAACACGCCCATTATACCACTGCCTCTGCTGTGCCCATTACGTATGCCCCAATCGAATCGTTTCCCCAAATATAGACGATTCTCTATGTGATTAGAGCGTGATTTTGCAAGGGACTTACGTGGCGATCAGGATTCTTGTAATTCTCTAACAAAACGGTCGACTTCTTCGGCAGTTACGACACCGAAAATGCGGCTCTCTACAATACCATCGGGGCTGATAAAGTAGGTGGATGGCAAGAC
>JAKEEQ010000146.1 GCA_022616515.1 Chloroflexota bacterium | reverse complement strand
TGTCAAAATGTCGCCGCAGCCTGCCGCTTGAATGGGCGCACGTCACCAGATCACGCGAGATATCCGCGCCGATTTTTTGAATCACACTGGGGACACGGTAGTTTTGAGCTAAAGCTAAAAGACCGGTTGCCCGTGTTTCACCGTTGAATATGCCCATCCCCCAGGCGATACGCTGGATGCCCGATGAATTCTCCACCCGCGCGGATTTCAAGCCGGTCACATAACACCGTCCGTGCGTGCTGCCGTGCGTCCCGCGATAGGATTGCACCGCCAGCATAAAAAAGGTTTTGTGCAATAACGCCGTCGCCATTTCACGCAGGCGGGCGCTTTGCGCATGTTCGGCCAGCGCCAGCATGGCAAACACGTCCAGAGTCATATAGCTGTTGGAATCCCATTCGGAATAGCCACCTTGCAAACGGCGTAGAATCCAGTTTTGAATCCGGCGGTGAGCGCGTTGCTGCTGTTGTCTGCCAGTCAGACCGCTGTTAGTGAATACACTGTCCGGCCAATATTGCCCGGCGAGCAAAGCGGTCACATGGAAGAGAATCTGGTGATTCTCGGTGAAGTAGCACATGGCATCCAGACCCGGTTCATCAATCCAGTATTTGAAGTCCCGGAAGGTGGCGGTGATCTTTTCCCGATCCGCCTCTTTAAGATGTTCCGATCCTCCGTAGCGATAGAGCAGCATCAACAAACTGACCGCGTAAAAATCCGCGCAATCGAAGCGCCGCTGCAAGAAATCTAAGGCAATTTCGATTGCCAGGGAATCCAGGTATTCCTGCTGACCGAGCGCGACCGCCGCCAGCGTCCCCATGACATCACAGGGGATGCGGGCTAAATGTTCCAGGGCTTCCTGCCGTCGGGATTCGTAATCGCCATAGGGAGCATGACTGAAGCGGTTGCCCGTGACCCAGACCTCTTGCTGGCGTTCATATTGCCGAGCGGCATCGCTGTGCAGAATGAGATGAAGTGTCTGCTCACCGGGCAAAGTCGTTATCGCTTTTAGCATATCATCTGGCACGGGGATAGAGCCGGTTTCACCCGGCGCAAGGGACAACGTCGTCACACAGGTGGGAATTTCCAGGTCAGGCGTATCCTTCCACGGGCGACCCAGAATATCGGTTTGGATTTCGGCTTCCATTGTGACGGGATTTGGCGCGGTTGGGGAGAGTTCCAGGGTGATAGGTAGTTGGGGGAAGGCAAACTGCTTGATGTGAATCTGCGCCAGGTCATTTTCGGCCTGCTGCCAATCCCGCACGGGAATATCTCCCAATGGGAGCCGGACGCGAATTGCTGGCGAATCCAGCAGGCGCATTCCTAAAACCAAACGGGCTTCGCGCCAACCCAACATGAGGCCGTGCAAATACAGGTCATTGGGACCGGCTTGCAGCGATAGGGTGGTTGTCAATTTGAGCGGATGAACATAGCGAAAGGTTTCGTCATAAGTGAAAACACACGCGCCATTCAGCCAGGCCTGACACGGCCCGATGGTCTGGATTTCTGCCTGTACCGACTGCACGGTATCAACTGTGAGTTGGGCATACGTCCAGGCGCGCATCAAGGCCGGGGAGAAATTGAAGTGGCTGAAATCCACCACGCCGTCTTCGCCCACCGCACGGTAATTCCAGCGGCCTTTTTGGAAAGGTACATCAAGTATAGGCTGAGTCGTTGGCTGCCAGTCAAAGGGTTTTAGATCCTGGTAGAGTCGGGTTTTTAGACGGATCGATTCAGGATGATAGGCCCAATAATTCAGCACCCAGCGGCGGCCTGCCCCGAAAGTCGCTCCCTCACTGGGAACCACATCCGGTAAGTTGTGGATAGGGGATAAATCCGGGCCGTGAGCCAGCCAATTACTTATCGTGCCGTTGACTGCTAAGGAGTATTCAACTCTTTCAATAATGTCACTAACCATGCGAAAGCATCCTTAAGAATTGATTAAATCACTTTATTAATTACAATACCTTCGCCAAAATGCGGATAGATAGAAATTTCGCAAATTTGGCGGAAAATTGATACTTTGTGACCCGTTAAAAACCGAATTTCTGAGCCGATTTTGCCATTTTTAGACGGTTTTGGCGGCATCTCTAAAATTGGCGAAGGTATAGGGCAAACGCATCAAAATCCGTTTGAGCTTTCAAGAGCCTTAATGGACTGAGATTTAACAAACAAACACCTTACAATTTCCAACTTTGATACAGAACAGGTGTTTTTTGTACCTATTTCTTGTCAAGTATTTGTTGGAAAACTGTCTCATGCAATCGCCCTGGGCGAAGGTATGTAATTATTGACAGTCAAATTGAAGCACAGTATACTCGCTATATTCTATTCAGACGAATTCTTTTTAAAAACTGTTATCCGTTTAGTTTTTTGACCTCACCTATAAAGAAAAAGGCTCAAGTTCAGAATGAGTGAAAATGGGATAAAATGAGGCGATGGACTTCCCCATTGTTGATCTCATGAGTGAACAATCCAGCGAAGAATGGATTCTGGAACACTTCCATCCGGCTGGACTACGGTGTCCGCACTGCGGTGCAGCGTGGGCAAAAGCCAGTGAATTTCGGACGACCCGGCGCAGTCAATTAACCGTCTACCGCTGCCGGACGTGTCACGGGATTTACAATCTACCTTGATTGCTAGTTGTAGAAGTTCATGTAGGACTTGTTAGAATGAAGTTTGCGAGCAAAACCTAACAGGAGACCCACATGAACGACACCTACATTGTAACAGCCTATTGCGTCATTGCGGATATTTTGAAAGCCTATGACTACCAAGATGATAGACGAGTAGGTGTCAGCGCAGCAGAAATCTTGTTGGTAGCTGTGGTGGCGGCGAAATACTTTCAAAATCATCATGAACGCGCCTTATGTATGCTGGTGCGCTTGGGCGATATTGCTCGTGTGAGTGTCTCGCGTTTTAACCGTCGTCTACACGCTCTGAGCGATTGGTTGTATGACATCGTCACCTTACTTGGGGAGATATTTGCTCAGGGTGAAGCGTTTATTATTGATAGTATGCCACTGCCTGTGTGTAAACGAGCACGGGCGCGACGCAACAAAAAAGTGCGTGGCAAAGCCTATTGGGGTTACTGCGCTGCCAAGAAAGAGAAGTTTTTCGGTTGGCGTTTACACTTAATTTGTACACCGGATGGCATTCCAGTTGCCTTTGATATGCTACCCGCTTCCGAACAAGACCTGACCCCGATTCACGAGTTGACGGCGAATTTGCCCTCTGGTGCAGCCGTATTTGGTGACAAGGGCTACATTTCGGTTGCGGATGCCCGCACAATTCTCGAAGCTGTGGGAGTGCGGATAGTGGCAATCCCGCGCAAAAATATGCCACGCAATGCGTGGGCAGATGAGTATGACATGCGCCTCTATCGCAAACGCATCGAAACCGTTTACTCGCAATTGGAGAAGATGGGCATTCAGCGGCTTCATGCTCGCACCCATGTCGGATTTGATTTGAAAGCCTGGGCTTCCCTGCTTGCACTTGCCTTTACCAATATCATCAACTAGCAATCAGAGTAATCTGTACAGCGGAACGATTTTTGCGGCGCGACAACTGCGTCCGGTGCAGGTGGTGCTGCTGGTACGGGGCGTGCTGAAAGGCGAGAGCGCTGCCAGTTTAGCCCGCGAACTGGGCCTGAGCCGCACGACAGTGACCGAACTGCGGCATCTGATCCAGCAGAATGCTGCCCGGCACCAACCAGAAATCCCTTTGAAAGATAACGTTGTGGAAACCGATGAATTGTTCCAGAACGCGGGGGAAAAAAGGTGAGGAACACTTTGACTGGTTTGATCCGCCGCGCCGTCGTGCCAACAAGCGCCGGGGACGCGGCACGTATGCCAATGACCGTCCACCGGTCCTGGGCGTGATTGGACGCGAGAGCGGACAGGTGCGTTTGCGCGTGGTAGGCAATACGAAAAGTCTGACGCTGTGCGGCTTCGTTGAGCGCTATACCCAACCGGATGCGCTGGTCTATACCGATGAGTACACCAGTTACGATGCCCTGAAACGAGTGCGCGTGACTGTCTGTCATGGACAAAAAGAATGGGCGCGGGATGACGATGGCGATGGCTGGTTCGAAGCGCATACCAATAGCACCGAAGGCATGTGGACGGGGTTGCGCAATTTTCTGCGTCCTTTTCGTGGTGTTCATAAGCGCTACCTGCATGGGTATGTCGCTATTCATGAGTTTCGCGTCAATCTCAAGGCGATTTCGCCCGCTTTTATTGCGGCGCTCGTTCGCCGTCACTCGTTCTGAACATGAGCCAAGAAAAATGCGACAAACTGTTTTGTCCTTTTCCAATCATATTAACAGTATCCCCTCTGGTTTTGTCATCCATAGTCAGAACTCCACCCAACTCCGTATACATATACTGGAAAATGATCTGATCCGCGTACAGGTATTACCCGAAGGGCAACCGCGTCTGGAGCGCACCTGGATGATGGTGAATGAACACGGTCAGATGCCACGTGAGGGTCGCCAGCGGGATGATCTCTCGCCTTTTTCATTGCCGCAGTTTGCTCACCAAATGGACGATAGCATCCTGCAATTCGAGACCGATGTTTTGCGTGTCCAGTTCCATTTTGCTGAGGGGGCGTTACACTGGAAGACCACTGATGGACAGGCTTTTGCCGATGATTTACCCCGCCGGGCGTATGCCCATAATGCCGAAGGGCGCGATGTGTTTCATTACCTGCGCCGCCGCCCCGATGAGTATTATTATGGTTTTGGGGAACGTGCCGGGCCGCTCAACAAAAAGGGGCTGCGGATGCGAATGCTCAACGTGGATGCCCTGGGCTATGATGCCGAAAGCGGCGACCCGTTATATAAACATTTTCCCTTCTATATTACCTACCTCCCCGATTTGAATATCGCCTACGGGCTGCTGTATGACAATCTGGCAACGACGATTTTTGACATGGGGAAAGAGATTGACGCATTCTGGGGTGACTATCGGTATTATCACGCTTTAGATGGCGACCTGGATTATATATTAATCTACGGGCCGACGATTGCCGAGGTGGTTGAAAAGCTGGCGAAACTTACCGGTCGTCCGCTGCTGCCGCCGCGCTGGTCGTTGGGGTATCTCGGCTCGACCATGCAGTATACGGAGGTACCCAATGCCCAGGAATCGCTCAAGCAGTTCGCAAAAGACTGCGCCACACACGACATCCCCTGCGATTTGTTCCATCTCTCGTCGGGTTATACCACCGATGACGCGGGCAGGCGCAATGTGTTCACCTGGAATCGCAAACGTATTCCTGACCCCCGGGCAATGGTCGATGATTTTCATCAAGCGCATATGCACCTCGCGCCCAACATCAAACCATATTTGCTGAAGACCCATCCACAGTATGCCACTGTTGCTGCTAAAGGCGGTTTTATTCAACAGGCGGATAATGACTCCCCGCAGATCAGCACCTTTTGGAGTGGCGGAGCGGGTGAAGGTGGCGAAGGGGCATATGTCGATTTCACCAGCGAGGCGGGATATTCCTGGTGGCAGGAACAGATTCAAAGTGCCTTGCTGGATTACGGCATTGATGCGATCTGGAACGACAACAACGAGTTTGAAATCTGGGATGATGCGGCGCTGTGCGCAGGCTTTGGGCAAGCCATACCGATCAGTCTGGCACGTCCACTGCAAACGTTGTTGATGGGTCATGCATCATATCATGCAGTTGCCCAGAATCGCCCCCAGGAACGCCCGTTTGTCCTATCGCGTTCCGGCTGCCCCGGCATTCAACGCTATGCTCAAACCTGGTCAGGTGATAATAATACCTCGTGGAAGTCTCTGCGCTATAACATCCCGATGGGATTGGGTTTGAGTTTATCCGGTGTGCCGAACAATGGGCATGATGTGGGGGGATTTCATGGCCCGAAGCCCGACGCGGAATTGTTGGTGCGCTGGGTACAAAATGGCATCTTCCACCTGCGTTTCTGTATCCATTCCTGGAACATCGATAACACAGCGACCGAACCCTGGATGTACCCTGACGTGCTGCCCCTGATCCGCGAGGCGATTCACTTTCGCTATCGCTTAATCCCCTATCTCTATTCACTGCTCTTTGAGTCTGCCCAGACCGGGCAGCCGATTATCCGCCCGCTGGTCTATCACTTCCCCGATTGCCCAACCGAATCGTTTGATTTCATGCTGGGGCCGAATCTGCTGGTGGCTTCGGTGCTGGAGCCAGGGGCGCGGGAACGGACGCTGTATCTGCCCGCAGGCACGAAATGGTTTGATTTCCACACCGGGGAAGGCTATGTTGGGGGACAGACGATTACGGTGGCTGCGCCGTTGGATCGCATCCCTCTGTTTGTACCGGCTGGCGGGATGCTTCCACTGGGCAAGTTGATGCGCTATGTTGGAGAGCAAGCAGACGATCTGCGAGAACTCATTGTCTTCCCACCTAATGGGGAAGGTACGGCCTCGTTCACGCTGTTTGAAGATGATGGCATCAGCCTGGATTATCAGCAAGGGGCGTATGCCACTGTCGAGATACACCTGGAAACAGACGCGAAAAGCATCGCATTATCTTGCAATATTAAGGGAAATTTAAGCGAGTTGTCCTACACCAAAATTTTATGTATATTCCCCTCAAAAGAAAGCCGTGCTATCCGGGTTGTCGCGCAACAACAAACGCCCCGACTCGATAGTGCGAATAGACCGGTTATTGACCTTTACTTGAAGTCATAGGCCGCTATTGAACGGTTATTGACGATGGATTGAGGAATCAGAGAAAGGAGTCGTTTGTACCACACATTCGCAGGTTTTTTACACTGGATAATTATTTATGAAAGGCTATTCTCCATGAAGATTCGTTTCTCAGTTTTAATGCTTATCGTACTGAGTCTTTTGCTCACGATTGCGCCGCTGCAAGCCCAGGATGTCGTCGAACTGCGCATGACCTGGTACACCGATGGCAACGAAGATGTGGTGATGCGGGAAATGCTGGATCGCTTTGAAGCCGAAAACCCCGATATCAAAGTGGTGATGGACAATGTGGCATATCAGTCGATCCTGGAAAACCTGCCGATTCAACTGGCCGCAGGCGAAGGCCCGGATATGGCGCGTGTCACGGATCTCGGTGGCCTGGCTGAATACTATCTCGACATGAAACCCTACTTAAGTGATGTCGATTACTGGGAAACCAGTTTTGGTCCCTTCCTGAACTGGCTACGGCCTGCTGGCGATACCGAAGGTATCTACGGGTTCATGACCCAGCTTACCGTGACCGGTCCCTTCATCAACCGGACTCTCTTCGAACAGGCCGGCGTAGATGTTCCGAGCGATATGTCCGACGAAGTGACCTGGGAAGAATGGGCTGCTGCTGCGAATGAAGTCGCCAAAGCCCTGGATATCCCCTTCCCGATGGCAATGGACCGGAGTGGGCATCGCTTTGCGGGTCCCGCCATCAGCATGGGCGCAATATTCTTTGATGCAGACGGCTACCCGGCGATCGTTGATGAAGGCTTCACCGCCATGGCTGAGCTGTTTGTGGGTTGGCATCAAGATGGTACCATGCCGCTGGAAATCTGGGCGGGTAACACGGGCTATGCAGGGGCAAACGAAGAATTTGCCAACAGCCAATTGGTACTCTACATGTCCGGCAACTGGCAAGTTGGACAGTTCAGTGACCAGATTGGTGACGCTTTCGACTGGCAAGCGATCCCGAATCCCTGTGGTCCTGGTGGCTGCACCGGTATGCCCGGTGGCGCGGCGTTGGTGGCCATCGGCACGACCGAACATCCCGAAGAAGTCGCCCGCGTGATGGAATTCCTGGCGAGTACAGATATTCTGGCGGAATTCTCGGCCAAGACCCTGTTCATCCCGGCCCACCTGGGTCTGGCGGAAACCGGCGTGGAATTTGATACCGATCTCCAACTGGCAAAAGATGCGTTGGGTGTCTTTGTGGCACAGGTTGGTAAGCTGGAACAAACCGCCTTTGATCTGCAAGCCTATCCCTACAATCGCGTGGTGTTCGACAACATCCGTGACCGTCTGACTCAGGCGATCACTGGCGAACTCTCTCTTGAAGATGCCCTTACACGTATGCAAGAAGATGTGG
>JAKEEQ010000145.1 GCA_022616515.1 Chloroflexota bacterium | reverse complement strand
TTTGATGAATTTATTGAGGCCGTCCGGCAACTAGGATTGTACTGGCTGATTATCAACCGGACACCATAGCCGGAAACTCTACAATGAACCGGCTGCCCACGCCTTCTTCGCTTTCAACGCGGATGCTGCCGTTGTGCTGCTCAACAATTTCACGCACAATGCTCAGGCCAAGTCCTGTTCCGGGAATCGTGGACTGGCCGACGCGCTGACCACGATAGAAACGTTCGAACAGATGTGGCAGGTCCGCTCTGCCAATCCCCAGACCGGTGTCTTCTACAACAAATTCGATCATACCATTTGCGGCGCAGGTTTTGACCTGAACATGACCTTCCATTGTGTAATTAATGGCGTTCCCCACCAGATTGGTGATGACCTCTATCAATTGATCATAATTGCCCTCGATACGAGCAAGTTGAGGTTCCAGTATATAAGTGAATTGTAGGCCGCGCCGTTCAGCTACCGGAGTTAAATCCAGCACCACATCCAGCACCACATCATTAAACTGAATGGGTTCCATCGGTTTTGCAACATCTGCCTCAAGGCGCGACAAATCGAGGATATTTTCAACGAGGTTGGAGAGGCGTGTCACCTGGTTCTGTAGAATTTCAATATACTGTCTTTGTTTGTCCATAGATCCGGTTTTGAGTAAATCCAGATAGACAGCGAGGCTTGTTACGGGAGTACGCAGTTCATGAGAGACATCCGACACAAATTTTGACTTCAGTTTATCCAGTTCCGTCAACCTGTCATTTAGGGCTTGAAGCTCGGCGGTCCTCTCTATCACCCGCTGTTCAAGCGTCTCCAGAATCCGCGCTCGTTGCAGCGCATTAGCAGCTATGTTGCTGGCGGCACTCAAAACCCGTACTTCATTATCCGTGAATTTTTGCGATGCCCGTCCCACCCAGAATGCCCCGATTGCCTCTTCATGGGTTATCAACGGCACGCAAACGGCAGATTGAGCGTCACTGATAAGTTCAGGATGGGCAAATAACTGGTCGTCATGCAGATTTGGGTTGACATAGATGGTTTGCGACTGGATGACAGCACCGGTTACACCTTCGTGTAAATGAATCGTTTGCCCTTGCCAGTTCTCCCACCGACCGCTGGCAAGTTCAACTTGAAGGAAATCCTCCTGCATATCCTTGAGTAAAAAGGCAACTGCCTCAACGTTTACCAGATTTTGTAGCTGAGCTTGCAAGATTTCCAGCATATCCATGTGGGTGACTGCTTCACGCAAATGGGTCGAAATCGACGCAATGGCTTCGATTTCCTGTTCACGCTGGCGACGCTCTTCCCGTATTTTTGCTTCATGGAGTTCACGCTCGATGGCCGGGATCAAACGCGCAAGATTATCTTTCATTAAATAGTCATGCGCACCAGACCGCATTGCTTCAACGGCGAGTGCTTCTCCTATGGTGCCAGAGACAATAATAAACGGGATTTCAAGTTGTAGTTCTTTCATTAGTGCCAGCGCGGCAAGGCCACTAAATCGCGGCATGGAATAATCGCTGATGATGATGTCCCATGTCTCGCTCAAGAGAGCGGCTTGCATGTCCTCCGGCGTCTCGACACGTAAAACATCGGCGTCATAACCACCAAGCCTTAAAGCGCGGGTGAGTAGAATGACATCATCTTCAGAGTCTTCGATAATGAGTGTGCATAATGGAATGGTCAAAGCAACAGGCTCCCCACAAACCCAATTAGCCTATTAAGTATACCGCTCTCCGTAAATTTTGGAATGCGAACGTAATAGAGGAAGTATTGAGATAATATCGAGCGGACGAACATCGGGTCCTGATGACCGGGACCCGACTATTCAACAACGGCTTTCAACGTGTTTGCTGCTGTCTGGACGTTATCTCGACGAACCAGCGCGGGGCACGGGTTACTAACTGACCGTTGGCATCTATCAGGGGCTTAAATAGGTCGTCATCGTCATAAGCAAAACAGGGAACTATCGCCTGCAAATCGTGATCGGGAAGCTGTTCGCTGACTTCAAACGTGTAACGATTGATATAGAAAATAACGTCTCGTGGTGCGACATCGTACTTTAACATCACCTCGGCAAATTCCAGCACCTTTGCCTGTTGCTCTGGACCTAACTTAGCGAGCATTGCTTTCAGGTCTTCATTCATCTCGACACTCCCGTCCATATACTGGTTATTGTAACACCAGACGCCGCCCGTTTTGTCCTGAAGGCGACAACTGCATCGAAACGACGCCTGCCATAATCAACAATAATCCCACTTTGAACAACTCAATCGCCGTGTTGGTTGGTGTCAACTCACCAGTAAAATTGATAGAAAAATGATACAGGATCGCCGTAAGAGTGTTATATGCGTGGTGATAATCGAACTTTACCCGCTACATCATGAGGTTCAACGAGCCGTGTGGTACCTGAGAGCTTATACAGTGAGCATCAATCCATCTGCTAGTTCAAAATTTTGCTCCGTTGCATATTCTATTCGTGACATTTGTCACATATCAAGTTGGAAGGCATTCGATAGGATTATGTCTAATGCAACAATGACTTCATCAGGGGTATCGTGGACATGCATTGCCTTGCTGGCAACAATCGACTATTCTGCCTTGGCTTCATTAGCCTCGGCGTTCTGTTGATTTTGCTGGGCATGGCTCAGGTTTCCGAAGCACGAGACCCTCAACCTGCCGCACCTGTCGAGGTTATTCTCCCGGCAGATATTTGCGATGTCTGTCATGAGGATGATCTGACAACCGCTGATTCGTCTGTTGAACAACTATTGCAACGCACGGCGATGAGCGTTATTGCGTTTCAACGTGACCATGTGCTCACTGCGCTTCAAGAAGAGCAAATGTATAAAGTGCAGCAACTGCTTTACAGTGTGCAGCTCAGTCTATTGAATGGAGATTGGGAAACAGCACAGATACTGGTTCAACACGCCAATCAACTGGTCAACGATCTCGAACGACAGGCCCGGCTGGGTGAGCAGGCATTAAGTGTTTTTTATGCCCAGAACGGCATTCTAACCCAACTGAATTTGCCCCTCAATAACGCACACCAGACTCGTCGTCTGGCCGATGCTGTAACAGGGCAGGGTTGGACGGTGACCGTACTTGAGCATTTGCCACTGGCACAGTTAATGGCTGCCTCAATGCACCGCCGCGCCCCACCCGATGAAGATGCGTTCGTTGTTGCTGAAAATTTAATATCGCTCCAAACAGGGAGACTTGCCATCTGATGTGATGGGGGTCTCTTTTTTCGTGCCAGCTAACGGTAAAGGGAGGAGTGTATTCGGGTAGTAAAAATCATTATTCAATCGGTTAAGGTTAAACAGCTTTCGTTAGGAGGAAAGCTAATGCGAAGAATTAAACCACATTTGTTTTTGATTGCAGGCGGTGTTCTTTTTATCATCGCCGGACTCGTCTTTGTCAGCACCTCGCCCGCCACACTGGCCCAGGGTGACGGAACGCCGAGTCCAGTTGGTGAACCGCCAACCTTTCTATCTGGTATCTATGAAGATTGGGTGAATTCGCCCCATGCCGACTTCACCGCCGAAGCATTCATTCACTGGGATGAAGATGGTGAGGTCTCAGATCGTTGTGCACGCTGTCACTCCACACCCGGTTATCAGGACTATCTTGGTGCCGATGGCACGGCCTTTGGTGTCGATGGCCCGGCCCCACTCGGTTCCGTCATCAACTGTGACGCCTGCCACAATGAGGTCGCAACCAACCTGACCAGTGTCGAATTCCCGTCAGGTGTCGTTCTCGAAGATCTTGGCGACTCCGCTCGCTGTATGGTCTGTCATCAGGGCCGTTCCTTCAGCGGCACGGTGGATGCGGCGCTGGCCGAAGCAGGTGTGTCGGAAGATTTGAACGCCGTCAGCGAAGACCTGAGCTTCATCAACATCCACTATTATGCGGCGGCGGCTTCCCTGTACGGTTCAGACGTACACGGCGGCTATGAATATGCCGGGCAGCGCTATCAGATGCAGTTCCAGCACGTTGACGCCTATGATGCATGCTTTGAGTGCCACCAGCCCCACACCCTTGAAGTCAGGGTTAATGAGTGTGTGACCTGCCACGAAGACGTTGCCAGTGTCGAAGATGTTCGCGAAATTCGTATGCCGGGGTCAATGATTGACTACGACGGCGATGGTGACATGGGCGAAGGCATCTACGCTGAAGTAGCGGGCTTGCAGGAAATGCTGTATGCGGCAATTCAGGCTTACGCGGCTGAGGTCGCTGGTACGCCCATCATATACGACGCCCTCTCACATCCCTACTTTTTCGCCGATACCAATGCTAACGGCACGGTGGATGAAGGCGAAGAAGGTTACAACCAGTTTACCGGCAAGCTCTTGCAGGCAACCTACAACTATCAGGTTTCTCAGAAGGACCCCGGTGGCTACGTCCACAATGCGAAGTATCACATTGAACTGCTCTACGATTCAATCGCCATGCTGAACGAGGAACTCAGCACACCGATTGATCTGTCAGCCGCCAATCGTGATGATCCGGGCCACTTCAACTCCACTGGCGAACCATTCCGTCACTGGGATGAAGACGGTGAGGTTCCGTCAACCTGTAGCAAGTGCCACACTTCCGAAGGTTTACCCTTCTTGCTCGAAAACGGCGCAACCATTCCGTTTGAGCCATCCGACTCGCTGGCCTGCACCACCTGCCACAACGCCATTCCAGAATTTACGCTGTACGAAGTCGATGAAGTTATGATGCCCAGCGGCGTTACGGTTACCTTCGGTGAAGGCGAAGCCAACAACGTCTGCTTGAACTGCCATCAGGGTCGTGAGTCCACCACCAGCGTGAACGCTCTCATTGCCAGTGCTGGTGTTGGTCCAGACGAAGTTTCCGATGCACTTCGTTTCCGCAATCCGCACTACTTCGCGGCTGGTGCAACCCTCTTCGGGACTGAAGCACAGGGTGGCTACCAGTATGAAGGCAAGGTTTACAACGGTTACTTCGAGCACGAACGCCGCGTTAATGAGTGTAATGAATGCCACAACGAGCACTCATTGACCATTCGCAGCAACGTCTGCCAGGAATGCCACGAGAAAGTTAGCTCTCCGGCTGATGTTGAACTGATTCGCCTTGAGCCGGAAGATGTCGAACCCATCGACTATGACGGCGACGGTGACGATAGCGAACCCATCAAGGGCGAAATCGAAACCATCCATGAGGCGCTGTTTGCGGGCATTCAGAATTACGCTGCCACAGTCGTCGGCACAGCCATTGCCTATGACGAACACGCTTATCCATACTGGTACATCGATACCAATGGTAACGGCGTTGTTGATCCCGAAGAAGCCAACGGAGAAAATGCCTTTAACCAGTGGACACCGAATCTACTGACAGCCATCTACAATTACCTGTGGGTAGCCAAGGATCCCGGCTCGTTTGCACACAACTCAAATTACATCATGCAGCTTATGTACGATAGTCTTGAGGCTATCGGCGGTGAAGAAGCCGTAGCGACCTTCACCCGTCCACCAGCGCCAACCAGCGACTAGACAGTTCCGCTCCATAATCACAAAAGGTCGGGTTTTGTAGGCCCGGCCTTTTAAGGGGCTAATTCATAGTCCCATCCGAAATGAACAACCCGATTTTCATTTGCATCCACAGTGACATTGAATTGAGCCGTGCTCGTCGCTATACGCGGCGCAGTCCATTTACCCGGCAGTAGCAGGCTGCTGTTGGTTGGCGACGCAGCATTGACCAAAACACAATACTGGCCGGGGGGTACATCTTCAAAGCCGTAGCCGGTCGCGCCTGATATGGTGGAATTTAGTAGAGTAGCACCTGAACACGCCCCCTCAAGCAGCGAAACCTCAACCCCATTGATGGCAGGTTCGCCCGCCGCCTTGATACCATCGGCTTCAACGATTCCCGCTTCCACCTCAACACAGCCTTCCGGTGGCTCGATCATCTCTGGCGTTGCTGCACACAAATCATGCCAGACAGTGCCCGTTATCGATCCCGGCAGCGGCAAATAGCTCTGCACTTGAAGGGAATTGCAATCACCGCCCTGTCTTGTCACGTTGGCGGCTACCCAGCCAATTTCAGGCACGGCATCAATTTGTAACCACGTTCCATCCTCGTTGCGCCCCAGCACGTTGTAAATCGTAAATGCGCCGATGGTCGCGACAATATCGTATTCCGTTGACGGTCCGCTTCTTACATTAACAATCTGGCCGCGCGTCGCCAATACACATGGCCCGGTGGCAGGTAGTACTGGCAGGTCCGGCTCGCCATCGCCGGTGGGTGATGGTTCGACTGTAGCAGTAGGCGTAATCGTCTGATCTTCTTCCTCAACGGCATCCGGCATATTAACCTTGACTGTGTAGCTAATGGCTTCGCCCGTCGGGTGATTATTGGTTAATGTCAGCAAATAGCTCATATTCCCGGCGGGAATTGTCAGGGTTGTTCTCAGAATCGAGTTGCTGACGAACGCGACCGTTTCCCCGGCTTCATCTTCAAGATTAATGTCCAGCCCGAACCGCCCATCAGCACTGGCAATCGATAATTCAAGCTGCGACTCTTCAATCGCGGTGATGCTAAAAACAAGTTTGCTGCCCTGCGTCAGAAAATCCTGCTGCATCTGTCCGGCAATCAGCGGCACTGCCGGTACTTCCGGGGCGGGCCGGAAGAGTGACAGGATAAACTGCCCTTCCACGTCACTGACATTGCTGATTTGAATGGTATAGTCGCCCGCGGTCGGAAAAATCAGCGTGTCGCTGATACGTGCCTGCTCGGACGGATTCCCGACTGCCACCACGAGTGCTCCGTTCGGCGCAAGCACGGTAAACGATAGGGCCAGTTGTGGCGTGATAGCCGTCAGGTCAATGGTGACTGACTGGTTGGCTGTAGCGTTGAAAATGTACGTTGGCTGTGGATTGGCAGCGTTGATGTCGCCGAGTTTACGCTCATCAAGACGAATCGTATCCCCGCCGTCCTGTGCCTTGACCGGCAAATCCGACCGCAGCAACATCGCCGCAGCGAGCACTAGCGAAATGGCAATCAGGATTTTCTGCATGTGGATGCTCCCACTTCAATCTGTTAGAATATATGTTCCGTGTCAACCTGATAGTGTAACGAACCTATGCCTATTAAAATACTGTCTGATACCGTCGCGGCCCAGATTGCAGCCGGTGAAGTCGTGGAACGTCCCGCCTCGGTCGTCAAAGAATTGATTGAAAACTCCCTTGATGCCGGAGCCACGTCCATCACCGTCGAGGTCGATAATTCTGGCAGCAAACTCGTTCGCATCAGCGACAACGGCTATGGTATCCCTGCTGGCGAAATTGAGCTAGCCCTGCATCGTCATGCTACCAGCAAGATTGACGACGTGGAAGATATTTACCACATTGAAACGCTTGGCTTTCGCGGGGAAGCCTTGCACAGCATCGCTTCCGTGAGTCGCCTTGTGCTAACCTCGCGCAGCCGTGACGAAGACATGGGTGCACGCATTAAAGTTGACGGCGGTCAGGTTATGGATGTGCGTGGTGTTGGCGCACCGTCCGGCACGGTCATCGAAGTGCGCGACCTGTTTTATAATGTACCTGCCCGGCGCAAATTCCTCAAAAGCGAGGCCACCGAACGCCGCCATATCACGACCGTTGTCACCAATTACGCAATGGCCTATCCCGATGTACGCTTCCAGCTTCTCACCGGGGGACGCGAAACCTTCAACAGTCCGGGAAGCGGTGAGCTGGCGGATGTTATCGTCGCCTCAATGGGTCTCGATGTCTTCCGCGAAATGGTCGAGATTTTGCCGTTGCCACCCCATCGCCCGGATTTGCCACCCATTGAAGTCTACGGCTATTCCAGCATACCCGGTTTTACCCGGTCCAACCGTGCCGGGATTATCCTGTTCGTGAATGGGCGGGCCATCAACGACCAGCGCGTCACCTACGCTGTCGTGCAGGCGTATCACACTCTGATACCATCGGGTCGCTATCCGTCATCGGTCATTCTGGTTGAAATGCCCGCCGATGAGGTGGATGTGAACGTCCATCCCACCAAAGCCGAAGTCCGCTTCCGTTCGCCGGATGCTGTCTTTTCGGCGGTCCAACGCGCCGTACGCCGTGCCGTCATTGACCAATCCGAAGCGCCCCGACTGCGCTATGACGATTCTCAGGAATACGAAACAGCTCGCAACAACCGTGTCTATTCAACGCCGCAAAGCGACTCCAGCCAACTCGCCTTTGACCTTGAAGTCGATTCACCGGGCCGCTTTAGCAAAGAAGTCCGGCGGGACGCATCAGAATCTGGCGATGATGAGGATTATTATCCCCATTACGAAACCGCAACACCGCCCCATCTGCGCACCGAAAAACAGGTTGTCGATCATCCCGAAGCCATCCCGGAAGGACTCGGCAGACCCCAGCGTCCCCGCACACTGCCCATTCTGCGTGCCATCGGGCAAATTAACGCCACCTACATCGTCGCCGAAGGCCCGGCGGGTATGTATCTGGTGGACCAGCACGCCGCCCACGAGCGCATTCTCTTTGAAGAATTTCTGGCAGCCTATCACGGCCAGAACATCGCCGTCCAGCAAACGCTCGAAACTTCTGTTGTCACCTTAAGCCCCGTTCAGGCCAGACACCTTGAGGAATTTCAGGATTTGCTGGCGGAAATTGGTTTCACCATCGAACCCTTTGGCACGAACGATTTCGCGGTGCGCACCGTTCCCGCTATTCTGTCTGACCGCAATCCAGAGTCGGTTCTCCAACTCTTGCTGCAAGACATCGAAAGCCGCAACGCTCCCGGTTCACTGACCGTCGAGGAAAAAATCCTGCGCCGGGTCTGCAAATCCGCCGCCGTCAAAGCCGGGCAGGTGCTCAGTCACAAAGAAATGGACAGCCTGCTGCGCCAGCTTGAGCGCTGCGAAAATCCGCATACCTGCCCGCATGGTCGCCCCACCATGATTCATATGAGCAACAACCAGCTTGAAAAAGAGTTCGGGCGTACCTAAATGTCTCTTGAAGACCTGCGGCAGCGGGCACAGGCAGAAGGTTTTGCCCGTCTTGATGACGTTGAACTGCTGGCCCTGACTGTCAATATAGACATATCCCTTGCCCAATACATCATGGATTTTGTGGGTGGGCTGGAGGCCCTGCTCACCACCACCCCCGATGAACTGCGGCAAATTGATGGCATCGGCACAGCTAGAGCCATATCCATCTGCGCGGGTATTCATCTCGGCAAACGCATCCTCACCCAGAAAATCTGGCAAAAGAAGCGTGTGGTCATTGAACGCCCTACCGATGCAGCAAGTCTCATCATTCATCAACTGACCGCACAACTTCAGGAGGAGTTAGTGGTAATTTTGTTAGATGCCCACAACGGCGTGATGGATGTCCAGACCGTGTATATTGGCAGCCTCAACGCAACGGTCGTGCGGGTGGCGGAGGTATTTCGCCCCGCCATTGTCCAGAATGCAGCGGGCATGATTGTCGCCCACAATCACCCCTCCGGCGACATCCAGCCCTCACCGCAGGATGTCTCATTGACGGAAACGCTCGTTAATGCAGGCCGTCACCTCGACATCCCCATTCTCGATCATTTGATCATCGCCAGCGGGCAGTGGCTGAGTATGCGCGAGAAAAAACTCGGCTTCTAAATATTTCAGAAAAATTACGGGACGCTAAAAAGTCAGTAAGAAACTGAAGGGATGGCGTTTTTCTCATCTATAATGAACCTTGATGGCGCAGGCGAAAGGTCGTTTTTGATGAGTAAACACAATAAATCATTAGTTACCCGTCGCAAATTCTTACTGGTCGTTACAGGTTCCGCCGCCGGGCTGCTGGCTGGATGCCGCCCTGATGGCGAAGCGCCACCCCCGACCGTTTACAGCGGCGATGCTGCACCCACCAAAATGATGTCAACTGATGTTTTTGTAAATGCCGACCCGCGTTATGGAAATATTACCTTCGACCAGCTCATTCTCACAGATAACCAGATTTTTTATACGCAAACGTTTCCCGGCGCGGATGTCCCTTCCTTTGAAAACGTCAATACGGAATGGGAACTGACCATTGACGGATTGGTCGATCATCCGCGCGTTTATTCCTATGAAGACCTGCGGATGATGCCCGAACATACCGAAATCCGCACGCTTGAATGTATCGGCAATCCGGTCGGGGGGCGGCTGGTTGGCAACGCGGAATGGAGCGGTGTCCTGATTAAAGACCTGCTCGATGAAGTTGGAATTCAGGAGTCGGCAACCCGCGCTCGTTTTTATGCCGACGATGGCTACGAAACGGCAGTTGATGTCGAGTGGATTACGCAGGAAGGCGTGCTGCTGGCCTATAAGATGAATGGTCAATTGCTGCCCCGCAATCATGGCTATCCACTGCGTATCTTCATGCCCGGTCTCTACGGTCAAAAAATGCCGAAATGGATTCGCCGCATTGAATTCATTGACTATGATTTTCAGGGCTATTGGGAAGAGCGTGACTGGTCTGATACGGCTGCGGTCAAGACCAACTCCATCATCCAGTCCCCGCCAACCCAGACCAACATCGCGGGTCAAATCGCCATTCAAGGCATCGCGTTCAGTGGCAAGGAACGCATCACCGCTGTCGATGTGCGCATTGATGAGGGCGACTGGATGCCCGCTCAGATTCTTGAGCCAGAGTCGCCGCTGATCTGGACACAGTGGTACATTGAGTGGACGCCGCCGAGCACTGGCACTTTCAACGTTGAAGTTCGCGCCACCGATGAAACCGGCTTCACACAAAACAATCCAGCTACCGGCTCATTTGGTCGCTCTAAACCGGACGGCACAGATGCTATTCATCGCATTGTGGTAGAGGCGGTCTAAGTTGAGCGAGGAACAAAAGCGCCGTTTTCAAATCGTCAAATGGGGACGCGGGCCATTATTTCTGTTAGCAGGCACGATATTCCTGCTGCTGGCAACTGGCGGGGCTGTCGGGGCGTCTTTCCTCGAAGAAAACGATGAATTCTGCACTACCTGTCATCTAGCCCCGGAGCGTACCTATTATAATCGCGCCCAATTCGCGATGGACCATCAGGCAGAGACTATTCCTGATCTGGCGACCTTGCATTATGTGGAAGCACTCAATAACGTCAACTACGATGAGTTTCGCTGTGTAGACTGCCATCGTGGCAGGCAGCGCATTACCGACCGGGCAGCGGCACTGGCGCTCGGTGCTTATGATGGACTGGTGTACGCCACTGGTGGTGGCAGCACCACCGACATTGAAAGCGGGGAGGTCCACCAACGCTGGATAGTTAACACGTCCTGTGAAGGCTGCCACTCCGATGCACTGCTCGTGCTTGGCTTCGATAATCACTTCCACAACTATCTACCTGCCGCCGAAAGCGCTAACGAGCGCACCGGAGATTTGTTTGTCCCGGAAGGCATCAATTTTGAAGATGAGCAGCAATTGTTGGAAGAAGGACTGCACACATTTGAAACCGATGCGGACTGCTTAACCTGCCATCGTGCCCATGTTCAGGTTATTGGCGGCCAGCAAGTCCAATTCATCGAAGAGGAGGTCAAACTGCGTGGCTGTACAGATTGTCACGAAGATAATGATCTCAATATTGATCTATTGGAAGAAAGTTGACGTTACTTCTAGTAGAACTATCTAAACTTGCATTTTCTCTCAAGGCTATTGGGTTTGCGGACACCTGCCATCTCCGGCAGGTGTCTGCATTTTTGGCTACCACTCGTCACCATCGTCGTCATCTTCCAGCGGAGCAAAGGTCATGTCACCCATGAACGTTTGTGTATCGCCGCTTGGCGCGTTGGGGCTAGCCTCCGTTTTAGGCGGCTGTTGTTCCATGGGCGGTGGGGTCACGGATACGTCTGCTGCTGGCATTTCCGAGCGTGAAGCTGTTGACCCGGTTGGTCCTTTGATGGCCTGCGGGATGGGCGTCGGTGTCGGCGTTGTTGAAGACGGCACATAATAAATTTGCTGCACCTGCTGGGGTTGTGGTGTATTCAGTATTGAGGACAGCACCAGAAAAACAAAGCCTACCGCCAGCATCATAAAAGTGACTACCAGAATAGGTGTTGTCAGCCCCCCGGCAATGGCGCGGGTCACTTCCAGAAATGCCTGCGTCCCCAGTGTTGATAATGAATCACTGTTGCTGGTAGCATCTTGAATCGGCTGTGTTAATGAATACAACCACGAGAAAAGCGGAATTATGCTGAAGAAGGCACTGATAATCAATGAAAGGCCCATCCACAGGAAAAACTCTTTGCCTGTGCGCACCGCGAATAACATAATCAACCCCAGGAGCATAACAGGCACAATGATGACAATCGGCAGCGCGTGATCGGTCAGGACTGCGCTGCGCCGCATCTCCTGAAATGTCCTGTCATATTCCTCTGCCGACGCTTGATCTTCTTCAAGAAGCTGCCGACGCAAATCAAACCGGCCATCTTCCGGCAGTTCTACCAACAGCCTGTCTATACCTGCATACAGGCCATCTTCAATCTGTCTCGACATGAGTGGTCCGGGCTGGCAGGTGGGTATAAACTCCGTTTGTTCATTGAAGAACGCCGTGAAATCATCGCGCTGGGTGGACGTACATTCCTCCCATGTATTGAGTTCCGCCATCAATTGCTCGACCAACAGGTCACCGCCACTACCTTCCAGACGCTCGCGCACCGGCTGTGTGTTCATTATGAGAGTCAGCTCATTAGTGTCGCCGTGTAAATAAGTGAACAGACCGCTCAGGTTACGCTGCATCTCCTCCTCAAACCACTGCGGCGGCACAATGGCGGCGGAGGTGCGTTCCCAGTCTTCCTCATCCATGTGCTGAATAATGTGGAGGATAATTTTGAGTTCACGGGCATCATCCTCCGAGTTCGCGACACCATCAGCAAATGCCGGAAGCGACAGAGGCGCTATTCGCTCATATACGTCACTGTCCAGCGTATCCGTATAGGTGGATGGTTCAGTGCCAATTTCCCACAGGACAATACTCCACAGTGAGCACGGGAGAATTGCCACAACCAGAATGAGCAAGAAGAAAGCAATAATTCGCCCTAAACAGCGCACAGCGCCCCCTTACTTATGAATAATCAGGCTCATAATGACCCGCCGGTGAGCCAACGGTCACGGTTTGACCCTCAGCCATCAATGTCTGTCCACTTTCCGCCAGCGCAGACTTCACCACTGCCAGTCCCTGTCGCTCGACCGCACTTGTAATGATACCCGCTGATTTGCCATTTTCATCAAACAATTCAGTTCCGGCGGGAATCTCGCCGCTCATCGAAACCTTGACCAGCATCTTTGCCAGTTTACCCCGGCTCTCCATGCGGGCAATAATTTCCTGCCCGGTATAGCACCCCTTATTGAAGTTAACCGCATCCCACATGCCGACTTCCAGCGGAATGTAATCCTCCGTTAGCTCGGCAGTTGTCGATGGGATACCCTGCTCAATCCGCCACGCATCATACTGTTGGCGTGTGGCCGGTTCGTTACTGTCCTTGAAAGGCTGCAACGCAGCTTCCGGGCCAAGCAGCCAGTATTTGTAACCGAGATTGGCGATAATCACTCCGTTGTCGGTCTCGACGAATCGATTGACCTCAAGATCGCCCAGATGCCAGTCCTCATCAATGTCTTGCGCGGCTTTCTCGCCAAAGACGCCAATGTGATATAGATTGTCCGCTGCGGTTAGCTGGAATTTATCATTGAAAAAGATGTTGCGGCGCAGCCAGTTTTCCATAACATCCTGACGATTATCGCCGGTGACAATCAACACCTCGTCGCCGCGATGCAGTACCGTCACCACATCAATAATGCGAGCTTTGGAGTTGGTAAATACCGTCCGGCGAAGCTGCCCGCTTTGCAGTGTGGTGAGTTTATTCGTTGACAACCGGTTCAGCAAATCAATCCGGTCCCGATCTGTTGCGACTAGATGTCCTTTGCCGTTGAAATCGATCCACATACCATTAAATCCCCTGTTCTTCGCGCCACGCCAGAATATCCTCGGCGTGTTCTTCCTCGTGCCATATCGCGTTTTCGTAAATCAGGTAGGAGAGCGCTTCGCCTTCCATCCACGGGAAAATGCGATTGTCATCCAGTGTCTTATCGCTCAGGGCTTGAATGGCCTCAATGAGATGCTTCTTGATACCCACCAAGTCATCCCAGATAACCTGCATCCCACGTCTGGCATTTTGACGATAGAGTTCCTCGTTGAACTCATCAAGATCATCAACCTGGGCGATTTTGGGTGCACCCTTGTTGCCGTTTTCTATACGTACCAGTGCCGTCACAAGTTCCGATTCCCATGCCGTCAGGTGCGCCAGCGTATCTTTGACTGACCAGATGCCAACCGCACCGGGTCGCAGAAAAGCATCATCTTCCAGACCATCAAGCACATCCATCAGTTTCTGGCGGGCGTTTTGATAATCCTCTACGAGTTCTTGTCGTCCCAAAATCTAATCCTCTCGGCTAGCAGCCTTTGCTGAGATGTTCATCAAAGGTGACTGAGAACTGATGTGACCCGTCACCCTCACACGATGCCTGAAAATAGAAATAGGGAGTGTCTGCCGGAAAAATGACGGCCCGGATGGACGAAATACTTGGGCTGACAATCGGCCCCGGTGGCAATCCGGTATGAATGTAGGTGTTATATGGCCCCTCAACGCCCGTATAATCATTAAAGGTGATGCGCGGCCACCATTCGCCATCGAGACGGTTGTTGGCAAGTTGATATTGCACGGTGGGGTCAGCATCAAGTTTCTGCGCGACCTCAAGTCGATTGAGATACACATCCGCAATCGTTGGCCGCTCCTCTGGAAGCACCGCTTCCCGCTCCACAATGGAGGCCAACGTTACGACCTCATACATCGTCATGGGGCTGGCCGTGACTGTCTGCTCCATATCCGGTGTAACGGAGTTGGTAAATGTTTGCAACATCAAATCGCGAAAATCAATCGCCGTGGTTGTAATGTCCAGCAAATACGTATCGGGAAACAGGAAGCCTTCTAGTGATTGGTCAATCGGGATGCCATATCGTTCGCGGAAGCCATTCGCCAGCACCACCTCCGGATCAGTTGCGGCCAGAAACTCCGCCCCCGTGAACTCCAGAAATTCAGTAGCATCAATCAGCGCAGCGATTTCTTCGCGCCGTAAGTTTTCGCGCACGGTAATACGAATCTGGTTCGGAATAGGATCAGTTAGTTCGTCCAAAATTTGCGGGATGCTCATCGATTCCGCGAGGAAATAGACACCGGGGCGGATTTCGTCATCGCGTCCTTCAAACTGCGCAAACCGGGCAAACAGCGTCCCATTGTTGATGAAGCCTTCCGTCACCAGTTTGACACCCACATCATTGGCCGATTCGCCTTCCTCAACGGTAAAACGCTTTAACGTCGGGTCTGTGCCTTTAGGTCTATTTAATTCGTCGCGATTGGTGGCAAGATACACCCGTAAGGTAATGCCATCAATCGGGTCCAGCCCTTCCGGTGTTGTCAACACAACAAACACCGTCATCACACAACAAATGATCGCCAATCCCAGCAGGGCAGGAATGAGAACGGCGCGGGAAACTTCAAATAAACGGCGTACACTCATCAACGACTGTCCTTGTCTTAAAGTGTAATCGCGCCCATTGTAGCAGAAACGACCCTCGTCGTCCCTAACGATTCACTAGCGATTGCGGGAACGGCTGGCCTTCACGAAAAGCATCGAGGAATGACTGGAGGATAACCGCCGCCGCATGGGCATCTACCCGTTCTGGCAGCGGCTTATCGGCGTCACGCAGAAGCTGTTCCGCATCATATGTAGACAGCCCTTCGTCCCAGAAATACACCGGGACCGTTACTTGATTGGCAAAACGCCGTGCCCACCGCCGGACAATATCCGATTGGCTGGTTCCTTCAAAATCGGGTGGACGTGGCGGCAGTCCAACAATCACCCCAACAATCTGTTCTTTGTCGACGATGCCCTTGATGGTGTCGAAGTCCTCTTGCCGCGACTTTCGCTTGAGAATCTGATAAGGAGTTGCGATCAATCCGATGCGATCACAGGTCGCCAGTCCAATGTATTTTATCCCATGATCGATACACAACAGGCGTCCCGGAAATTCACTCATGGTGGCGAAATTTCCACACTGATGCGGGCCGTGAACAGCGGAATGCGGTTAAAGAAACCGGGAAAGGTATCGATTTGCGGCGGATGGCGCGGGTCCAGCAGGTAATTTTCCTCGATCTCGGCCTGTGCATCACGGGCCGATAAACCGGCAATCAAATCTTTGACTGACTGCGTATCAATATCAACGATGGACTCGCCTTCCACTCTCATCTGGAACGCAATGCGCCCATCCGACATAAATTCCAGCACCTCACCCCGGCGGTAGGAAATCGTACCTTCCACCGGCACTCGCCCATCGGGAATATAATCCTTCTTGATGACCACGTCAGCCACAATCCGTGCCGCGCTCAGGTCAATAACCGTCACCTCAACCACACCCTGCATGGTCAGGCTGATATTATCTGCCGGTTCATTGACTTCGGAACTGTAGATGAGGGTGCGCTCTTCGACAATCTTGAGGGAGTCATTGACCAGATAGCTAGACCCTTCATCCAGCGACAGCAGCAAGAAATCTCGCGCATTCTGTATCAACTGCTGGCGCACCAGATTGAGAAGGCGGTCCTGGTCGGCCTGTGTAGCAAACGCAGTCTCGGTAACGCCTCCGCCGTAGGTTGGGTTAAAATTCGTCACGGAGACGCTTTCCGCCAGACTTCCGGTGACAACCGTGATAGCATCGGAGCCAACGTTGCCCTGTACCCCACTGGAATTTTCCAGAGCGCGAATACTCACGTCAGCCGTTGCTCCCTGACGTGCTGCTAGCGCCACATCATTCACAGTCTCGAACTGTATGGCGGGACTGGTATCCGTTTGAATGGTCGTCCCGGCGGGAATCAAAGTTGCCAGTCCGGTGTTGTTGGTAAACGTCACCACCCCTTCTGCCAGCGAATTCTCAGCATTGCGCCGCCCCGTTGTTGTTATCTCAACCGTCGCATCTTGAATCAACCGCCGGTTTTCGGCGGGTACAGTCAATATTTCGGGCAATGGCCGGTCCACAGTCGGGTCGGCAAACATCGGAATGCTGACGTTAATCTGGTCGGTGGCCGGGGTGATGGTAACCGATGCGCTTGGTATAAGGGCAAATATCAAAAACAAGAAGGCGATGACCGCCACCCCAAATATCAGACCGCTTGTTAGCCGATTTACCGTCCATCTCATTCGCGACGGAGGTTGTTTCAAGCGGGTTGCCCGTCGCTGCAACTCTTCAAATTCAAAGGGATCCATCTGGGTTGGGCGATCTGCGCGGTCAACAAACACCTTGTTGCGTGGCCGGTTCCAGCGGCTGGTCCGCGCTTGCTCAACGGTATAAAACGCAGAAATATTTAACTCCTGTGCATGTTCGGCAACTGTGGGGTCTGTCGTCACCAGTGCCAGTCGCAGGCCGCGCCGCGCCGCCTCGCGTTGAATTAAGACCAGATCGAGCTTACGCTGCAAAATGTTGCCCCGCGTCGGCAGCACCAGCAGAATGCGATTGGTCTTGACGAACTGCAAACGATCCTTAATCGAAACCACATCATCATACGGTTCCAATTGGATGCGTTGAATACGTCTTTCAGATGGAATGGATGCTCTTTGCTCACTCATAATTCCTATTATAGCCTTGAGTGGACGTATTGCATAAGGAATTATTTCACAAAATCTGATATGATGGGAGAACAAGACTTACTCAGGGGGACCTTGCGTTGACCGAGAGGAAATTAATGTCAACAGACATTCCAGATATTGTAATCGGGCGCTTGCCGATTTACCTGCGAGCATTGAACCAGCTTGCTCGGCAGGGGCAAGAGATTACCTCATCACGTGAATTGGGACAACTCCTCGGTATCAGTTCTGCACAAATCAGAAAAGACCTGTCCCATTTTGGGGGCTTCGGAAAACAAGGTACAGGCTACCATGTTGAAATCCTCCGCAAAAAACTAGAACAAATTTTGAATGTCGATACTGAATGGTCGATTGTGGTTGTTGGTGCCGGTCATATTGGACATGCCCTCGCCCATTACGGAGGCTTTGTCAACCGGGGCTTCCGTGTTGTGGCCGTTTTCGATAACGACCTCGACAAGATCGGCAAAAAAATCGATGGTTTTAAGATTCAGCCTATGGAAGACATCGACGACTTTATTGATAAACACCACATCAAGCTGGCTATGGTTGCTGTCCCGGCTGAATATGCACAGGACGTGGCGAATAAACTTATCGAGCACGGCGTAAGAGGCATTTTGAACTATGCACCCATCACAATCAATGTCCCTGATGGCATCTACGTCCAGTACATTGACCCCGTTGCCGAACTCCAACATATGACATTCTATTTGTCCAGTTAATTTACTACCCTGGATTTTGCCAGGGTATTTTGTTTATGCACTCCTTGCCATCACAGCCTCATCGAAGTCATCCTGTTGGGTAGAAGGCCCCAGCCCAATAACAACCTGACCCGGTCGAGGGGTGGGCCGGTTGTCTTTGGTATAAATCGTCAGGTTGCCATCGTCAACGACAAATAGCGGCGTAAAGCCATCGGACCGCCAGTTCTCCTCTTTTTTCAGACGCTTTTTCTGAATCCCGACTCCCCTGACGAAGTGGCGTTCCAGATACTCAAAGTCGACGTGATCACCAAAAAGGGTGCGACCATAGCGCGGCGCATGACCGCTGCTGTCACCTTCACTCAGGCGATAGACCTCGGCCCGTCCAAATAGCTCCCGAAAGTTGAGAGTCGCCAGTGCATTCACTTCATTGTTCGATGTCAGCGCCATCAAACGCCCGATATCTGACAATTCAAGATTCTCAATAAACCCTTCGGAAAGAACACTGGTACAGGTGGCATTGAGGCCCTCGTATCGCGCAATCGCCACATTATCCTGATTAGTATCCACCAGATGCACGGTTATTCCTTCTTCATTCAAAGCTCTACCCATCTCACGCGCCCAATCATGCGCTCCGACAATGATGACCCCCTGTGGATTGGGTTTGGCGAGTCCCAGCCAGCGGGCAATCGGTGATGCTGCCAGAGAATAAACAGTAACCGTGCCTATGATGATGATAAATGTGTAGGCGACCAGTGCATCGGCATTTTCAAACCCGGTCTCTTCAAGCTCCAGTGCAAAAATCGAAGACACCGTTGCCGCCACAATACCACGTGGGGCCATTGCTGCCAGAAATATCTTTTCCTGGATAGTCGCATTCGAATTATGGGTAGAGATAAACACTGTCAGTGGTCGAATAATAAAAATCAACACCACCAGAAACGTCAGCGTCTTGAGATTGATAAAATCAAAAACATCGGCAGTCAGGCGCGACGCCAGCACAATAAACAGGGATGACAGCAGAAGAACCCCCAGCGTCTCTTTAAACTCCACAATATGTCGCAAGGTGACACGTCGTTGATTCGCAAGCACGATTCCCATTATGGGGGCCGTCAGAAGACCAGATTCAGCCTGCAAAGAATCGGAGATGGCAAACGTACTGACAATCACCATCAGTGTCAGCGGACTTTGCAAATAATCAGGAACCCAGTAGCGGCGTATCACAAGGATCAGAGCCTCAGCACTGATAAAACCCAGACCAATTCCAATCAGGAGTGTTTTCCCAATAATCAACAGTGCTTCGGTGGGTACATGCCTGAGATCATCGGCGATAAAAATCTGTTCAAACACCAGCAGTGCCAGTACCGCCCCCGCCGGATCAATCAGGATGCCCTCCCATCGCAGAATGGAGCCGACACGCCCTGTCGGTCGTACATGGCGCAGGAGTGGTATAATGACCGTTGGACCGGTTACAACGAGAATCGACCCCAGCAGTAGCGAGATGGAGAAATCAAGATCGAGAATGAAGTACGATGCAGCGGTACTGAGTGCCCATGTTACCACTATTCCAACGCTGATGAGGCTGAAAACAACGCTGCGTACCCCGCTAATTTCATTGAGTTTAAGTGTCAGCCCGCCCTCAAAGAGAATAACGGCTACTGAGAGAGAAACAAGC
>JAKEEQ010000144.1 GCA_022616515.1 Chloroflexota bacterium | reverse complement strand
GTTGAGCGCTTCACGTTCCAATCCGGCGATCTCGGCTCGTACCTCATCCTGCCGCATCCCGAGTAGCTCCTGATACATCTCTGCTTTAGCCTTGAGTCGCCCAAACACGGTATGCAGCAGGCTGCAAAGCTGTGCTGGCATAAATCTCACTACGCCGCCACCGAAATCAACAAACTGGCAAACTATACGGTCGAAATGGACCACCCGTTCATCAAAGAGTTTGTGGTGCAGTGTCCCGGGCCGGTACAAGAAATTAACGACGAACTGCTCTATCACTTCGGCATCATCGGTGGTTACGATCTGGGCACGGATTACCCCAACCGCGAAAACCACATGCTGCTGTGTGTTACCGAGATGAACAGCAAGGACGAAATCGACTCACTCGTTCTCGCACTCGACGCTATCGCTAAGGGTAACTTACCCGAACACCATCACGCGCATTGAGGGAGACACTGAGATGACCGAAAAGACTGAACAAAAAGTACTGGAACCACTTATCTACGAACTTAGTGAACCGGAGCGCAAAGGCGTTCGCATGCCTGAACCCGATGTGCCAACGACAGATATTCCTGCCGACCTGCTGCGTGATGATTTGAATCTACCCGAAGTCAGTGAAATTGACACGGTGCGCCATTTTGTGCGCCTGAGCCAACTGAACCATGCCATTGATATTGGCTTCTATCCGCTTGGCTCCTGCACGATGAAGTACAACCCGAAGGTTAACGAAGCAGTGGCCCGTTTGACGGGGTATGCTCAGGTTCACCCCCTGCAAAGCGAAGGGACCGTACAGGGTAATTTAGCTCTGATGTATCGCTTGCAGCAGTGGCTGTGCGAAATCAGCGGCTTCAAATACACCAGTTTACAGCCCGCCGCCGGAGCACAGGGCGAATTTGCCGGAATCCTGATGATTCGCAAATATCATCTCGCCAATGGTGACGAAAAACGCACCAAAATTATCGTGCCAGACAGCGCCCATGGCACTAATCCCGCCACGACCACAATGGCAGGTCTGGAAGTTATCAATTTGGCCTCGGACGAGATTGGCGACATTGATCTCGACGAACTTCGCAAAGTCGTTGCCAGACACAAAGATACCCTCGCAGGCATGATGATTACCGTCCCCAGCACGCTCGGCGTTTACGAAGACCATATGGTCGAAGTCATCGAAGTCGTGCACGAAGCGGGCGGCCTCGTCTATATGGACGGCGCGAATATGAATGCGCTGCTCGGCGTCGCCAAACCCGCCGAACTCGGCTTCGATGTCATGCACTACAACCTGCACAAGACCTTCTCCACCCCACATGGTGGTGGCGGTCCAGGGTCTGGTCCGGTAATGTGCAACGACAAACTCGCGCCATTCCGTCCGGGTCCGGTCGTCGAAATCGTGGAAGAAGCCCATGATGAAGACGATGCGCCACTCTATGGTTGGAAAATGCCGGAGCAGTCCATTGGACGCCTGAAAGCCTTTCATGGCAACTTTGGGATGCACGTTCGAGCCTACGCCTACATCGCCGCCTATGGGAACCAACTGCGTGATGTGACCAACTACGCGGTATTGAATGCCAACTACGTCCGTTCCCGCCTTGATGACACGTACAAAGTGCCCTTTAATCGCACCTGTGGGCATGAATTTGTTTTGGAGGGCCGTGTCAATGGCGTAGAGGATATTCACGCGCTGGATATTTCAAAACGCCTGATGGATTACGGCATCCATCCACCCACCAACTACTTCCCGCTGATTGTCCCGGAGGCGCTGTTGATTGAGCCAACCGAGACCGAAAGCAAGGAAATGCTGGATCAATTTTGCGACGTGATGTTGAAGATTGCGCAGGAAGCCAAGGACGACCCAGAGTTGCTGCACAAAGCACCCCATAAGGCCCCTATTCGCCGGGTGGACGAGGTGCAGGCCGCCAAACAGTTGGTGCTTTGCTGCCAACCAGTTGTTTCATCAACTGAGGAACGTGGCGAAAAACCACAGGAGGCAGTTGCCAGTTAGAAAAGAAAGTAAAAGGGTAGGTCTAGTGCCTACCCATCCTTCTTTTCTGGGGAATAAATCATCTTTTCTTTTTCATCGACCTCAACAGCCGCTATGATCTCTTCAGCCGTATGACTGCTGGTCATATGGTCCATCAGGTCGGGGAGCTTCTCAAAATCTTTTCCACAGCATACGCACGTGGTGTTCATTCTTGGGTCTCCCAAACTCTCCAACTGTGTCCTAATTCTACGCCAACTTTTGTGAAAGTTATATGAATTTCTCGTTATTGGAAAAAATCTCGATTTCGTGCATATGTTCACCGATTTTTTTCCTGAACAAGCCGCCCGCGTTTAGCCCATCATCAAGCCAAATCGTAGGGACACGGCAATGCCGTGTCCGCGCCGGAAACACATTGCAGAACAATTGGTCGCCAGTCTTTTTTCCGGCAGATGCTGTCCGTCACACTTTACAATGGAATACTGCGATGCGGCGGCGGGGTTGTCCCACGTCTACCGTTTCGCGAAGTTTTGCGTTTCCGGTTGGATGGCAAATCCGGCACAGGTGGGCACAGGGCATCATCCGCCATCATGCTCAATCGGTGATGAGCTGACACCGCCATATTGTGCAGCCGCTTGATAACGCGCGGGGCATCTTTCGGCGGCACCACCAGCAGCGCACATTCCGGTGAACCCTGCCCCATCGCCAGCAAATCGGCCTTCACCGCCCGCACCGCATTTAACACCTGCATCGTTTGCTGCACATCCACCACCCCGATAGCCGCCACAATCGACACAGGTTCGACGCGCCAGCCAACATTCGGGTAATATTCACCCAACACCTGCTCAAGTTCTGCAACGCTCTCCTGAGTCGCCGTCCGCCGGGCGGTGGTCGGAACTACATAACACAGCAATCGCCCCGTATGCGAATCGACCGTGATGACTGGTGAAACCGGCTGGTGAATGATACTGTGCAGGGTATTCTCGGCGAGACTTTGAATCGGACTCGACCCGTTCTGAGCGGACTGCTCTGCCGGTACCGTCGGCGCAAACACCAGTATGCCGTTAATATCCGTCACCGCATTGAGCCACTTAGGTGCGTCAGGGTCATGATTGTTGATAAATGTCCCGGCGTAGTCAGGATTAAACGTGTTGCAGACCCGCAGCGGAATTTTAGGAGCAATCAAGGGTTCAACCGCCCGTGGATGGAGCACCTTTGCGCCAAAATAGGCAAATTCACTGACAGCATGATAGGAAATATTGCTGATAATCTGGGCATTCTTCAATTTACACGGATCACCGGACATCACACCATTTACATCCGTCCATATCCACGCTTCATCGGCATTGAGCAGGCTTGCCAGATAGGTCGCCGAATAGTCGGAGCCGCCGCGTCCCAATGTTGTGATGGAGCCGGATTCAGTCGCGCCGATATATCCGGTGACAACCGGGACGGTCTTTTCATGAAGGAGCGGCAGGAGCTGGTCTCGTGCATTTTTGAGGGAGGGGTCATACAGAGGTTGGGCATTTTGAAAGCAGTCGTCGGTTACCAGAATGTCGCTGGCATCAACGGCTCGTGCCGGGACATCATTAACGCGCAGGATAGCCGCCAGTACCCTGACCATCAGGCGTTCACCCGTCGAGAGCACCGCGTCTCGCAGTTCCGCATTGGCCTTTCCGGCCTCCACGATGCGCAGACAGCTTTCTTTCAGAACAGCGTACCGTTCTTCAAGCGCATCATCCACCGCCTGCCATTCATCAGGGTACTCACCCAGCCATGCATCCATCACCCCATGATGTTTTTCCCGCAGCGCGTCGATATTGTGGTCGATGGCATCAATATCGCCCTCGATGGCACTGTCCACCAACCGCACCAGAAAATCGGTGACGCCGCTCATGGCCGAACTGACGACCACGACTCGTCCCCGCTGTCCATATTCGCGCTGCACGATTTGCAATACCTGCCGGAGCGCATCATTGCTGCCGACAGACGTTCCTCCAAATTTCATGACCAATGCCATTGAACCGCTCCTTATAATAAAAAACGACGTGAGTGTGTCTCACGTCGCCTTGATTGCTACTAAGTGTGGTCAGGACTTCAACTCAGGAAACACATCAAAACGACGTGGGAACTGCAACCCATGCCGGTACCAGTAGTCATCATAATGGTGGTTGAGATGTGTTTGTATGACACTTGCGAATCCTTTAGAACCATCACGTTTGATAATAACGGCATTTGCGGCTGGATGCAACGTGCATCGTCATTTTGCCCAAATGTCGTGCAAAATCGCGTCCTGTACACGGGGAAGATTTTCCAGTCCGGACGGATAAATCAGCCGTTTCACCCCTACCTGTCGCGTGATATTGGCAAATAGTTTCCAGCGCTGCCGCTGGTCTGCCAACACCGACATCACGCCCGCCGAAAACGCATAACGCATCAATTCAATAGTCGCTGCCGCTGGCGTAAGCGGGTCGATTCTGACCTCATTAACGTTGTCATTACGTTCCGGGAGATACAGCGTGTCTAACGGCAGCCACTCGCTGCAAAAATTGCTGACCGGAACGGCATACTTGTTCAGATTCTGATGCAAACGCCGTAATTGACGGGGGTCATCACAAAACCGGATGGCCTGCTCATGCCACAGTTTCATCTGCGGATAACCGGGTCGTACTCGAATTTCTGGATCGGTAACTTCCACGGGGAGAACGTCATCGGTAATCATCGGATAGCCCAACTGGATAAAGTGGGCCGCCAGCGTGGACTTGCCGCCATGACTCGCCGCCAGAAAACCAACTGCCCGCCCATCAATGCTCACCGCAGAGGCATGTAAGGCGGGGATACCATGCCGTTCTAACAGCAGTGAACACACCGGGCCAAAGAAAAAAATTTCCACCATTGGCGTATGCGACGCCGCTTGCCAGAAAACATGAGAGCCTTCAACAAAAAAATCTGCTACCTCAGGAACACGTAGCAGATCTGAATGTCCAATGCGATAAAACCGGATATGGGATGTCGGACTGGTGTAGATAAGAACGGCTTGTTGATAATCGATTGGCGATGAACGCCGATACTGAATCTCGGCAGCGCCTTCTACAAATGAACCAACTGGTGTAACAAACTCAACGTCGGCCCTGATATTGTACCCATACGCATGACTCATTATCCAGAAATAAAAGTATTCAATCCATCTGCGATGGGGCCACCTGTTCCACCTTTAACGACTTCTGAAAGGGTGCCAACTTCTTTTAGAACTGGTTTTTCAAACGGTTTCTTCTCTGAGTTCTTCATGCTGCCCTCTCTCGTTTCACGTTACATCGCATATTATTAAGTATAGTATTCTTGAAGCCATCGTTCGAGTGTGAGAAATGACCAGAAATAATTTACTTGATTATTAACACCCGTATTCAATCTGCCTATATTATAGTTTACTTCTAATTTATCTTCTACAACTATGCCCATTTTAGCAAGGAAAGAATGTGTCATCAAATCACGAACATAGACCCATTCCTTCTCCAGCAGTGAATATTCAAAGAAACGATCAAAACTGGTTTTATCCCGTCTGCTGCGTACTTTTTCCGGCAAAATGCCGCGCATTGCCAACCGCAGCAGAGGCTTTCGTTCACCGTCACCATAAACTACCTGAGGCGGAATAGCTATCACAAATTCAACGAGCCGCCGGTCTAAAAAAGGATGCCGCGTATCAACACCATAACCCTGTCCTATCCAGTCATGCCAGTGAACACTGCTTCGCACGGTCGGCAGGTCCATCATAAGCCGGTACATCGCCCGGCGTGCGTGTGATGAAAGTGGTGGGGTGTCTGGTTGGTGTGATGGCAGCCGCCGCAAAAAGCCGCTGTCTATCCATTCCGGGTAACGCTGAATTCGCTGGAAACGACGCTTAACATTCAGCGCCCATTCCGGGATAACTGGTTTTAACCCGTATTTCAAGATCGTTTTCAGACCGTGTCGCTGCACATCACGGAGGAGACTCGGCTGCAATCGCCGTAACTGGTCGGCATAGACCAGTGGTGATCCCACCATCACATTGTCACCGCCATGCCCGGTAAACAGAATATTGATGCCGTGTTCCCGCATGTCGGCCAGTATGGCATACATACTTGAATCAAATCCGAGGGCTGGCGTATCGCGACGAGGTTTGTAAGCCGCTTTATCCCCGAACAACCAGTAATCTTCGAGCGGCACCTCATGAAGATGCACTTTATCGCGCATCGTCTCAATATACTCGCGTTCATCACATACAGTGAGCCGGTCAAATGTGAAGGAATAGGCGTGAAGGTCTGTTTTGTCATGAACAACGCTCGCCACCGACCCTGAATCCAGCCCGCCGCTCAGCATAATCGCCGCCCTGTCCGCTCCCCGTAAGCGGTCGGTGACAGACTGCGTAAAAATTTCCAGAAAATGAGCCGCATAATCTTCCTCGGCTGGATAAAGGATACGCTTTGCCGGATCAATATCCCAGTAGCGTGTCTTCTTCATTTCGGGAAATGTCAGGCTGTTGGCGGGTGGCAGTGCCCGAATATCGCGGAAAAAGGTACGCTCCTCATCTCCGAACTGAAATAGCAGATACCAGCCCAGCATGACCTCATCAAAAGCATCACTCACCTGTGGGTGGTGAAGCAGGGCTTGTGCTTCCGTGGCAAAGATGAGCCAACTATCACCATGAGCATAATATATTGGTTTGATGCCCAGCGGGTCTCTCGCCAGAAAACATGCCTGTGAACGGCGGTTACACACTGCAAAGGCAAAATCTCCGGTCAAATATCGAGGACAATCCATGCCCCATATTTGATAAGCACTGGCGATAAGCTCAACATCGGCGTTCTGTGGTGGGAGATAATGACGGGCGAAGTGTTCATTGAGTTCGGTGGCATTGTCAATACGCGCATCCGCTACCACAACGAACGTCTCACTGACCGCTGCTTCTGTGCTGAACGAGATCAGCGCTGTTTTATCTTCCGACCATACCTGTGGTTTACCACGATGGGCCAGCGTCTGCTGCATTGAGGAGAGCAGGTCTGCTGAGGCGCTGCCGATAATGCCGCCAATACCAGTCATCAACTACTCACTGCAACATTCAGGAGTGACAATCTGCTCTGGCGACACAAGGTACCCATCGGTTCCCCGTTTTAGCAGGGCTTGCGACGCCATCTGGTCCAGCAGCGGGTATAAATTCTTACCGGGGCACTGCGTGATGCTGTTGAAATCACGATGCGCAGCCAGATGGGTTATCCGCAGCCGCAATGCCAGCCAGTTCACCATCTCGTGTGCCGAATTCACTTGAGCGATGGTCGGGATTTCCTCTTCAAAATTGCCCAGCAGACAAATGCCCAGTGTACCCGTGTTATGTCCTTCGGTGTGCGTACCGCGCACCTGCACCGAGCGCCCCTCATAAACCACGCCGTTCTTGCCAATGCCAAAGTGATAGCCAATATCGGCCCATCCCCGGCTATCCATATGCAGGTCTTGAATGGCCTGCATGGTGCTAACATCATCATCTTCATACATCGACGAGTGATGGATCACGATGGTGTTGTACACGGCGCGAAGTTGTTCCTCATATTCCCGCCAGCCCTCTGGATTGGTCAGGCTGTAGAGGCCATTTTCTTCATCAGCCTCCTTGTAATTCACGTCCCGTGCGCTCCAGCCGCTGCGCTTAACGACGGGTGGACGTTCAGCGGTTTTTAATCGGGCGACCAGCGTGGCATTGGCTGTCGGGGTTGGGAGTTCAGACGCATTTGAGGAATCCGAACCAAGCAGCAGATAGCCCATACCCAGCCCGCCTGTTGCGCCCAGCGCTGAACCCATGCCCAGCAGTATTAAGAAGTCACGCCGTGTCAGTGGCACATTTCCTCCTGATGTTTCAACTCTCATTATAGTGATTCTGGTGAGAAAGACATGAGGGCTTTTGTTCGAACGTTGTTTGAGAACGTTCGTTTAATGCTATTCTTGCCTATAATGGTCAGTGACATATTGACTGATGAGAGATTTTATGTTGGCGGACAGCATCCATGCTGTCCCTACGGGAGTCGTGGGTTTTCGTAGGGACGCCCAACGGGGCGTCCGGTAGCTAACCATGCCGTTACCCGTTTATATTTTCAAGTTATATTGGATAACAGCACAAATTTATAGGAGAATTTAGTTGTGACCGAAGATCAACTTATTGCCGAACTTGAAAATGGCTGCTCGGTACGCCTTGAAGATGCGCTGGGGACGTACTGGATGCTGTTTTATGACAATGGATTCTATTTGCAGCTTGTCACCGAAGACGATCAAAGTATTCTGGAAAATCACAAATATGACGACCTCGATGAATGCCTTGAGGATGCGGCTAAACTGGCCCCGTTCAGCCAGTGGACGGTGGCAAAAGACTGTTGACGGCTTAATTGATGAGAGATTTCTTTTTTCGGACAGCATAGGTGCTGGCTCTACGGGAATCGTGGATGATCGTAGGGACGCCCCGTTGGGCGTCCGCTAGATAAAATACCCTATCAGTCAAAATACTCCCACTACCTTCCTCGCCTCAATTTCACAATTGAAGAATCCGTGTTAGCATGGTGAGCGTGGGAAAGGATGCTCAACGGTGTCAGCACGCATTGATGTCTTTATTAGCAGTACCTCACTCGATCTTCCAGCGCATCGTAAACAGGCTCTTGATGCCTGCCTGCGTATGGGAATGTTTCCTGTTATGATGGAGCATCTGCCGTCAAGTTCAGCCGGGGCCATTACCGCGTCGCTGAGCATGGTGGATGAGGCTGAGATTTACGTCGGCATTTATGCCCACCGTTATGGCTATATCCCCGATGGACATGAGATTTCTATCACTGAAATGGAATATAACCATGCAGTGGAGCGAGGCATTCCGCGCCTGATTTTCATCATTGGCAATGATCACAGCCCGACCGACGTTGAAACAGGCTCCGCCGCTCAGAAACTCAAGACATTCAGGCAGCGCGTTACCACAGAAAACATTGTCAATTTCTTCTCATCACCGGAAGACCTGCGCGGGCAGATTATCCAGAGCCTTGTGCCCTACCGGGAAATTGAGAAAGACGAGCTTCATTCACAGCAGGCCTGTAACATCCCTGCGCCACCCACGCCCTATATTGCCCACCCCTACACGCTGCTGCAAACCTCGCGGCTTATCGGGCGGCAAAAAGAACTCCAACTGCTCAACAATTGGGTGAGCAATCCGTCAAGGGACGTATACAAGGCGGCTATCATGAACGTGGTTGCCATTGGCGGTATGGGCAAAAGCGCCCTGACATGGACATGGTTCACCGACATCATGCCCCACCTGATGGACCCCTTAGCCGGACGTCTGTGGTGGAGTTTTTACGAGAGCGATGCCCGCTTTGAGAATTTTGTGACTCGTGCGCTGGCCTATGTGACAAATCTTCCCGTCGAGCAAATCGAGAACACCATGCACCCCGGCGAACGCGAGGACATGCTGCTCCAACAGCTTGACTCGCGACCATTTCTGTTGGTGCTGGATGGCCTTGAACGCATCCTCGTCGCCTATTCTCGCATGGACGCAGCCTATCTGGCGGACGATGAGTTGGATGTTCAGACTGCCAATCATGTCGCTGATGCGCTTGGCCTGCCCGCAGCGGCCTCCCACAGTTTTACGGGGCAGCACCGTTCCCGCAAAACCACCAATCCCCGCGCCGGGAACTTCCTGCGCAAACTTGCTACCGTCCGCGCCTCAAAAATACTGGTCAGCACCCGCCTGTTTCCGGCAGACCTTCAAACCAGCACCGGACACGCCATGCCGGGCACATTCGCCTATTTCCTGACCGGTCTCTCCGATGACGATGCGGTTCAACTGTGGCGGGAGTTTGGCGTCAGTGGTTCGCGCGATAATCTGCTGCCGGTGTTCAACGCCTTTGAGAACTATCCGCTGCTCATACGGGCTTTAGCTGGCGAGGTAGCCCGCTTCCGTCGAGCACCCGGCGATTTTGACAGGTGGCTCGACAGCAATCCTGATTTCAACCCACTCGACCTCACGCTGGCAAATGTCAAATCCCATGTACTTTATTACGCTCTACAGGGCATCGAACTGGAGCAGCTCAAGGTTCTGCAAACCATTGCCGGATTCCGGATGCCTGCCACCTATGATACGCTGGCAGCCTTGCTGGTCGGTAATCATTTCACTAGCGAAGACCAACTCGACATTGCGCTCACGGAGTTAGAAGATCGCGGGCTTGTTGGCTGGGACAAACTGGCTAACCGCTACGACCTGCATCCGATTGTGCGCGGTGTGGTCTGGAACGGGCTGAACCACGAGGAACGCCAGGATATTCACGAGTCGTTATACGATCATTTCAGTTCACTGCCCCGCGCCAACACCGAATATTATGAAGTGGACAGCCTTGATGAACTGACCGCCGCCAACGAACTCTATCATGCGCTGATTGGCCTCGGAAAATATGATATGGCCTTTGAAATCTTCCGCACCCGCCTGAGCAGGCCCCTTCTATACAGACTTGGCGCGAATCAGGAACTGGTGCGCTTGCTGGAAATGCTCTTTCCCGGCGGCATCGACACCCGCCC
>JAKEEQ010000143.1 GCA_022616515.1 Chloroflexota bacterium | reverse complement strand
GCAGCAGCGTGGCGCTATTGGGGTTGGTTGATATACGCCAGTGAGTTTTCCCAACCATCACCAAAGAAGTAGTTATGTGGATAGATAACGTTGTTAAATGAGTATTCGGGTGAAACGAAGATCCATTTGCTATCTGAGGAGGACGGTATAGTGCCTCAGTCAGAAGTACCGGAACGCATTGAGGCTACTCTTATCGTGGGAGTTGACGGGTATATTCGATTCGCCACAGATGATGTGAAGCACTTTGTGGGATTCGCGCCGGATGAGGTTATTGGCTCCGCTTTTAACAGATTTACTCCTCCTGACATCAAAAACGCCCTGACGCGCGAGTGGTTTACTATTGCAGGCAAGCTGGAGCAGGAATCTCAAAACTCCTATGAATTTGAGACGGAAGCTGTTGATCGTCGGGGGGAACGCTTTGCGGTCAATGTGCACCTGACTCTCATACCCGGTCGTGATGAATACTTTGTCTCGGTCAAAAGCCAGCGACCGCGCCTCGAAGAAGTGCAGCTTAAGGCTGTTCAGATAATTTCTGAAGCGATAAGTAAACAGCAAATTCAAGATGTCTTAGATCTCGCCCTCAGGCAAATTATCAATCTCATCGAGTGTGACGGCGTCGCCATCATAGTCACAGACGATATTGAAGACCGATTCTGGTATCGCCATATGACCAGCGACGGTGAGATGCGTAATGAAGGGTATCCCGCGCAGGAAATTCTGGCCGCCCGGACCACCGATGTGATCCGCAAAACTCAGCAGTTCATGCTCATTCCAAATACAGCGGACGAGCCGGAATGGATCACCGTTACTGAAGTCGCCATCAAAAGTTGGCTGGGAATTCCTCTGGTCTTTCGCGACAACTTTCTGGGCCTGCTCGACATCTATTCCTACGAGGCCGACCACTTTAATGAGCAGGACGCACAGATTGCTATGACATTTGCGCGACAAGCCACCGTCGCCATTTACAATGCCCGTGTGTATGACGAACTGCAATCCCACACTGAACGCCTCTACGCGATGAATGATGTGGCTCTAGCAGTTAGCCGTCTTGATCTGGATAGTGTTCTGGAAGTGGTCTATCAAGAAGTTACAAAACTGATGGACACCAGTTCGTTCTTTATTGGACTTTACGATGCCAATTCCAGGATAATCGAACTGAGGCATGTGTATGATCATGGTGAACGCATGGCAGATTTTCAAACGCCTATCGATGAAAATACCAGTCTGGCTGGTTGGGCACTTCACCACCAACAACCGATTATCATCGGAGATACTGATCGTGATGTGTTGCCATCGCCCGATATTATCTATGGGGGGCACACACGCAGTCTTGTCATTGTTCCTTTGCTGGCCTTAAACGAGCCTGTCGGGGTTATCTCGGTCCAGAGCTATTCACCGGACAAGTTCAGTCACGAAGATATTGCACTGCTAGAAGCCATCGCAGGTCCGGTCGCCGTTGCCATACGCAATGCAACGCTTTACGCGAATATGCAGGAGAATTTGCAGCAGGTTACGGCACTGCATGAACTGGCACGACTGGTAATTGTAGAAGATGATGTGGATGCAATGATGCAAGGCGTCGTTGACGGATTGCGCGAAATCTTCAACTGCCTGGCCTGTACTATCATTTTACAGGAAGGCAATCAGATTAATATTCGAGCCACCAGCGGTCTTGAACCTGACCAGATTGCCCTGACCAAAGATTGGACGATGGAAGATGACCAACTCATATCGGTGCGGGCTATCAGAACAGGGCAAACAATCTACGTTGCCGACGCCAGCCAGGATGAAAGTTTTAATTATGTTGATACACGGCTCCGGTCCATTTTGTGTGTCCCACTGGTAACCAAAAACAAAGTCCTGGGCACATTATCACTCGATAGTGACCGCCCCAATGCGTTTACACCTGAGCACGAACGTGTTCTCAATATCGCCGCCGCACAACTGGCTGCCGCTCTGGACAACCGTAATCTCCTCGAAGAAGTGAAAGATCATGCTCAGGAGCTAGAAGCGGCTTATCGCCAGCTTCAGGCACTCGACCAACTGCGCCAGGAACTGGTCAATAATGTCAGCCACGATTTACGCGCACCACTTTCATTTATCACGGGTTACGTCGGCCTCATGTCCGCCGGAGACCTGGGTAACATCACGCCAGAGCAAGCTGATGCACTCGGTGTTATTGAGCGCAAAGTGCAATCCATTGTGCGCTTGATTGGCGACATCATCAAAATGGAACAAATTCGTGCGGAAAATCTGCGTCTGGATGAGGCTGATCTAAATGAGTTGGTTCGTGAAGCTGTGGCGGGGGCAAGTATTGCGTACAAAGAATACAATTTAAATGTACAAACCCCTGATGAACCAATGCGACTCATTATCGACTCAGACCGTATCAATCAGGTTCTGGATAATCTGATTAACAATGCTATGAAGTACTCCAACCCCGGTGATTTTGTGAATGTAACGACCCAAATTGAGGGAGATTTTGCACGGGTGATTGTGCAAGATGAAGGCGTTGGGATACCACCAGATAAACTAAATAGGATTTTTGAACGTTATTTTCAGGTACGTGAAGATAAGCGTGCCGAAAAAGGTGTCGGATTAGGCTTAGCAATTGTGCAGCAAATCGTTCAGGCACATGGTGGCACTATTTCGGTCGAAAGTGAAGTCGGCAGGGGTAGCGTTTTTTCGTTTACCCTGCCGTTGTGAGAAAGGCAATCCCGTTGGCTTTTCAGGTTACCGATGTCATAGATCGTTCATCCGCTGTATGGAGTGAACTTCATAGTATCCCAAAAGTTGAACTACACCGCCATCTTGAAGGCTCTGTTCGCCTGGAGACCCTCATAGAAGTCGCCGAGGAGTATGGCCTTGATTTGCCAACCTATGACGCTGAAAAACTCCGTCCCTTTGTGCAGATGACATCGGATGATGCGTCCAACAACAAGCAATTCCTGTCAAAGTTTAGCGTACTGCGAAAATTCTTCGTATCTGAAGAGGTCATTCGTCGGGTTGCTTACGAAGCCGTAAAAGACGCGGCGGCGGACAATATTCGTTACATGGAGCTGCGCTTCACGCCATATGCTGAGGCGAAGTTGATGAAATTCCCTCTGATTCAGGTCATTGACTGGGTTAGCGACGCAGTTCGTCAGTCTGCTGCTGATCATAACATCAAAGTCAAGCTGATTATCGCGATGAATCGCCACGAAAGTGTTGCTATTGGTGAAGCAATGATTGATGCCGCCATTAGTTTCATCCATCGGGGGGTAGTGGGCGTTGATTTGTGTGGTAACGAAGTTTCACATGATGCCGGGCCATTTGCGCATATTTTCCGCAAGGCGCGAAATGTAGGTCTGGGGCTGACGATGCATGCCGGTGAATGGATGGGGCCAGAGAATGTGCTGGATGCCATCCAGAATCATGGAGCGCGTCGCATCGGGCACGGAGTCCGTGTCGTTGAAGATTCCGTAGCGACACAGATTGCCCGCGAGAAGAATATTGTGTTTGAGGTTTGCCCGACCTCCAACATGCAAACTGGTGTCGTAGGACATCTACAACACCATCCCTTGATTGACATGTATTACTTGAAAAATAAAGTGACCCTCAACACTGATGACCCTGCTATAAGTGGTATCACCCTCACTGACGAGTTCGCACTGGCGGTTCAGGGACTTGGCTTGCCCCGCGATTTTGTGATTGACTCGACCTTCAATGCCCTTGACGCCGCCTTCTTGCCTGATGCGGAGCGAGACGCCCTCGTTGAACAGTTCCGGTCGGAACTTGGCCTGGATGTGCTTCAACCGGAAACCTGAGCCTAAAGAATCGCGGTATACTGGTCCCCGGTATTTTGTTTTTATGGAGGGGAAATGATTGGACTGGTAACTGGAGGAAATCGCGGCATTGGACTTGAAATCGTCCGTCAACTGGCACAAGAGGGGCATACAATCATTCTAACCAGCCGCGATATGCAGCAGGGTGACGAAGTGGCACAGGAGATGCGTAAGGCTGGTCTGGATGTGATCGCCCACAAACTTGAGGTGACTTCACAGGATGATATAGGGAATCTTCAGACGTTCGTGGAGGTAAAATTCGGGCGGCTCGATATGCTGGTAAACAACGCGGGAATTTATCCTGATGAAGGCCGCCGCTTTCTGGATATTGAGCTTGATTTAGTACGGTACACCCTTGAGGTCAACACTTTAGCTCCCTCTGCCCTGACCAAAGCATTTGTTCCAATGATGATCGCCCAAAATTTTGGGCGGATTGTAAATGTATCGTCGGGAATGGGCCAACTGACCTACATGGGCGGTGGTACAGGTGCTTATAAACTATCCAAAGCTGCCCTGAATGCGGTGACTCGCATTACGGCGGGCGAAGTACGCCGCTATAACATCAAGATTAATGCAATGTGTCCGGGTTGGGTACGCACGGATATGGGCGGGCGAGGTGCGCCACGTTCTGTTGAACAGGGGGCTGATACCGCCGTCTGGCTGGCAACCCTGCCCGATGACGGGCCATCAGGGGGATTTTTCCGAGACCGGAAACCATTGGAGTGGTAGTGCCCTCAACCCTGCACATTATCCCCAACCGGGACCATTTCAATATCACGCACCGCATTGGGACTTTGGGAGATGAGACGACGACGTTGATTGTGGCGTGGCTACTAAATGTCTAAATCGGGAAAATATCGTTCTCGTAAAGTGTTACGCAAAACTTCTTCATCAGATAGGGCGTTTAAAACATACTGTTGAAATTCTTCAGGTTTCCCCAGATTAAATGGTCTCATCAACATTGACGTTTGCTCTTTGAGGGGAAATAGTGCCAGTGCCCGTTCATAATCTTGTTGGTCGACAATTGTCCTTAATGTTTGATATATTCTGTTGCGCAAATCTTCTACATAAATTTGTGAGACAATAGCATCAAAATGCTGTTGCAATTCGGCATTGGTAGTTATGCCTGAAAGATTTAATTTATCCCGTGTCTGTCTGGATAACTCTGCATCCAAATGCTGATTAACCAGATTTTCAAGATTTTGACTCAGATAGTCCATGAGGCGATCTTCCGCCTGTTGCATATAATCGCCGTCCGTTTTGCGATCTCTACGTTCATATTCAGCAATGAATTCAGGCGTCCAGAAAAGATTCTCTAACTCGGACACTTTCAAAGCGTGAACATTGAGTTTTTCAAGGTTTTCTAATTCATCATTGGTACGTTGATCGCGGTCAATCAAACCAATAATCTTCTTATCACGAACCACCTCAACACCTTGCAAGGCTCTCGCTATAGCAATCACTTTTTCACAATTTTCAACCGGGATTACATAACATTCTGGATACAAGATACTGTAAACTTTTGCATCGAGATCGCCTTCGACCAACAATATCGGTAGCGGGCTTCCTGAAATTTTCAACATCACGTCTTCAGGAATAGCATCCATTGATGGTATCTCTTGCCATTTCCACTCATAACCACCAATAAACTCTGTAAGAACTATTTTCTTTGCCCTTACCCTGCTCTCCGCAAATTCAATATCATGTGTCAAGTAAACAAATAAGCAGTCATCACGAAGATTTTCCATCTCATTCCAGAACATTATTTGCAAAGCCTTGTTTAGGTGAAGCTCAGGTTCATCAACGACAATTATGCAATTCTCAGGTGCGTGGAGTAGATGCCCGATTTGATAGAATATTGTGCGTTCGCCGTCACTCAAATGCTTGGCCTCAAATTGTTTGTCATTTTCCCTAAGTACGGTGAATTTCCCCTTTGCCATATCGAAATCTAGTTTGAGATTAGGAAAGACTTTTTCCCAAGTTGCTTCCAATCTATCTAATAACGTAATTGGTCTTTCAATATATCTGCGTTCTATCTTAACCTGTCTGAAATACGCATCAGCCTGTTTTCTTTCCTCCTGAATATATCCCATAATCAAGTATTCCAAGTTGTATTGCGGTTCACCTTCAGGCTCTACAAATGACGTTGTTTGTATTGCTTCGTTAAAATTAACTGGACCACGATTTCTATAGCTTCTCTCAAGTTCTTCCAAATTTGGATTTATAGTTAATGGTTTTTCGGCTGAAACTCTTAATACGTTGCTTCCCTGAACCTCTGAGTTTATACGGGCTATCAAGTGCCCCATTTTGCTTTTCCCAGATCCGTTGGCTCCAATAATCACTAACGAATATATTTTGTCAAGCTCCTCTACAGGGCCAATGCCTGTGTGTGAGGGAATCCTTAAACTTCTTGGCATAATTCACCTACCCACGATGAATGAAAATAGCTGACATCAGTGTCAGCTATTCATTATACATAAGTTGATTTGTGCTTTGGCTTTCTAATTCATCAGCTCAAAAATACCTGCTGCACCCTGACCACCACCCACGCACATCGTTACCATGCCGTATTTGGTGTTGCTGGCCTGCATTTCGTGCAGCAACTGAACCGTCAATTTGGCTCCGGTTGCACCGAGGGGATGTCCGAGGGCAATTGCGCCACCGTTGACATTAACGGTTTCGGGGTCCATCTCCAACTCGCGGATGACAGCAATGGCCTGCGCGGCGAATGCTTCATTGAGTTCGATAAGGCCAATGTCATCCAGGCTCATGCCAGTCCGTTCGAGCACACGCGGGACGGCTTTCACCGGGCCAATGCCCATAATTTCCGGCGCGACGCCCGCCACATTGAAACCAACAAACCGAGCAATCGGGGTTAGACCAAGCTTAGCGGCGGTTTCAGCCTCCATGATGATGACCGCAGCGGCTCCATCACTGAGCGGCGAGGCATTACCTGCGGTGACCGTCCCACCCTGCTTGAAAACCGGCTTGAGTTTTGCCAGTCCCTCCATGGATGTATCGGGGCGCAGGTGTTCATCCTTGTCGAAAACATATTCGCGCTCGACACGCTCCCCGTTTTCATAGGCAACTTCGTGAATGGTGAAGGGCGTGATCTGCTTGTCAAATTTACCCTCTGTAACCGCTTTAGCTGCATTCTGGTGGCTGCGCAGGGCAAATTCATCCTGATCCTGACGGCTAACACCAAACTGCTCGGCAACACGTTCGGCAGTCAGGCCCATGTTCATATAGCTTTCCGGGTAATCGGACGCAAGTTCAGTGTTGGGGCTGATGCGATAGCCTGACATTGGCACAAGGCTCATGGTTTCAGCACCACCGGCAATGATGATGTCTGCCCCATTGGCGATAATCCGCTCAGCGCCCATCGCAATCGTCTGCAAACCGCTGGAGCAAAAACGGTTGATGGTTTGGGCCGGAACATCAACGGGCAGCCCCGCCAGCAGGCCGATGTCGCGGGCAAAATTCAAACCCTGTGCGCTTTCGGGCATCGCACAGCCGATAATCACGTCGTCAACCAGCATCGGGTCGAGCTTGTCTTCGGTCTGGGACAGTAAATCTTTAATAACAGTCGCTGCCATGTCATCGGAGCGAACAAAGCGAGTGGTTCCACGTTTGCCTTTTCCAACGGCGGTGCGGGCGGCGGCGACAATTACGGCTTCTCTCATAAGATTACTCCACGTTAATTGAATGGGGATTTGATTGTTATTGTATCACTCTATCATGTAATTTGCGATAAACTTTTTGAGAACTCAATCAAAGCATGGGAAAACCATATGACACATATTTATTTGAGTTATGCGCGGGAAGATCGAAGTTTTGTGACGGTCCTTGAGGCCGATTTGATGGACCGCCACCACCCGGCCTGGCGTGATTCGTCCAGCAATCGGAGTCAAGAAGAACCCACTGTTAACGCTATTCGCGCACTCGAAGAGGCGTATGCACTGGCTGTTATCGTCTCGAAGCACTTATCCAGCGCCACAATTATTCAGACCGAGATTGATTACGCCAGAAAGTACACCATTCCGGTTCTGGTCATTAAGCTCGACGACACGCCGATTCTCGATAATTTGCAGAGCGCTGAAAAAGTTGATTTTTCGGGCATTCAGCGCAGTTCGGGGATTGATCAGATTGCCCATTATCGTGATGCACTTGGTGATCTCATTGATGTCCTGAATAAACTGCGGCCCACCACCCTCTACATCGAGCAGCTCAAGCACCCCAACGACGAAGTACGTGAATATGCGGCGTGGCGTCTGGGAGAACTGCGCGACCCCAGTGCCGTTGATGAATTGATGGATGCCCTGAACGATAATGATTCCGATGTCCGGCTGGCCGCCGCCGAAGCACTCGGCAATATTCGCAGCGACGTTGCGATAAAAGCATTAACCCGAACCATGAATGATGAGGATCCCGATGTTGTTGCCGCCAGTGTCCGGGCATTGGGGCAAATCGGGCAGCGCGAATCAATCCCGCAGTTACTCCGTTTGCTGGACCATCGTGATCGTTTCGTACGGGCGGCAAGCTGCCTGTCGCTGGGGCAGATGCGTTCACTGGATGCCGTGCCCCAGATTATTGACCTTATGCGTAACGACCCCATCGGTGACGTGCGCGGCGCGGCAACCGATGCACTCTGTTTGATCCGGGCACACACTGAGTCACGGGAGGCGGATAGAGCACTGCGCCGGGCACATGTCGAATGGGAAGAACGCGCCAATCGGTTAAAAGCCTGATTGATACACCATCGCACTGCGATCACCGGTCAGGTTAAAACGGCCATCGTAAGGCTGCCCTGTCGGCAAAGTTGCCCCCTGTAGCATTTCCACCTGTGCTAACTGCTGCTCGGTGACCAGTGCGTGGGTTAGATCGGCATTTTGCAACTTGGTGAATGTGAGGTTGGCTCCCAACAGATTCGCGCCCCGCAAGTCTGCCCCCGCCAGATTGGCATCCTGCAAGTTGGCATCTCGCAAGTCCGCGCCCTGCAATTGTGCCCCGGCCATATTCGCATGGCGCAGATGGGCACGCTGTAAATTGCTGTTGCGCAGATTGATCTGGAACATTTCGGCGTCCTGCATACTGCTTTCAAATAGACGCGCTCCTTCCAGATTGGTGCGGACCATGTAAGCACCGTTAAGATTGGCACGGGGCATGTTGGCGTGGTGTAAATCGGCCTCGCCCAGATAAGCATTTTTCATGGTTCCATCTTCAAGCCAGCCCAGCAAATGCAGCTCTTCAACAGCTTGCAGCGAATTCATGTTGTAATGGCTGCCCATGTGGCGGATGAGGCGCTGCTTTTCATATTTTTCATCACGTGCTTCATTCAGTCGATCAATCAGCAAGATGGTGAGGGCGATGCTGGCAAGTTCCGCGCCCAGATTAGCATAGTAGTCATCAAACAGCCGTTTCAAGCTAAATGTGCCGTACTGGTCATAATGCCCGGTAATGGACAGCATGATGGCAAAGATAAAAAGATAAACACCCAGGCGGCGGATGTTAAGCCGTTCCAGAAACTTCATCATAACGATAACCTCGCAAGTTGTTGTTGAATGAAAGCGCGTTCAATGTCGTTCTGGGTCAATTGTAGCGCGTTCTGGTATGCTTGCTGCGCTTCTCGTAGCTTGTTGGCTTTCATGAGCAGCCCGGCGAGGGTCATGTGGTAAGGAAAATATCCGTCCAGTTCGTCCTTGATGGTTGATAGCTGTGTCAGACCCTCATCCGCACCGTCACGCATGGCAATGGCAACAATTTGATTGAGTTTGACAATGGGCGATGGCTGGAAGCGATAAAGCTCGTTATAGAGCAGCACGATCTGATTCCAGTCAGTATCTTCATAAGTCGCCGCTTCGCCATGCAGGGCGCTGATAGCCGCCTGAATTTGATAAACTCCCGGTTGTTTCATCACCAGTGCCCGCTCAAGTATTTCTTTGCCTTCACGGATTTTTTCCACATCCCAGCGGGAACGGTCCTGATCTTCCAGCAAAACGAGTTCGCCGCTGGAATTGATACGAGCCGGGCGGCGTGAATCATGAAGCAGCATCAGAGCCAGCAAACCAAGTGCCTCCGCTGATTGCGTCAAGTTATCATCGGTCTCCAGCAAATCAGTCAAAACACGCCCCAGCAGCATCGCTTCATTGCACAAATTTTGCCGGATTAAAGCTTCACCTGACGTGGCAGAATAACCCTCATTGAAAATCAGGTAAATGACCGCCAATACAGCGTCAAGTCGCTCTTCAATCAGATGCGCCGGAGGGACGCGAAAAGGAATCTGGGCCTCACGAATTTTGCGTTTGGCCCGGACGAGGCGCTGCGCCATTGTTGGAACGGGCACAATGAAAGCATGGGCGATTTCCTCTGTTGTCAGGCCACCCAGCGTCCGCAGCGTAAGGGCGACCTGTGCTTCTTTGGCGAGGGCGGGATGGCAGCAGGTAAAGATCAGTTTCAGGCGTTCGTCGGGAATCGTTTCAGAGACTTCAACATCCGGTTGCGTGGAGGTTTCATTCTGGCGCTGCCAGTCGCCTAACTTTTGCTGATAAGAATTGTCCCGTCGCCGCCGGTCAATAATTTTGCGTTTGGCGGTGAGCGTAATCCATGCGCCGGGATTGGGTGGGATGCCATCCTCGCGCCAGCGGTCCAGAGCGACGATAAAGGCTTCCTGCATGGCATCTTCGGCAAGGTCAAAGTCACCGAACTGGCTAATCAGGGCGGCAAGCACCCGCCCTGAGTTTTCGGTAAAGGTGGTTTCTACGGTCTGGTAGAGATGCTCCATTAGGCTCCGGAGTTATCCACGATTGGGCGAATTTCAATGGTCCCGTTTCTGGCTGTTGGGAAACGCTGTGCCCATTCTATCGCTTCATCCAGATTTTCGCAGTTGATAACGAAATATCCGCCAAGTTGTTCTTTAGTCTCGGCAAATGGTCCATCAGTGATCATCGTCTTGCCATCCCGCACACGCACCGAAGTGGCAGCAGACACCGATTGAAGCTCATCGGCTCCTTCCAGTATACCTTTTGTGCTGGCTTCACGGGCGATTTCGCGATAGGACTCAACAACAGCCGTCTGCTGCTCAGGTGTACTGCCGTCCCATTCACTTTCCTGGCTGTAAATCAAGAACATGTAACGCATGATTAAATCTCCTTGCAACTTAAGGTGTGCTTTCAGCGGTATAACGAACGGGAATACCGAAAATCGACATCTCAGAAAAAATTCCATACCGAAGATTTTTGTAGGCAAAGAAAAAACCGCCCTATCACGGACGGCTCAACATTCGAAGCAGAAAAAAAACTTTTAGTTATCTCGTATACGTTCGATAAAGGTATAAAGGGGCAGCAGAGCGGCCTGTACACCATCTAAAACCGTTTCGCGAGCACGTTTGGCAACATATTGAGCGCGTCCCGTTGAAAAGAGACTGTGTGCCGGGCTAATCTCACCCACACCTAACTGCACTACTACCGTAGCCCAGGTTAACCCTGCCCCAAAGGCAATCATGGCGACCTTATCACCTTCCTTCAGACGACCTTCTTCAAGCGCCTCAACCATCGCCAGCGGCACTGACGCCGTTGATGTGTTGCCGTATTTGTGGATGTTCATGTAGAACTTTTCAAGCGGCTGCCGCATTAGCCGCGCACCAGCGTCAACAATACGTGCATTTGCCTGATGGGGGATATACAGGTCAATATCATCCGGGAAAAGTCCGGCATCGGCAATAGTACGCTTCAGTGACTGCGCCACAACACGAGAGGCGAATTTGAAAACGCGCCGACCATCCATGTGAATATAGTGACGGCCCTGTTCATATGTGATGGCGGAAACGGGATTGGTGCTGCCGCCGTCATATACGTGCAGCGCATCATATTCTGAACCATCGGAACCTAGTTCAAAGGACAGAACACCTGACGGTTCCTCGCTTGGTTTCAGAACCACCGCTGCTGCGGCATCGCCAAATAGAACACAGGTCTGACGATCTGTATAGTCTATCGCGAACGAGATGATCTCGGAGCCAACGACCAGGATATTGTTATACATACCGCTTTTGATGAAACTGGTCGCCGTTGCCAGTCCATACACCCAGCCTGAACAACCAGCCGTAAGCTGGAAAGCGCCACAATTGGCCCCCAGCATGTCCTGCACCTGGCTGGATACGGGGGGCAGTAAATAGTCGGGAGATGAGGTACAAACGATAATCAGGTCAAGGTCCACTGCGGTTAATCCAGCCATTTCGAGGGCAGGCAATGAAGCCGCGACGGCCATGCTGGAGTTGGTGTCATTCTCGCCACGAATGCGGCGTTCTTTGATGCCAGTGCGCTGGGTGATCCATTCGTCGCTGGTGTCAACCATTTTTTCGAGGTCTTTGTTCGTAATAACGTGTTCCGGGACATATTTGCCCCAACCAGAAATTTTGGCGTACCGTTCTTTGAACATATGCCTGCTACCTTTCAGATATACAAAAGTGTATACCACCATCCAGCACAGATGATATATTCAGGTTGTACCCCGTCTGAGGGGGCTGTTTACGTCCGTCGTAGCCACTGCCGGACGGGTGTGTATTATACATCAAGCGTAAGCTTTCGTATAAAATATTGATGGAAGCGTTCAAATCCCGGTCTAAACGCAACCCGCACTCAGGACAGACAAACTCGCGGTCTCCGAGGGTTAAATCCTCACAGCGACCCGCACAGTCTGGATTACTGCATGTTTTCGATGAGGCAAAAAAACGGTCAACCTTGACAAAGCTACCGTGACGGTCTGCAACCTTGTATTCCAGCAAGGTCAGCAGTCGTCGCAAAGCCGCATCCTGTAAAGCCTGAGCAAGATGGTGGTTTTTCATCATGCCCTCAATATGCAAATCTTCGGTAGTAACAAAGCCATAGTATCTGGCAATGAAGGTTGTTAGTTTGTGCAGAATATCATCGCGGATATGGCGAATACGAGCGTGTAGATGACGGATCTTGGCCTTGATTTTCTCGTAATTACAACTGCCTTTTTCCTTGCGGGCGAGAACACGCTGTAATTTTGCCAGGCGGGGCAGATGGTGCTTGAGGGGACGTTCATTATCGAAGACGATGCCATCGCTGAGGGTTGCCAGATGCAAGATACCAACATCGACCCCTACTGCCTCGGCTTTGGGTGCAATTCTTTTATCCGGCATCTCAACGCTGATAGAGGCATACCAATGCTGGCCGGTTCGGACAATCCGCGCACTCATAATTTTGCCGTGCAAACGCAGTTTCTCCGCCATGTTGACCCGTCCCAGCTTCGGGATGGTAATCCAGTGCCCCGACACCCAAAATTTATCATTGGCAAGATAGAAACTAAAATGTCCGCGATTACGAGATTTGAACTGGGGTTCCCCCGCGCCCTCCTTAAGATGTTTATTCACAGCTTTGGCGAAGTCCATAAAGGCCCCTTCGGCGGCACATTTGGTGACTTCATAAGTCCAATCGGGCTTCTGTGCGTTGAACTGCTTTTTCAACTGCTTGGCACTCGGTTTTTCACCCCCGCTAGCCCGCCACTGTGCCACCGCCCAATTGTAGGCAAAACGGGCTGTCCCGGCGGCTTTGTAGAAGTAGGTTTCCTGTGCAGGGTCAGGGTTGAGACGGATTTTGTGAGTGCGTATCACAACAAAGCGTCCTTCGCAATCCTAGCTTTGCAAAGTATGAACAATGACACATTTTTTGGCAGATTCTGACATTGTACATCTTAAAACACAAATCCATTAGGCTGTATTGGATTCGGGAAGGATATCTCTCGCTTCTTCTGCTTCCATTTCCTCGCCGACAGCACGACGTGCGGCAATAATCAACAATGTCAGGCCGCCTAACCCTGCTGCTGCTAATTGTACCCTAAATGGCAGTTGCCGCCATCTTTCAATGGGTTGGACATCAACACCGAGGTTTGGCAGGCGGTCAATTTGACGGCGTGCCCAGCGTCCCCAGATGGTTGTTGCCGACGGACCAACCAGTTCATTGTAGAGATCTTCTATGAACTGCTCCGATGGCCTTATCGACGTCATCGTGGCGTCCAGCCGTTCGGCAATATCCAATAACTGAATAATCGGGTTATCTGGCGCAATCTTATATTTTGCCAGAAGCTTGTCCCGATTTAAAGTGCCCCTGATGAGTGATTGGGCGTGTTCTTCTAACAAATCTTGCAGCTTCATCTCGTCCATTTCGTTGGTTGACCCCGTTTCGATACTATCTTTTTGTGCGTTTGCCCGGTTTCTTAGCCCGGTGAGTTGACAAATCTTCGTTTAACGCCTGCAATGTACGATGGTATAGAGATTTGACGGCCCCTTCTGTACGGTCCATGATGTTGCCGATTTCGGCATTGGGCAATCGTTCAACAAATTTTAAGTAAAGTAGTTGCTGGCGATCTTCCGGTAAACTTCGCACAGCATCAAGCAACTCCTCTTGCTGCTCGTTGCTTTCCGCCAGGATGTCCGGCGCGTCGCTCGGCAAGCTGCTCACGAGGTAATCATCAAGCGGAATAATCTTGCGACGGCTGTTATCCCGATGCCAGTTCGCCACAAGATTGTGTGCAATGCGGTACAGCCACGCCGAAAATGGAACACCACGATTGTCGTAATTTTCGATGTGTTTGAGTGCCCTGATGAACACTCGCGCCGTGAGGTCTTCCGAGTCCTCATTGCTGCCTGTCCGATAATAGAAATAATTATATATGCGCGTTACATAGCGTTCGTACAACTCGCCAAACGCTTGATTATCGCCCTCACAGGCCAGTTCCACCACTGTATTTTCGTCGAGCGACTTGTAATCAATGTGTCGCATAGAGCTATCCTTGACGTTACCTTTTTTGATAGCGATAATCGCAATGCCTTATCGCTCCTGCCAAAGGAAGAATGTGTATGCAGATTACTGTAAACGGTCGTTCGACCCTTGATGGAGATTACTACCCATCCGGGAACAGTAATGCTGTTCTGGCTAGTATAGCAGCCTCCCTGATAACCGATGCCCCGTCCCATCTAGAACGTGTATCCAATTCCCAGCGTACTTCACAGATGCTGGATATTGCACGACAGTTGGGCAGCGAAATTATCTGGGATTCACCATCTTCCCTGACTATACAAACACCACATATCCAAACACGCAACCTCGATTTCGCCATCACCAGCCAGGTTCCAGCCAGTGTACTATTCATCGCTCCCATTATCGCCAGACGGCGTCATGCCCGGCTCGAATGGGATTCGTCCATAAGTCGATTATATAGTCATCTCACTGCCTTACGTGATCTGGGACAGGAGATCGAAATCGATGGTGATGCGATCAACATCGTAGGGAATACGTGGGATGAACAATCTATCATCCTCGCTGAAATGAGCGTTACTGCTACAGCACTGGTTTGCATGTTGGCAGCCGTATTGGGACGTAAGACTAGTATCTTCAATGCTGCATCAGAACCTCATCTACGGATACTACAACACCAACTGGTTCAAATGGGTGCGAAAATTGATGGCATTGGCAGCAATTTATTAACAGTACACGGTATTGCTGCGGAACCCAGAGGCGCATCAGTCACGCTGCCACCTGATCACATCGAAATTGCCAGCATTGCAGCCCTGGCAGCGATCACGCCCGGCCAGATTTCGATTCATGACGTATATTTGCCAGATATGCAGATGATCCTGAAAGTCTATGAGCGGCTCGGAATGCAATTTTACCTGCAAGCCCCCACTAACGGCAGCAATCTCCACACACTGCATATCCCCGAACAAACGGCCTTACGAGCAGCACGCCGGGTAGAAGAGTCGGATGTGGCGGTAGATACGGCTCCGTGGCCGGGCTTTCCATCGGACTTAATCGCCACTACAACGGTCTTATCGACGCAAACCAGCGGCACGACTCTTATCCACGAAAAGCTCTATAACAACCGGATGTTTTTCATCGACAAACTGAAAGCAATGGGCGCACAAATTGTCCTGTGTGACCCGCATCGTGCCATTGTCATTGGGCGAAGCACATTGCGCGGGGAATATATCGATACGCCAGATGTACGAACCGGCCTTGCTATGTTAATAGCCGCCCTGTGTGCAAAAGGCGAGTCGGTAATTGATAACGCTCAGGTGTTTAATTACGTGTTTGATGGCGTGGTTGAAAAACTTCAGGCCATTAATGCCGACATTAAGGTTAACGGCTGATGATTGTTAATGGATTGCAGACCAACGTGAAGGTCATCGGTGAAGGTTTTCCGGTGCTGTTTCTGCATGGCTGGGGTGGCGACATGACCAGTTTTGAGGGTATTGCCTCTCAAATTGCTTCGGCTGGATTTGAATGTCACCTTCTTGACCTGCCGGGTTTTGGCGAGACACAACTAGCACCAGAGCCGTGGGGCGTTCCTCAATATGCGCAGTGGGTCATGGCCTACGTAAATCAAGCCGGGATTGAGAAAATGCACCTCGTCGGGCACTCATTTGGCGGGCGTGTCAGCCTCATTCTTGGTGCAGAGCAGGGTGAGAAGATTGAAAAAATCGTGCTTTCCAACAGTGCCGGTGTCAAACTCCCCCCGTCAATGAATATCCGCATCTACTACATCGTTCGCCGCGTCCTGTTTACCATTTTGAGCATTCCGGGATTGGGCGGCCTCAAAGAACGCCTGCGTGCCTATTTCCGGCAAAAATACGGTTCTGCTGATTATTTAAACGCAGGGCCGTTGCTGGAAACATTTAAACTGGTGATCGGGCAGGACTTGCGGGAATATGCGCGGCGAATTCAAGCGCCCACACTTTTGTTCTGGGGAGATTTGGACGAGGAAACGCCGCTTGAGATCGGGCGTATTCTGGAAGAAGAAATCCCGGATGCAGCATTGATTTTGTTTGAGGGAGCGGGGCATTTTGCGTATCTGGATCGTCCGGGCGAATTTGTGCGTGTTGTAACCCACTTTTTCACCCATGAGTGATAGAGGGTAATGCTTTAATTAGCTGGCGGACGCCATTTATGGCGTCCCTACGGGAGTCGTGAGAAATCGTAGGGACGGGATATATCCCGTCCGCTGGACAATACCTCCCACACCGTTCATGGGTGCGGTCCCGGTGCGGGTTCGGGCTTTGGAAGCATACCAGCAACAAAAAAGTGTCCTCCCCTAACCACCAACCGAGAAGGCAAGTTAACCCTCCCATTCCGCAATCACACTATCCAGCGTTTCCGAAAAACCGTCAAGTTCCAGTGCGCTGAAATCCCGCCAGACAATTTCGCCATCCGGCGCGATGATAACACTTTGCGGCAGCGCCATTCCTGATGGAAAATAACTTATGAGCATCTGATCGGCTTCCGCGCTCTGCGGCGTCATGAGGATAGTATAAGTGATGCCGTGCTCTGCGAGAAAATCCTCCACAAGCTGCGGGTCTTCGCGAACATTGATGCCAAGCAGTACCAGATCATCGCGCGTTTCCGAAATTACCTGCAACACAGGCATTTCCTCTACGCATGGCTTACACCATGTTGCCCAGAAATTGAGCATCACCCATTGACCGCGCAGCGCACTCAACGACACGGTGTCGCCATCAATGCTGGTCAGGGTAAATTCGGGTGCAATGAACGGTTCTTCATCCTCCCCTGCTGCAATCTCATCGTCTTCGGTGGTTGCGATAGGAGGTAGGGTAGGTTGTAAGTCTTCGTTTTCAGTGTCCCTGCCGCCATTGGTGCAGGCGGCAAGGGATAGGATCAATAGCAGGAACAATCGTCGCTTCACGTCGGAAATAACTTCTCTACAACATCTACTCGATAGGCCATGATAGCAGGAATTATACCCGCCAGCGCACCGACTGCAAGCGGTAGTGCCCATAAAAGAAGCTCCCAATCAGCCTGAACGCGAATCGGAATTGGAATAGCAGATTCATCCGTGAATATGTTTGCAATAACGGATGCAGCACCATAGCCAAAGATACGACCAACGGCGGCTCCCAGCAGACTGATAACAAGGGTCTCGAATAAAATGACACGGAACACATTGGTCCGGCGGCTACCCAGACTGCGCATCACCGCAATCGCCTGTTCGCGGGCCACT
>JAKEEQ010000142.1 GCA_022616515.1 Chloroflexota bacterium | reverse complement strand
CTAGCTGCCTGTCCCTCGTGCGGTTTTGACTGCGTTCAAACGTCGCTCTCCTATTGAGCACTGTACCGGTCAGTATAGCCCACCCCCACCCCCCCGTCAAGGGCCTTTCATAATTGCTCGCAAATTCATCCCCGACGTAATTCTAACTTTCCCGAAACCCTTATTACAAATGGCGGTGGCGACGTCCAACAAAAAAGGCACGACCGGAGCCGTGCCTCATTTGTCATCCCAACGATAACTTAGATTGTTGCGACCTTTTCGCGATCTTTGGCATCCATTGTCGCCACCGCCGCCATCGTCACGATGCTGTCAACACTGTCGCCCTGTTGTAGGACATGGATCGGCGCACCGAGGCCGAGCAAAATCGGGCCAATCGTCTCCGCGCCGCCAATTTGTGACATCAGTTTGTAGGCGATGTTGGCGCTGGCAAGATCGGGGAAGACCAGCACGTTCGCATTGCGAATCTCGCTGAACGGATAGGCTTCTTCCATCTTCTTGCCCGATACTGCAAAGTCGGCCTGTACTTCGCCATCAATGATGATGTCCGGACGACGTTCCTTGACCATTTGAGTCGCCTGCCGCACTTTTTCGGATTGAACATGTGGTGTTGAGCCGAAATTGCTAAACGATAGCATACCAACTACCGGCTTAAACTCGATACTCTTAGCGAAATCATGTGCCAGAATGGCAATTTCGCACAGATCAGTGGCGGACGGTTCGATATTCACTGTCGCATCGGTAAAGATGTACTGGTTGTTGTCGGCTACGACCAGATAAACACCACTCGCCCGGTGAACTTCAGGACGGGTGTGGAAGATTTGCAGAGCAGGACGGATGACATCTGGATATGAAGCCGTCAACCCGGCCAGATAGCAGTCCGCATCGCCCATGTAGACCATCATCGGGCCAAAGTAATGCGGGTCAAGCATCGCGTGGCGCGATGATTTTTCGGTCTGACCTTTGCGTTTGCGCAGTTCAAAGAACGTTTCCACATATGTTTCATAACGCCGCGAATTGTAAGGATCAACAATTTCGGGATTGAAGTGCAAGCCCAGTTCGTCAATCAGCTTCAAAATGCGGTTTTCATTGCCAATCAAAATCGGTTCAGCGATGTCTTCTTCCTGAACCTGATAGGCGGCCCGAATGATCTTGGGTTCTTCGCCTTCACCGAACACAATACGCTTATTGAATTGTTTGGTTCGATTGATGAAGAAACGCTTCACACCCTGTATGACACCCTGACGGCGCGTCAATTGGTCGCGATATTCATCCAGATTGATGGCGATACGGGCGGCACCCGTTTCCATCGCAGCTCTCGCAACCGCAGGCGCTTCCCACAACAGTACACGCGGATCGAGCGGCTTGGGAATGACATATTCCTGACCGAAGCCCAGACGATCAACGCCATAAGCGGCCAGTACGCTGTCCGGCACATCTTCATGAGCCAGATCAGCCAGTGCCTGAGCAGCCGCCAGTTTCATCTCTTCATTGATAGCCGTCGCGGCAACATCCAGCGCACCCCGGAAGATGAATGGGAAGCCAAGCACGTTGTTCACCTGATTCGGGAAATCGCTGCGTCCGGTGCCGATGATGGCATCGGAGCGGGCTTTGCGGGCTACCGGATAGGGAATTTCGGGGTCAGGATTTGCCATTGCGAAGATAACCGGATCCTTCGCCATTGTCTTGACCATGTCTTCACTGACCATATCTTTGACCGACAGGCCCAGGAACACATCAGCATCAACCATTGCCTCGGTCAGTGTGCGCAGGTCGGTATCAATCGCGAATTCTTCCTTATATTTATTCATGCCCGCTTCACGGCCCTTGTAGATCACGCCGCGACTATCGACCATGATGATATTTTCGCGTTGAACACCCAGCCGCTCGTACAGTTTGGCACAGGCAATCGCGCTGGCTCCGGCCCCGGATACCACCACCCGCAGGTCTTCAAAACGCTTGCCAGTTAATTCGACCGCGTTGATGAGTCCTGCCGAGCTAATGATGGCCGTGCCGTGCTGGTCGTCATGAAATACCGGGATATCCAGCATTTCTTTAAGGGTTTCTTCAATATAGAAGCATTCAGGGGCTTTTATATCTTCAAGATTAATGCCACCGAAGGTGGGGGCCAGCGCACGACATACTGCAATGATTTCATCGGGGTCGTGGGTATCAAGTTCGATGTCGAATACATCTATATCGGCGAACGTCTTAAAGAGAACGCCTTTTCCTTCCATAACCGGTTTGGCGGCTAATGCACCCCGGTCGCCGAGGCCGAGGATCGCCGTACCGTTCGACACGACGGCTACCAGATTGCCTTTAGCTGTATAACGATACGCGGTGGCAGGATCGTTTTCCAATTCAAGTACGGCTTCCGCAACACCTGGCGAATATGCAAGCGACAGATGGCGCTGAGTCGTCAACGGTTTGGTGGCTTTCACTTCGATCTTGCCAGGGCGTCCTAACTCATGATATTCAAGTACGTCCTGTTTGGTAAAACTCATAGGATATTTCCTTTTTGTCAGGGCGAGAGGGGTGTCTCTAACCCTCTTAATGATACACCTGTGCCAGACTTTGCCTATATGAGCTTTGGCACTGTTGAATACTGCACATTTACGTGAATGATGGGCGACCTCCTACAACTAACTCTCATCTTCGATGTTGTTATGCAAGGCACGGCTAATCACCTTGCGCCTGAACGGGGATGAACGCACGATGGTTGTCGAGGGGATACCATAGGCGGAGACTTGATCTATGACGCGGGCCAGATGGTCCAGCGAAGTGGTGACCACTCTTAATATAATTGAATCGCTGCCAGTGGTACGGATGCATTCGATCACTTCCGGGATTTTGCTGACTCGCTCAGCGACCCAACTGCAACTTTGCCCGCCTAAATCTGTCAGGTAAATCACAGCGTTTACAGTCAGGCCAAGTTTCTTCAGATTAACCTCGGCATGATAGCCGGTGATAATGCCAGCCTCTTCCATTTTGCGGATGCGCTCGGTCACCGCCGGGGATGTCAACCCCACCCGTTCGCCTAATTCACGATAGGACAGCCGGGCATCCTCCTGCAAAGCTTCCAGCAATCGCCAGCCTGTTTCGTCCAACAATTTTTCGATTTCTAAAGTCAACATGCTTGTTTGCCTTATTTTCTAATTCCCGTAGGACGAAATACCTGTCTTTTTGGCTTCACGGCGACACGTTATCAGTATAAGCTATTTACAGAGATTCTTCGAGCAATCAGGAGCACTTATGCCCACAACCATTCTCGGACTGGGTGGCAGCCTTCGTCCCGGTTCCACAACGACCCTGGCGCTGCGCATTGCATTAGACGGTGCGGCAGCCTCCGGCGCAACCATTCATCATCTCGATCTGGCCGAATTTCCTCTGCCAATGTTCAACGGTACGTATTCATTGGAGGCATATAGTCCAGCCGAGCGCCAGACTATTGAGCAGTTATTTGACGCCATTGCCAATGCACAGGGCATCATTCTGGCATCGCCTACCTATCACAACACCATCAGCGGCGCGATGAAAAATGCGCTTGACCTGCTGGAAATCGGGACCGAAGACCTTCCACCGCGCATGGCGGGCAAGGTCGTTGGACTGGTAACGGTACAGGGCGGCACATCGGGTACGGGCAACAACACGCTGACCACGATGCTGCTGGCGGCGCGGGCCATGCATGCCTGGGTTGCGCCGACAATGGTGTCCGTGCCCGGCAGCCGCAGTGCCTTCAATACTGATGGTCAAATCTTTGACACGGTGATTGATACCCGGCTGCGGGCGTTGGGTGCACAGGTGGCAAGTGCCAGCGAGGTCTTCGCGGCGTTGACGGTGAAATGATTTACCCCAACTTATTTCTCCCTTTTCGCGTCAATTGGTCGGCGGCGATGGCTGGCGGACGCCATAGATGGCGTCCCTTTGGAAGGCGTGGGAGATCGTAGGGACGGGATACATCCCGTCCGGCGGGTAGCGAATGGAGGGACCGCTGTTTAATCTATAGGCTCGTGTACTCCATTTTTCATCTACCGCGAATCTGTTTTCTGGTGCGGCTCGTCTTTGAAAAACGTTGACAACAAAAAACCATCACCCATCCCATCAGAGGAGAAATGTCGATGTCTCTATTTCTGACAGGCTTCGGACTCGGTATTGCCTTTGTCGCTTCACCCGGCGCGGTGACTGCTCAGGTGTTGAAACGTGGCTTTGAACGCGGCTTCATGGCGGCGTTCAATCTCCAACTCGGCGCGTTGATTGGTATGGGGCTGTGGGCGGCGGTTGCGTTTGTGGGCACAGCAGCCATCACTGGCAGCATGACCATTCGCCTTGTGCTGGGCGTGATTGGCGGGCTGCTTCTCCTCTATCTCGCCTGGGATGCCTTTAAAGCTGCCTTTCGTGGAACCCCATCGACCGCGCAGCCTGTTGACTCGCGGGGCGATTTCGCGCTGGGCGTTGCGCTGTCGCTGTGGAATCCACTGCCGGTTGCGTTCTGGCTGGGCATTGGCAATGGTGTCGTCCCGGCAGGCGAAACGGACTCTTTCCTCATTTTCTTCGTTGGATTCATGCTCAGTGCGCTGATCTGGTCGTTTGGTCTGGCGGCATTGCTGGGTTGGGGCAAGCAGTTTGTGACACCGCGCTTTATGCGAATCTTGAACGCGATTGGCGGCATTGTGCTGGCATTTTTCGGCTTTAGACTGCTGTGGGATATGTTGAGTTAATGGGCGTCGAATTCCAGCAAAAAGCCTATCGCACCATTCGGTGATTTTTCGATGATAAGGTTGCCTCCTATCAAATTACACAGTTGATAGGCAACCGACACCCGCATCGCCATGATCTCAGTCACTTCTAATTGATCCTGCGCTAAACGGTGATAAACATCGAGGATGCGATCTGCTTTATAATCTATGGGGTGGATGGTAAAGGCCAGGCGCACGACATTTCCGCTGCGTGATGCAACTAACTCGATGGTTTGTGGCGTCTGAAAATCATGGTCGCAATACAATAAATGCTCCAATGTCAGTGCAAGATAACTCCGATCAATATTCAACGAACCAACATCAGGTGCGCAGTGTTCAATGAGTTCGATATTGCGTTTTGCCAGATTCGCTTTCAATTCATCGAGAAAAGCGCATATATCCACAATTTCGGGATGCGGCATGAATTGTTCTGCTTTAATTCGGTTCAAATCTCTTAAGCTGTCAACATAGGCCAGCAAACGTTCCGCATTTAGCACAATCCCGTCAGCAATGGCCTTCTGACGAGTGCTTAACTCGCCAACGCGCCCATCCACTAAAATACGAGAGTAACCCAGAACTGAGCTTGCATATGCTTTCAACTCAAAAGTACTTCCATGCAAAATGTTGTAGTTTTGCTCCGTTTCAAGTTCTAACTGACGTTTTACTGCCAGATATTTGCCCTCAAGATCGACAACGGTCTCAAGGATGGCGTTGCGCGTTGCGTCATCAAGCGTGGCGGTATCAAGGAGTTGTTTGAGTTTGCTGAGGTGATTGTCCATAGGAGCGGCTCGTGACATTAGAAGATAGCAGATTGACGGGTATCCAATTTCGGCGGACGCCATGATGCGTTTAAGAAATATGGTGCGGGTTATAAACGAGCCGAGATCGGGTATACCCGACCCCTCTGACGGTTGTTTTCGGAGGGGCGCGGTACACCGCGTCCCATGCCCAAAGAACATAATCTGTAATTAAAAGTTAACCCACATCATCCGGTCAACGGTAGTGGCGACCTATTGACTGATGAATGATTTTATAGTGACGGACAGCATCTATGCTGTCCCTACGATTATTCACGATTCCCGTAGGGACGCCATCTATGGCGTCCGCCAACTCAATCACCGTATCAGTCAAAGCCTTACCACCACCTCAACGTTTCTGCAAGACGTATATATCAATGAGGCTTAGAATCAACGCCCCGACCATTGCACAGCCGCCTGTAATCAGGAACGCTTCAATCGCATCCGACCCGCGCTGGTTTTGAATGAAAAATCCAATCGCCCCACCAATAATAATCCCGACATTGAGCATCAGCCGTGATGGGTAGGGCAGTGGACCGGGCGACCGTCCCATCTGTTATTTCGCTTCTTTCTTTTCAGCCGGTTCGGGCTTAACCGGCAGCCAGATTCCGAAGGTGCTGCCTTTGCCTTCTTCGCTCTTGAACCATACGTCGCCGCCATGCCGCTGCACGACCGACTTCACAAGACTCAAGCCCAGCCCCGTTCCCGGAATATCTTCTGTGCCGGGGGTGCGGGCGCGATAGAAGCGTTCAAATAGCTTGTCCTGACGATCTTTAGGGATGCCGTAGCCGTTGTCTTCAACCTCAAAGTGAAACTCACCGTCTTCAACCCTGCCGCGCACGGTGACCTTACCGGCTTCAGGAGTATATTTGATGGCGTTGTTGATGAAATTATTGAACGCCTGCTGCAACTGCAATTCATTGCCCATGATATAGGCATCCTCTTCGCCGATGTTGGCACTCAAATACTGGCGCTTGAGTTCAGCGTGTGGGCGCAGTGATTCCACCACCTGATGCAGCGTGAAGCGCAAATTGATGGTGTCGAGTTGAGTGGTGGAATGGCTTTCAATCCGTTCCAGATTGAGGATGTCTTCCAGCAAATTGTTCATTTTATCGGTGCCGGATGTGATGCGGCTGGCGAATTCGCGCTGCTGTTCTGAAAGCGCTTCACCCATCGTTTTCAACAGCAGGTCCAGATAGCCCCTCACCTGCAAGAGCGGATTCTTCAGGTCGTGTGAAGCCATGCGGATCATTTCCGACTTCACTTCTTCCAGTTCTTTAATGTTGGCGAAGAGATTGGCCTGCTGGAGCATCACCGTAATATGGTCGCCCAAACTGCGGGCCAGACCGACCTCGTCATCACTGAAATGGCGTTCGAAGCGGCTGTCGGCTACTACAATCAGGCTCTCGACGACATCATCTTGAAGGCGCGGGACGGCCATCCCGGCAGTGAGGCCAAACCTCATCACGAAGAAATTGAGCGGGTCATCATCACTCAAGCGGCTGGCCTGAAACTGCACCACACCTTCATGCAGCCGTTTCATCGCATCGCCGTCTTTCGTGACATCAATTTTCTTGTTGACGTCCGGTGGTGTATCAGCCATACCCTCCACTACAAAATTTGCCCGCACCATAAGCTGCTTGTTGCGGCGATCATAATCACAGAAAAACGCGCTGGACCCATCCAGCAGAACGGCCAGACCGCGTGTGCTCATCTCAAGCATGTCATCGCGGTTGAGGCTGCTGGAAATGGCGGTGCTGATCTGGTGCAAATAGTCCAGTTTCTTGTTATAAAGCTGGCTGCGTTCGTAGAGGCGTGTCTTGGACAGGGTAATCGCGGCGCGGCTGGCAACTTGCTGCAAGAAATCGCGGTCAGTCTGGTCCAGAAAGCGGGCCATGACATTGTCCACCACAACCACCCCTTCCGGCTTACCTTCGACCACCAGTGGCACGAGCAGGCGCACCCGGTCGTCAGACTGGGGCACTTCGTGAATCTGGCTGGATTCGGAGAATGCCAGCGATAACGGGTGGTTATCGTTGAGCAGGTCCTGTTCAGGAACAGGCTCCTCTAACCATTTCGGCCCACCCAGCGCAGCGGCGCGTTCCAGACGGCGCGAGGCGCGGTTGATAACGCCGATGGTGCACGACGACCCACCGGAACGGCGCAGCACGATGTCCATTGTCAGAGTCAACACGCGCTGTGTATTTAAGGTGTAGCCGAGGTCACGGTCCAGACGGCTCAGAAAACGCTGATCGGAGATAATCTTGTGCAGCCCATCTTCAGCAGCCTTGGTGCGCACCAGCCGCTCAATGCGATGCCGCATCACTGACACCTGTACCGGCTTGGTGATGTAATCGCTGGCCCCAATCTTGAAGGCGCGTTGAATCGATCCATCATCATTAAGGGCTGTCACCATCACCACCGGCACTTCACGGTCTTCATAATCTTCGATGATTTTCTGGGCAGCCGTGAAGCCGTCCATGCGCGGCATCATGGCATCCATGAGCACGACATCCGGATGAACCTCTTCAAAGCGTTGCAGCCCTTCCAGCCCATCGGCGGCTTCATAGACCTGATAGCCATCGCGCTGAACCATCATTTTTAAGACGAGACGCGCATCTTCGTCATCATCAACGATAAGAATTGTATATTTACTCTTGTCAAGTGCCTGTGCCATGCCATTCGGCTCCGGATAATGCTTCTAATTTAACGTAATTTAGTATAGCCGTAGAAAAAATAAAATCCAAATCTCGACAATTGCATTGGTGAAAAATGTCACTTATACTTAGCGACCGTTAAGTAATGTGGCAAAACGTGACATCCTGCAACCGGGAGAGGGATAAAGCGTACAGCATATATGCAACTTGAAAAATTAAACGGTAAAGGTTGATGAGTCCGGTGCGTTGGCTGGCGGACGCCCAACGGGGCGTCCCTACGAAAACCCACCACTCCCGTAGGGACACAGCACTGCTGTGTCCGGCACCGTCAACATACCGTCAATGCAATGGGGCGATAGTATGCCATTTACCGTTACCCAATGAATTCGGAAAATTGCATATATGCTGTCCCTACGAAAATCGCGTCCGTCGTGAGTTGTCCTGCGAATCTTTGAAGAATGCAATTCACAAAAAAATCACCACTCCGCCAATTTACTGACATTTTTTAAGGTGTTTGTATAGATAAATTAATGAGGTCTATATGCGTTCATTCTTCGATGCGACCACCCGGCTGGCACTGCGCTTTCGCTGGGTTACGCTCATCGTCACCTTCGCCCTGATTGCACTGGGTATTTTCTCCTACACCCAACTCAATCAGGAACTCATTCCCGAAATCGAATTTCCGCAGACCTTTATCATCGGCCAAAACGGCGGCGCTTCCAGCGACCAGATGCTGCACATGTACAGTGTGCCGCTGGAAGAGTCAACGGGCGATGTCGATGGTGTAGTAAACGTTGAGTCGACCAGCCAGAAGGGCCTGTCATTCCTGATTGTTCGCAATGAATTCGGCTTGAATCAAAGCCGAGTGCAGGAGGATGTTCAGGCGGCCACCGATGCGCTGCGCCTTCCGGTGCGAACACTGGTTCCGGCCAGCGACAGTTCACCGGAAGCCATGATTGGCGAACTATCGCCGGAAGCGGTGCTGTGGCTCTATGATTATTCAGTAGAAGAAGACATCCTATTTCCTCAGCAGCTTGACGAGGGGGTATGGCAGGCTTTTTCAGACGAAGCACTGGCCGCCTTTCCCGATCAAATATACAACAATCTTGAAACCCGCTTGAGTGAGGAACTACTGGCCCGGCGTGCTGATATTGCGATTACGCCGGGTGAAGAAGCACCGGAACTCCCGGAAAGCTGGGTAGAGGCGCGTGATGATGTTGACCGCTTCTCAACTGCCGAAGACATTGCCGAACTGACCACGAACCGCAGCATGGCAAACATCTTCAATACCCTGCTGGAAGAGGGCGAGGTTATCGGACCACTCGGTACGGCATCCGACCTGACACCTGCCGACGTACAGATTTTTCTGGATGTCCAGCAGCACTGCCGTGATTTCCGTGTGATTCCCGAAGGTGTGGAAGACCCCTGCTCGTTTATCAAAGAGTTGACGGCGGATGTGGTGCTGTCCTTGAATGCCGACACGCTGGCCGCGCTGCCCGCCGATTACGTGCAGGAGCTTGCTTTCGGTGAGCGCACGGTTGTTGCCCAGAATTATCTGGCAAGCCAGCTAACGGGAACCACACCCACGGCTACCGATGCCTTGCTGCCCGATCCCTGGCGGGCCGATGCGCCAACCTTGCTCACCTTCAACTTTAGCGACCTGCCGCTCGGCTTCATCACCATCAGTTCTGAGGCATTGAGTGAAGCCGAACTGGAAGATTTCGTGCAGGACAAACTCGTGCCGGGTCTGCGTGATCTGGAAAATGTGGCGGATGTGACGGTATTTGGTGGTGGGGCAATTACCTTCAATGAAGACGCCCCCGAAACAGAGACGCCTGCTGAAGAAGACGAAACAGCCACTGACGCGCCAGCCTTGCCGGAACAATGGAGTCTTGTAGCAGGTTTCGTCAGTGAGCAGGCAGGCGTGGATGTTGAGTTCAATACCGCTCAGGATTTGCTGGATGCGGTGGAAGTCATTGAAGAAACTGGCACTGTTGCCGGTTTCCTCAACCAGATGGCGACTGAGCCAATGGCAGGCCCGCTGCTGAATGAGCTTTCAGTGGAAGTGTTGGAATATGTTGCCGCACAGGAACCCGATTTCTACAGCAATTTGAGCGCCGAGACGGTCGGGCAGTTGAACGCCGAGGTGGTGGCGGCACTGCCCATCGAGGCGACCGAAACGCCATCCGACGCCCCGGCGATGCCTGCCGAATGGATCGAAGCCTTCAGCGTCATTGACGTTGAGCTAGCGACGGCAGACGACCTGTTTACCTTTGCCGAAGCAGATGAAAATATCGGTACGGTCACCGAACTGTTCAACCAATTTGTGAACAGCCCCGGCTCAACTGATCTCTATCCGCTGTTGACAACCGATATTTTACTCTACATTGAACAACAAGAATCGGGATTTCTGGCGGGACTCAGTCCAGAGGTCATCAGCCAGCTTAATCCAGATGTGGTGGCTGAACTGCCCATTGAAGCGCCATCGAATGTTGCGACTGTCGCGCTGGGTTCCAACTGGACCGACCTCAGCGCGGTCATGGGTGAGCAGTCGCTGGAAACCACCGGTGATCTGGTCGCCTTTGAAGGCAATCCGGCTCAGACCTTGAACACCATTGTCACAACCCTGCGCGAAGCGGGTTATGGCGAGTATGCGATTGTGCTCATCAATGACCTGACACCGGAAGCGATTGATGCGTTGATGGCGGCTGATGAGGATTTCCTCGCCGCGCTCAACCCCGATATTTTCACGATGATGTCCGCTGAAACGCTGCAACATGAGGCGGTTGCGGCTTTCGTGGATGATGGGTTGAGCGGTGAGGCTCAAGCAACAGCGCAGGCCATCCGCGCCGGTGAACAGCAACCAGCCGTTGCGGGTATCAACACCGGGGCGGTCGAGATTGAATTGCTGGACGATCCCGACGCCCCTGAACTGCCAGCGTCGTGGAAACCTGTTGGCAATTTCATCGGGTCGCCGCTGGAAACCGCCGACGACGTTATCAACACGCGGGCGTTGCCGCAGTATCGCAGCGGCGCGGATTTCATTAACCAGCTTGCCATTGACGAGCGCGGTATCCCGCTGGTGCGCGAACTGCCCGGTGAAGTGTGGACCTATCTGGGTGAAAACGAGGCCACTTTCTGGAGCGAAATCAGTGCGGTATCGCTGCGCCTCATTCCCGACGAGGTTATTGTTGCCCTGCCTGCAAATATCCAGAACCGCATCACCAACAGCGGCCCGGAGTTTGAACTGCCGTCCGCGCCGATTACGCGCACCAACCAGAAGTCCAGTCTTGTGATTGCTATCTTCAAGACCAGCGATGCTAACACGGTTGAAGCGTGGCACGCCGTTGACGAGAAAATCGGCGAGACGCTTGAAGCCGATATTGAGTATGGGGTCGTCTTCGAGCAGGCCAGTTTCATCGAAGAATCTATCAGCGGGGTTCGTAACGAGGGAACCAGCGGCGCGATTATGGCGATTATCGTCATCCTCATCTTCATGAACCTGAGCATTCGCAGCACACTCGTGACATCGGTCAGTATTCCGACCTCGGTGATGACGGCGCTGGTACTGATGACCTATCTACCAGCCAATGTGTACGATATTCTGGCCCCAATTCTGGATGATGTGGGGCGGGAGACCACGCTGGGCAGCATCCTGACGGTGATCATCCGTCTCTTCCCGGAAAGCTATACGTTGAATCTCATGACCTTATCCGGACTGACGGTAGCCATCGGGCGTGTGGTAGACGACTCGATTGTGGTGCTGGAAAACATTTACCGCAATATCATGCACGGCGACGAAAAACGCGCCGCCATATTAAACGGAACCCGTGAAGTGTCCGTCGCGATTTTCGCAGCAACCCTGACCACGATGGTGGTGTTCCTGCCGTTAGGTCTTTTCGGTGGTGTGACAGGTGCATTCTTCCTGCCATTTGGTCTGGCCGTCACCTATGCACTGGCGGCCTCTTATGCGGTGGCGATTACGACCATTCCGGTGCTGGCCTCGCTGTTCATCGACAAAGACGCCATGCCCGAAGAAGTCGTCGTCGCGATCACCGACTCGATGAGCACAGCCGAGCGAGTGGTTACTACTATCCGCAATCGTTTCACGGCGGCTATCAACAACCTCTCAACCGGCTATGTGGCAACTATCAAGTGGGTGCTCAGCCATCGTGTCATTACAATGGTTGTTGCTTTTGCGTCGCTAGCCTTTGGCTGCTGGTTGTTATGGCAGTTGCCCCGCACCTTCTTGCCACAGTTTGGTGACCCGACGATCAGCATCAGCGTGAACCTGCCTGCCGAGCGCCCCGATGGTCAGCCCGTGACTATTCTTGATACTCAGGAAAAGGTCTTGCAGCTTGAGGAATACCTCAACGAGCAGGAGGGCGTTGAAACCATTCAGACGATTATCGGCGGTGAGCTAAACACCTTCGACCCGTCGGTTGACCCCAACGAGGTTATCGAGACGCGGGCCGTTATTCAGGTCGGCATGGCAAGCCAGAACGAACTGGATGCCCTTCTGGATGACCTGCGCGAGTACAGTGAGCAGTTGTTCAACGATATTGACGGTGACGGGCAGGTTGAACCGGAAGCCAGCTATGTGCGGGTGTCGGGTGTAGCCGAGCAGGGATTTGGCGGCTTCGCACTCGTCGTCAGCGGTCCTGAGGATGTCACGCTAAGTGAAATTGCTGCCTATAATGGAGCTGTTCTGGAAACGCTTG
>JAKEEQ010000141.1 GCA_022616515.1 Chloroflexota bacterium | reverse complement strand
GGGAGAATGACCCGGTGTGTAGACCGTTTCCAGTTTGATATTCCCCACTTCAAACACATCACCGGGGTTGATAAACGAATCGTGACAAGCCGCTGGAGGCGACGGCAATCCATACATTCCGGCAATGGCCTGAGCCTGACCAAGCATCGGGGCATCGGCGGCATGGATGCGCAGGGAGGCCCCGGTTGCCTCTTTGACTGGCCCGGCAGCCAGTACGTGATCGAAATGTCCGTGCGTTATGAGAATCTCGCGGACGGTATAGCCCTGCTGCTCCACCACGCCCAGGATTTTCTCGGCTTCTGCTGAGGGGTCGATGACAATCGCTTCTCCGGCGTCGGTATCGCCAACAATGAAACAGTTGGTTTGCAGCGCCCCCAGCGACAACATATGGATTTGAATGGGCATTGGGATGCCTTTCTTTGCTGAAACAAAACCACACCTCATTTTGGGGGAGTCTGAGGTGTGGGGCAATAGGGAGTCTTGTTTGGGAAACGGACGCCCCGTTGGGCGTCCCTACTAATTGCTATCCTCGCTGTCTTCGGGCGGGGCAAAGTCGTCAATGAGACTCTGGGCACGCTGGCGAGATTTGTCGAGGAAGTCCTGGATTTGCTGCGAAGAGCGAATCATGTTGCCGAATTGGGCGGTTTCCTCGTGCATGATGTCGAGCACCGCATCACTGTAGGCAGTGAGATACATATAAAACTCTTCATCGGTCATGTCATCACGAGGCGAGAGTGCATCCGCCAGAAAGACGTTGTTCAGGGCGTCGCGATAAATCTTCGTCAACCGCTCCCAGTCATAGACGCTGGAATAGGTGGCAATCGTTGTTGCCAGTGCCGGGGCAATGATGGCTACCGCCACAAATGCGGTTACGACTGCGTCATCCGCGCCGGACAATGCAGCTACAATGGCCGAGGCCATACCACCGAGAAAGGCGAAAATCGCCCGCAATACATTGACCTGATTGAAAGCCGTGCGGCTGCGTTTTGTTTTCTTTTGATAGTAAGAAATCTGGTCATTCAATGCATACTTCTCAAAGATCGCATTCAATACCTTCATACGGTGGCGGTTTGGCAAAGGCTGTGGATCACCCACAGGCTGCGGAACTAGATTCTCAGGCAGGTTGGTCATTGTCTTCATTCTCCACACGTACATCAGGATATTTACCAGAATTGATTTCGGCGGCACGACGGGCCAGGAACATATCGCGTTTTGCTTTAATGGTGAAGCGGTCATAGGGATCGATGCGCAGTAAGTAGCGGAAATATTCCTGTCGCAAGAATTCAGCGATGCGGCGGTTCTCTATCCATTCGGTAAAGGGCGGCTCCGAGGTGCTGATGGTCGCTATCATCGTCGCGAGCAGGGCCACGACTGTTTCCATCAACGCGATGGTCGTCAGGGCTTGGGGCCACGCCGCGATAGCATAAGCCTGTGCCGAGCCGAGAATTGTGGCAACGAAGGCCAGTGTAATATAAATAATCTGAAAGCGGCGATAACGATTCTGATGCCGGGTTGCCTCATAGTCACGTTCTTTAAAAAAACGGTTGAGAAGTTCAATCTCCAGAACGTGCAAATCAGCGAGGATTTCCTCTTTGATGTCAACAGGGGCATCTTTGAGAATTCGTTCAAGTTCGTTCTTATCAATGAAGCCAAAGTCCTCGCGTGGTGTTATCTTCCAGCTCGGAAATTCCTGAAACATCGCCGGGCGTCTGAGGCGGCGCGAAAGGCTTTTCTCAGGTTCCTGAGTAACGGGTTCCGGCAGTTGGTCCGGGTCCTGTTTCTTCCTCTGCTGAATATTTTTCTGCATTACTTTATCGACATTGTCTGGCATGGAAAGCACCCCTTTTTAAGCAGTGTAATTTCCAGTCAACTGTACGCCACGTTTGGCTTAAAGGCAAATTTTATTGCTAATAGATGTGTGTATTACGCCGTCCATGACGTTGTAATGCGATTTTTGTTCCGACATTTAGTTACTCTGTGATAAAATTGATTTGATTCGCTTGATTAGGAGGATCATGGGTATGACCGAGCTTTTAGAAAAAGCCATTGCAGAACTGAGTCGTTTAACGGATGAGCAGCAGAATATAATGGCACAGTGGATATTAGAGGAACTTGAAGATGATCGGCGCTGGGATACCGCCTTTGCCAATTCGCTGCCACAACTGGAACAATTGGCGAAAAAGGCACTGGCAGATTATCGGGATGGACGGACACAACCTGCACAAAGTCCTCAGGTGTGAACCGGCAAAAGTCCTTGTCGCTGAGGTGTTTCATCTTCTTCGCAACTACGATAGTGGAACTGACGGATGTGTGCAGGGAGACTTCCCCTTGATTTGAATGTATCGTAACTGTTCTCTCAAATTGTTGACATCTATAGCTATTGGTGTACCATAGTCATTAAGGTCAAGCACCTTAACAACCTGGTGATGGGTGGTTGTTGAGAGGAAACAGTCTCAATGTAAAATCATCACTGTCAGAAGCCGTGTAACAGTCGCTTTGAACCAGCCGGGTAGCCCTGCTTCTGGTTTAGGACTGTTGCTCAAGGTCAAAATAGTCCTGAACGCCTTTGCTGACGGGATAGAGGCGGTTGTAGTTTCGCCCTTGCGGGTATCTCTACCCGCATAAACCCGTTTAATGTCCTCATTTGTGCATTAAATTTGGAACTATGCTACAATGATTCTCATGTAAGATTAATGACAGAGCCAAGCGCGGTTCCCCGCATAATTAATACCGTGCGACACCTGATAGCTCATCCACCCATCAGGTTTTGTGTATAGGTACTTTTTCATTACAAGGAGGGCTGAACGCACGTGATACAAGAACTCATGACGAGGGCAGATCAACGCGGGTTCGTTACTTACGAGGATATTCTAGAAATCCTTGAAGACCTTGGTGAAGACCTTTCGTTGCTTGATAATGTCCTAGAAGAACTGGACGAGTTAGGCATCGAATTACGTCAGGGTGAGGATGATCCAATCCCTGAAGAAACACTTAGCGATGACTCCTTTGAGCCGGAGGAGACACGCGACCCGGAAGTTGGAGACATCAATGCTGTCTCGGCTGATGACCCCGTTGGATTGTATTTCCGACAAATGGCTCAAGAACCCCTCCTGACCGCCGATGAAGAAATCGAGCTAGCCATGCGCATCGAAGCGGGTAAAGATGCTCAAGTCGAACTCGATAGACTCGCAATGGCAGGAACGCCCATTTCCCCGGATGTCTTTGATCAATTGCAGCGAAACATTCTGGACGGGCAAGAAGCGCGTGAGCATCTCGGTCGGGCTAATACGCGCCTGGTGGTAAGTATTGCCAAACGGTATATGGGACAGGGATTACCATTCCCGGACCTCATACAGGAAGGCAATGTGGGATTGATGCGGGCGGTGGATAAGTATGATTATAAGCGCGGCAATCGCTTTAGCACCTATGCCACGTGGTGGATCCGGCAAGCCATTACCCGTGCCCTTGCCCAGAAGACCCGTACGATCCGTATTCCTCTCCACATGACCGAACGTATCCGCCAGATGTATCGAACTGCCCAGAAATTAGAACAGACTTTAGGACGCCGTCCAACCCCCGAAGAAATCGCTGAAACAATGGAACTTTCCGTCGAAAGTATCCGCACCATGATGGATGCCAGCCAGCACGCTATTGCGCTGGAACGTCCGGTGGGGGATGATGGGGATAGTGAATTTGGCGATTTTATCGAGGATCAGGACACCCCAAGCCCGGTGGAGGCAGCCACGCAGAATCTGCTGCGCGAAACCATCGAAGAGGTATTGAGCGAACTCACGCCGCGACAAAGCCACATTCTTCGGCTGCGGTTTGGTCTGGGCGGTGGCGAACCCCATACGCTGGAAGAGATTGCCAACAAGTTCGATCTCAGTCGCGAGCGCATCCGGCAGCTTGAAAAAGAAGCATTACGCAGACTACGCCATCCCCGGTTGGCCCACAGCCTGCGCGACTACCTCATATAGTGGCTTTTAGAAAACAATTGAATAGACTGTAATTGAGAGAGCCAGCGAAAGAGGCTCTCTTTGTTTTGGTGTAACTGCGCTATAATGCGACCGGCGAGTGCTGAGAAGGAACGGGTTTAATGGAAGAGGCTTTACCAGATATTCATGGCGGGTTGAATAATGCCTATATCATTTTTTGCTTTATTCTGGGGATTTATGCGGCCTGGCTGGGGGCCAATAACCGACCGTTGAGCGGCAATTTCTGGGGCGCAATGTGGACCAACACAGCACTGGCTGGTGCTGTCTTTGTGGTAGCAATGCTAATGCTGGTGTTAGGCATTGAAGCAAGGCGTAGTGTATATTATCTTTATGCTCTCTACTTTTTGATTAGTCTGCCGGGGCTGTTTGCGATTTTGCAGGGCAGTGATAACCGGCGTGCAGCATTTCTGTTTGGTGTCGTGGCACTGTTTAATGGCGCGGCAGCATATCGAGCGGGCGAATATCTCACCGTTCCGTGGCAATAGGAGTTTTTTGTGTCTGACAAAACGCGGGTATTAGTCGTTGACGATGAAATCGATACGTTAAACTTGCTTAAACTTCTGCTGGAGGTCAGTGGTTTTGACCCGATTGCAACCTTAAATTCAGTAGAAGCCCTGCAACTGGCAGAACTTGAAGCACCTGATGTTATCCTGCTTGATATTATGATGCCCAAACTGGACGGGTTTGCCCTGTGTAAGATGATGCGCCAGCATCCAGCGATCAAGAACCGCCCCATTATTTTTGTCACAGCTTATGAGGCTCTCGATCTGGAAGAACGTAAGGAGGATGCTGGGGCCGATGCTGTCGTGCCCAAGCCAATAGATATGAATAAGCTGACCGAAACGATTGAAGTGGTCCGCACAAATCGGGCCAAGCCTCAACCAGCGGCGGTAGGCGAAAACCACAAACCACCTGTTCCCGAGCCACAGATGACTAAAGAAGCGGAAAACGTAAAGCCGGAAGTGAAAACCGATGGTAAGACGACGCAGACGGCGAAAAAGGTGGAGAGCAAGGCGTCGGACAAACCTGTAGTGATGAGACCGCCTGAACCCAGGAAGCCGCAACCAGTTGAAAAAAAGGATGACAAAAATGACGAGGGGAAATAGACCCCTCGTTTTTTTGACACCTTTTCGCGCCTAATACGTAGAAATATATAAGAATTCCGCGATATGCGCATCATTCTAACAGTTGATGTGTTTTAATAACTAGATTGGTAAAGAGGTTAATCAACCTTAAACCGACACCAAATAATATTTAAAGAGATAATGGTACGTTTTTAACGGGCATCCTTTAACATCATATCGTTGTGTGAAATGGGTAGGAGTCTATGGCACGGAATCGTCTGATCAAAGCATTGGAGAACTTTGATGCTACCGTTATCAATAAAGTGTTTGATGGCGAAGATGAAGGGTTCGTCTACGATCCGGCAGCGGATTATGCTCCGATTCAGAGGGTGGCAATTTTCGCGGAAGCCTTTTTACCAAAGGTTGATGGCGTAACGAAATCCGCATACTTGACGATGCGGTATCTACAGGAAACTGGACGGGAGGTGATCATTTTCGCGCCGGATGTCGCACCGACTCAGATTGGCCCTACACGGATTGTGCCATTGCCGTCGGTTGGTGTACCTGTTGCACCTGAAACACGAATCGCCCTGCCTGCTGCGGTCATCCGCAAAGAGCTTGATGACTTCAAACCTGATTTGATCCATTTGTTTAGTCCGGTTCTGATGTCTATATCGGGCCTGTACGAGGGTCGCCAGCGCCATATTCCGGTGGTGGCGAACTACCAGACGGACCTGCCGGGTTATGCCCGCAAACACTACGGCATGAGTTTGCTGGCAGAGCCGGTAAACCGCTGGTTACGGTATATCCATAACCACTGCCACATTAATCTTGTCGCCTCGGAGACGGTTGCCAATAACCTGCGTAAGGATGGTTACCGCCGTCTGCATATCTGGCGGCGCGGCATTGATACACACAGATTCAGCCCGGATAATCGTGATCTGGCATGGCGCGAAAGGCTGTTGAATGGACGTGATCCGAACGCATTGATATGTGTATATGTGGGACGGCTGGCCCGCGAAAAACGAATCGATCTGCTCCTTGAGGTCGCAAAGACTCCCGGCGTAGCACTGACGATTATTGGTGACGGCGCTGCCCGCGAAGAACTTGAGGAGATGTTTGCAGGAACCGACACCTACTTCACAGGTTATCTATATGGTGAAGAGTTGAGTCATGCTTATGCCAGTGCGGATGTCTTTGTCTTTCCGGGACCAAATGAGACCTTCGGACAGGTTGTGCAGGAAGGTATGGCAAGCGGCCTGCCCGCGGTCATCATCAATCAGGGTGGAATTGTTGACCTTGTGGAAGACGGGGTAAACGGCTTTCACTGCAATGATGACCCCCACACTTTCAGAGAAGCTGTTATCAAACTGCGTGATAACGATATTTTGCGCAAACGTATGGGGAACGAGTCTCGCTATCGCGCAACCCGTTATCCCTGGCCTGCTATCATGCGCGAGCTTGAAGACTACTATATTCGAGCGGTTGAGGTAAACGAGCGATTGAACCGTATGTATCCGCCGATGCCCTGGCTTCAGCGGCTGACGCCGGTGGCATTTGAACGGTTAGGTTCACCATGATTCAAGGTAAGGAGACACATGGCGATCTTTTCAAGTAGCCAGAACGTTGTAACAGCGAGTTTGGATTTATCAAACTACTTCAGCAAGATTGATGAACTTTCCCACACCTTCAAAGCCATGGACAACGCCCGAAAGAACGCCTTTCGGGTCCCCCATTTTAACCTCGAAAAAGACCGTTACGTGATTTTCAGTGATGTTCACAAGGGCAACGGTCAAAAAGTCACTGACGACTTTCGGCACAACGAAGAGACATACATTGATGCACTTGATTACTACGTCAATCAAGGTTATCGTCTTATTCTCAATGGCGATATTGAGGAGTGCTGGAAATTTGAGCATGATACGATTGCCGGTGCCTACGCCGATACAGCCTTTCGCGCCGAGCAGCAGTTTATCGAGCAGGGGCACGGCTTCTATATGCGAACTTATGGCAATCATGATGAAGATTGGGCAAATCCATTGAAGGTCAAGAGCGGTTTACATACGGTGCTGAAGTATCCCATAGAAGTTCATCCAGCGATCAGTCTAGGTGACAAAATTCTTATTGCTCATGGTCATCAGGGAGATTTGGCCTCTGACCGCATCTCTACTTTTAGCCGATATTTTATTCGCCGTTTCTGGAAACCAATGCAACAGTTACTGCGCGTTAAACTTGATGGCAAACTAGCAAGAAACTACTCGTTTGGGAGTCATCGTGAGCGGTGTTTATATCAGTGGGCGGTGGCTAATCGCCAACTGTTGATTGCGGGACATACACACCGGGCCGTTTTCCATCCCCACGAATGCGTTGCATCCGATCATTATATCAACCTCGGATCATGCGTACATGATGATGGAATAACCGGCGTGGAGATTGACCGCGGTGAGATACGCCTTGTACACTGGGCATCTGATAAGAAACGCAATGTATTTAAAAGGGCAGACTTAGGTAATTTATTAGCAAGGTTATAACGTGAAAGAACTTACGCTTCAAAAAACGGCAGTTGGATTGAATGACAACGTAAAAGAACGACTCTGGGTTGTTCTTTTTTGTATCATCGCTACCTTACTCATCGTGTTTGGTGTGCAGGGATTTGAGCATGGGCGCGTTAATCATTTCCGCGATCAGTCGATCCAACTACCAATTATTTATTCCTATGCGGATTCATCGCTATTTGATGGAGACTTCTTGCTACAGGCCCGCGAGACTTATGTCACCTTCTTTTATCCAACACTGGGCTATTTATCACGCTATATTCCCCTGAACATTTTGATGTTCAGTTTATATGTGCTGGCGACGGGTGTTACGGTGGCGGGTGTTTACACCATTGGTGAAACACTGTTTCCAGACAGGCGAGTGGGCATTTTTTCTGTGGTTTTATGGATGGCCCAGTATCCCAATCTGGGCGGCGATTTTATTCACTCTCCATTTGTGACTCATTCGACGTTTGCTATTTCACTGGCGCTGTGGGCGATTGTGTTGATTCTGCGACGCCAGTACGTGTATGCGGCCTTGCTGCTGGGTTTCATTGCCAACATCAACGCCATGACAAGCTTCTTCGTGACATTTATGTGGGGCTTTGCGCTGCTGTTTAGCTGGCGGGAATGGACGTGGCGCACTTTTGCGCTGCCGTTTTTGATGGGACTGACGGCACTACCGATTCTCATCTGGCGTTTTTCACTGCCGCTGGTGGAGGCGTCGCTGGACAAATTCGTGCGGATTATTGAGCTGCGCCTGTGGTATGTCGTGTTTCCATTTGACCTGACGCCGGTGCTATGGATTGGTTTTTTCGCGATGCTGGCGTTGTGGTTTGTGTCGTGGCGTTTTGGTAAGCCAGAACAGCACCAGCAAATTGTGAAGATGATGGTCGGGCTGGGGCTGCTGTGTGTTATTGCGGTAGTGTTTGCGGAGTTTATCCCGGTTGAGTTCATCATCGAGTTGCAGTTGATTCGCAGTTCGTGGCTGATCAATTTCTTCATCATGTTTTATCTCGCCAACGCCATCTATTTTCTGCTGAACAGCAAGCGGAGTGTGTTATCGTGGCTGGCAATTGGATTGGTGCTGGCGCTGGCGACCTCACGGATTGTGATGGCAGTCGTCCCATTTTCACAGCCGACGCCGTATGCGCAGGCGATGGATTTTCGTCCGGAGTGGGTAAGCCGCCATCTGTTTGCAGTCTTCATCGGGGTGAGTTTTCTCATCGCTGTTTTCCTGTGGGGCATCTGGATACGAGAAAAGCGCCGCTACCGGCTGTGGTTCGGGGTAGCACTTGTGACGTTCGTGACTCCGATGTTTATCGGAACCAATC
>JAKEEQ010000140.1 GCA_022616515.1 Chloroflexota bacterium | reverse complement strand
AGGCCAAGTTGAGTGTCGAAGCAGCCCATGACCGCGAGAAAGCACAAGCAATACCCGGATACGTAAGACGCACAGGACATCGACAATAAGTATGCGTTTCTAGGTACGGAACCACAGGTTGCATTCCTGATATAGCAATAATGATGGGCGTAGTGAGATAGCACTGATGGCAACAGATTTGCGCCAAACCCAACCCAATATCATATATATCCCACCAGCGGAGAACCTCGTTCACCAGTTCGTACAGGTTGCCAGTTTACAAATCGCACAAGAATTCGACGACGAGGGGTATTTACACCCTGATGTGATGTATGGCCTATGCTCATTTATCAAACTGCTAGGACAAATAAAGGCGAAGCAACTCAATCAACCGGCCAACGGACACGTTGACGATTTGCATGAGGCAGGGTATTCTTGAGAAAGTAGATGAACGCCGCAGTGCTACAAACACCACGGCGTTTAGGTCAATGCACTACCCTTACTAGCGCACGACCTTCGACAGACTTTACCCTGCTACCCAATGTCGTGCCACTTTCAGCAATAGACACCAGGAGTTTGTCATGCCCCACCAACAGAAAAAGCGTCCAACTACCCGTCACGTAGCCCTCTGCTACATTCGCCAATCCTTCACCCGTGATGCCAGCGATACAAATAGTCCTGAACGGCAACGCGCCAATATCCAAACGGTGTGTGACCGTGAAGGCTGGACCCCAGAATGGTACATGGATGCCGAGGGTCATAAATCAGGACGCGATGAACAAAACCGCCCGGAATGGCTGCGCTTGAAAGAACGACTCAGTGACCCGGATGTAGTGGCACTGGTTGCCAATGATATGTCACGGACGCACCGCAAAGCATGGCGTGTCGGGCGTATGGTTGACGAATTGTTAGAGCCACAGGAAATCCGCTTGGTGCTGGCTGCCCCCGGACGTGAAATCGACACCTCGACACCCATGGGTCGCATGTTACTGATGATGATTGCCATGCAGGATGAGGGTTATGCTAACGATATTTCACAGCGTACCAAAGATGCTATCAAGCACCGCAAACGCCAGGGCAAAACCGTTGGGTTGCCACCTTTTGGCACGACACGCAATAAAGACGGTTATCTGATACCCTCAACTAACGGGGCGTGGTTACTTCCAAGCGGGCAATTCATGGTGGGGACTACCGCAGAAACAATGCCCCCGGTAGAAGGCGCAGTCTGGCGCGGATATTATGATTGTGCTAGGCGAATGCTTGAGTTGTATGCGGAAAACCGCATGGGTCGTGAACGTATCGCTTACGAGATGAATGATGAAGGCTGGGCATTTCGGGACAGAAAACGCCGCCCGCGCCCCATCAGGCGAGCCGATGTGCGGCGGGTGACATCAAACTGGCGCGAATACGCAGGCATCGTGACTCAGGGACGGGCAAAAGATCAGGTAGCAAGTCAGATTGGGGACCCGTCAGAGATACTTCATGATACGGGACGGGCTGTGTTTCCCCTGGAATTGCTGCAACGGGTAGCAACAGTACAGGAAAAGCGCAGTCAGGTAAAACGCCCGCGAGGTTCGGTTAAAGTAGCCTATCCTTATGTGCTTGGGCGGCTCATCTTTTGTGCCTACTGTGAGCAAATGGCCCGCAAACATGACAATCCTGACTTGCGGACACGCCTGAGCGGTGTCGATCAGTATGGGAAGTTACGGTATCGGCATGTTACAGGGGTTAAGTGTGGTTGCAATCGCCGGTCTGTCTTTACACACATTATTGAGGATGAATTCCGATTGTTGATTGACCAACTGACCCTAGACCCCAAGGCGCTTGACCTAATGGTAGAACTAGCAGTCCAATCGGAACATGGAATGGCAATGGCCGACACCAAAGAGGATTTGGAAAAACAGAAACAGGAGGCCATTGCCAAATGTCAGCGGCGGATTGAAGCCGCCAAGATGGTGTATCTGGATGGGGATATGTCCCGTGCCGAATACATAAGCGTCAAAGAACAGAATGAACGAGAAATCGCTCATTGGCAGACACGCACCGCGGAAACGGAAAAAGCTGCGGTTGAACTTCAAATGTGCTTGAATGCCATTAACCAAATGGTGAGATTGTGGGACCAAAGCACAGAAGAAGACCGCCAAAACATGGCCCACATGCTGTTTGAATACATCACCTATGACCTAGACAAACAGCAGATAGTGGATTTTCGGTTAAAAGCGTGGGCAGATCGCTATCTGGTATTGCGGAGTGACCTGTACGGAGATGGCTCAGAAGGCACGGAAAATGAAAATCGCTCATCTCTCAATGAAACGAGCGATTTATGCCCCATAGGAGACTCGAACTCCTGTTTCTGCCTTGAGAGGGCAGCGTCCTAGACCGCTAGACGAATGGGGCGTTTGTGATTATCTCTGTATTCTAATGAATGCTGTTCTGGAAGTCAAGCACACCTGCGACGAATTTCAGGTGGAAGCAGGAACCATATTTGTATCAGGAATGAGATAAGTTCCGATAAGTTCTTGTGTCGTTTACCAGACCGCATCGGGGAAAGTTTCGATTCCGGCGTGCTTGCCAATACGTTTATACATCTGAAAACCCGTGAACGGATGACCGAGGATGCCGTCGTGAATCGCCCACGAACGCCCGCGAACACTCAGCCACGCCTGCGGATGGCGAAACGGATTGCCGGGTGTTAGTTTACGGTACAGTTCGCCATCTGGCTGAAATGCCCGATGAATTTGCTCCATCTCTTTCAGCCCACGCATATAGTTGAAACCATAGCGTTCAAAGACAATGGCGTTATGATAAGCCAGCGGCTCGATTAAGATGAGTTCATGCCCCATGCCAGTGACAAATTCCTCAAAATGCGGTACCGAGCGCTTGAAGGCACGCAGCCCGCGCCGAATTTGACCGGGCGATAACCCCGCCTCCATTGCAGCCAGTTCCGCGGGAATATTGCGGCTGGTCGTGCCAAAGTTGGTACGGTTGCCCTGCTGGTCGATATCAACATTGAAACGCGGCCCATCAGGGTCATTGACCACCATCAACAGCACCAGTAGTTGGTTGTTGAAGGTGTCGGCAATGTTCAGATAGAGAATCGGGTCATGGTCAGCCGGATTGCGTCGTACTGACATTTCCATTGCGCGGCTGCCTGTGGGACATAAATAACGAATCCGTCCATTGTCACCGATTGATTGCGGGTCAATATTAAAATCCTCTAATATCCAAGGGGATAGCAACGTCTGATAAATGTCATATTTATCCTTATCGGCCAGATTGTTAATCTCCCGGATAGATGCTGGAAAACGGGTTGGCATGTTCTAGCTCTAGCCTTCCTTCAGCACCCGGCGGATTTGCCGTTCAGCATCGCGCTTTGCCATGTCACCGCGCTTATCATACAGTTTCTTGCCGCGTGCGACAGCGATTTCGACTTTGGCGCGGCCCCGTTCCAGATATAATTTGGTCGGCACCGCGGTAAAGCTAATTTCACGAATCTTATCCAGAATGAGGTTAATCTCGCGGCGGTGCAGCAGCAGCTTACGCGGACGCATCGGGTCGGTATGGCCGAAGTGTCGTGCTGAGTCATAGGTTGCGACATGCACATTCATGAGCCACAGTTCATCACCACGCTCCTGCACAAAGCCATCGGCGAGATTCACGCGATTGGCTCGGATGGATTTGATTTCTGACCCCATCAGCACAAGACCCGCTTGAAAGGTCGTTAGCAGGTCATAGTTATGTCGCGCCTTACGATTGGTCGTGATGACCTTGATACCATCTCCATTAGGTTTGTTCATTCGTTTCCACTTTCAACAGCCATGAGTTCATTTTGAAGATAACGGATGGCTTCCCCTAATTCTACATCACGCCCATTGATATCAGGAATCATCTCAATATTGGGAGCCAGTCCAACGCCTGCCAGCGGCACACGTTCCGGGGTAAACCATTCTGCCGATGTAATATGCACCGATGAGCCATCCGAGATAACGAAAATCTGCTGCACGGTGCCTTTGCCAAAAGTGCGCTGCCCAATCAAGATGCCGCGCTCTCTATCACGGATTGCACCGGCTACCAGTTCCGATGCACTGGCAGTATGATTATTCACCAGCACCACCAGTGGCAAATCGGTCATGCCACCGCCGCGTTGTGCTTCAAGAACGCGCTCGGAATCCTGTGTGACTTCATAAGTAACCACACCGCCATCGAGAAACATACTCGCCACAGCAATCGATTCCTCCAGCAGGCCACCGCTGTTATTTCGCAGGTCTAAGACCAGTGCCTGAATATTGACCGCCTTGAGTTCATTGATGGCGGTCTGTAATTCTTCTGGTGTGCGACTGGTGAAGCGTAAGATTTGGGTGTAACCGATGGCCGGGTCTTCTTCCAGAACACGCCACAGCACCGACGGCACATTAATTTCGGCAAACTCGATAAATACTGTGAATTCCGTCTCACCTTGGCTGACAGTGATTTCAACACCGCTGCCCGGCTTGACTTCGCCACGCAGTTTCTGGTCAACTACATCGGGGGCATCGATCAGTTGGATGACCTGTCCATTGATAGCCACCAATATCGCGCCATCGACTATCCCGGCATTGGCCGCGGGGCTATCCGGGAAGGGATACATCACGAATTCGCCCGCTTCATTGCGCTGCAACAGCACGCCAATACCGCCATAGGTGCCAGCCAGCACATCAGCTTCACTCTGAGCAACGGGTGGTTCAATGAAAAATGTGTTGGGGTCTTCCAGTGTGGCTAACACACCGCGGATAGCAGCATACTGGCGGGCAGCATAAGTTGGCTGTTCGCGCAGATAAATCCGGTCTAAGAGCATTTGCACCTCATCCAACAGCGGATACCCCTCACGCTCTGGCGAACCTGCCGAGACTCGCAGCGACGGAATACCGAGAATATCACGGAAATAGAAACCCGATACGAAGGTAACGGCCAGCACCAGACCGATGAGAATGCCTGTTAAGATTGAGCGAATGGTGCTGCCTCGGTTGGAGTGCAATGGTTTCATTAAGTTTCGCTTGATTAGATTTGATATAGAATGTGGATACATTGTAACACTCACGTACAGTCTGGCGACAGTGCCAGCACGATAAACCTGGAGTTGGGGGATAACCCATGTCACAACCACAAATGAAATCGCTTGTTCTCGTTGTTGACGACCATGTTCCGGCGGCTGAGATGGTCAGTCGCTTGTTTGCGACCCGCGGTTATGACACCCTTAGTGCCTACAGCGGCGCAGATGCCCTGCAACTGGCACAGCAGCACCTCCCTGACCTCATCCTACTGGATATTATGATGCCCCAGATGGATGGCTTTCAAGTCTTGGAGGCACTGCGGGCGGCACCGGCTACCCGCAAAATCCCGATTATCTTCATCACCGCGAAAGATGAGCCGGAAGATATTGAGCAGGGATTGCAACTTGGCGCAGACGATTATATCCCCAAACCCGTCAAGCCGCGTGAGCTAATCGCACGCGCCAAAAGCAAAATCGAGTCATACAAACTGCGAGAAGCGCTGGAACAACGCACAACCGATCTGGAAGCCCTAATACGTTTTAGCGAGGCGCTCAATAATCATCTGGAAGTCAATGAACTGCTGGATTTGATTCTCTATCTGGTGCTGGATTTAATCCCCTGCCACACCGCCATCATTTATCGGCTGTCCGAACAGGGGGGCATACTGGAAGTGCGGCTGAAGAGTAAGTACGACGACCCGCAGGCGGAGATTGATGAGCGCGGTTTGAAGAAATATTTGAAGCAGCGCAATGAATCGCTGCGATGGAGTGAGGGCGACAAGCGGGCGATAGCGCCGAACACCTGTGGCATGGCAACCGGACTCCAGCATGGCGACCAGCTACACGGATATCTGGTGGTACTAGCGCATCAAGGCTTTGAGGACAATCACCAACGTCTCTTTGATGCGATTGGCCGCCAGACGACATTGGCGCTTCGCAATGCTGAATTGTATGCCGTCAAGGTTGAATATGCCGAACGCCTTGAGGAAATGGTGGAAGAACGTACGGCTGAATTACGCTCGGCGCAGGAATTGTTGATACGGGCAGAAAAGCTGGCCTCGGTTGGTCGTCTGGCAGCCGGGATTGCCCATGAAATCAATAACCCGCTGATGCCGATTCGTGTCAATCTGGAATTGATGGCTGAAGACCTGCAAGAAGGGCGTGCTATCAACAATCGGGACATTGAAGAGGCGCTTCGCAGTGTCAATCGTATCAGCCGGATTGTCGAGCGCCTGCAACAGTTCACACGCAAACGTGGCGAGGCGGCACCCGCGATGGAGCCGTTAAAGGTTGCCACGGTGCTGGAAGATGTGATGTCTCTCAGCCGAACCTACATCCGGCAAAGCGGCATTACCCTGAATGTCAAACTGAATGAGGAAGCACAAATCTATGGCAACCGCGACCAACTGGAGCAAGTCTTCTTGAATCTGCTGCTGAACGCACAAGCCGCCATGGAGAACGGGGGGACACTGACGATTGAGAGTGTAATCAAAGGCTCCAAGGTGGTCATCCGCGTCAAGGACACCGGCATCGGCATCGCCCACGATATGCTGGATAAAATATTTGAGCCGTTTGTCTCGACCAAAGAGAACGGTTCAGGACTGGGCTTGTTTATCAGCTATGGCATCATCCACAATCACAGCGGGGCGATTGATGTCGAAAGTCAGGTAGGTAGGGGAACAACCTTCACACTCACCCTGCCCCTCATTCAAGATTAGCCAATAGGCCGCAGCACGGCTAAGAACTGCTGGCGATCCAGCGTGCCATCAGCGAAATCATCAAACTGCTGGCGCGTCACAGCAACCACACGCACAATCGTTTCATCGGAGCAATTGGTGATACGGAAGCCAAACGCTTCAATATCCTCTCCTAACGTTTCCTCTTGTAGAGTCGCCACAATATTGAGGATGGATGCGGTTGCCGCAGGGCCTGCTGGAGCGCAGGTCGCAACCAGCAGGGTGTTACCGAGTTCAGTTGCTTCCAGAGCGATGCCATTGGGTGGCACATCGAATTGTGATAGCGCCGCAGCGAGCGCCGCAAAATTGTCGCTCTCTTCTGCCGTTGGGGTTACTTCTTCACTTGGTTCGCTGTCATCGGTTGCCACAATTTGCTCAGTTTCTGTCGCCTCATCCGTCAGGCTAATTTCTTCAGTGGCTGTCGGTTCAATATCCTCAGTAGCAGCAACCGGCTCTGTACCATCAACGGCTTCGGCTGTTACTTGTGTGACGGGTACCGGGCTTAGTGGTTGGAACACAATCTCTGTCGGGGTCGGTTGACTACTCAACAGCCCGGGCAGCACCAGCACCCCAACGACGACCACTATCAGCAGCACCAGCAGCACTAGGATGATATTGCGACGGCGATTACCACCTTCTGGTGTAGCCTCAAAGTCGGTATCATCGAAATCCCCGAAGTCATCACGCGGCAGTTCGGGAACTGGCGGCGGCCCCCCGGCAGGACGCAATGATTTGACGGGCGCTGTCGTGGTCAATCCGGCCTGCTGTGACACGGCATTAAGGCCGGGATAATCGGGGCGCAGCGTCTGCACACGCTGTAACGCCTGCTGGCCTTCTGCCGGGGACTCGACTGCGTGGGCGTAGACCCACCAGAAGTCGGGATTATTTTCATTCTGGGGACGAACCTTATTAAGAAACTCCCGCGCTGCTGCCAGTTCACCCTGTTCAATTAATTGAAATGCCTGATTGAGAGTCTGCGCCGCGTCGCTCACGGTGGCTTCTCCATGTGTAATTCGTAAATGCAGGTCTTAACAGAAGGCAGTGTACATCTAAGTGAGTTAGGGTGCAACTTATCCGCCAAAACAAAAACACCCACAATAAATTGTGAGTGTTTTTGGATGCCCTGGAGAGGACTTGAACCTCCACCCCGTAAAGGACATGGCCCTCAACCATGCGCGTCTGCCAGTTCCGCCACCAGGGCTTATCACTATTCATTGGCATTATAGCGGCGGATAAGGGTTTGTCAATGCTGAAGGCAATCGCTATAGGCAACTTTAGGGTACACTTAGACGCAAAATGATGACGTGAATAAGGAGTCGTCATGCGAATCGTAGTCGATGCGATGGGCAGCGATAAGCGCCCACTCCCGGATGTCGAGGGCGCGATACTGGCTGCCCGGGAATATGGAGTAGCCATCATCTTAGTAGGTGATAAGCCGCGTATTCGTCAGGCCATCAACCAGCACGATACGGCTGGACTGACAATCGAGACACGCCATGCTCCCGAAGAAATTGTCATGAGCGATAAGCCCAGCCATGTGATGAAAAGCAAGCCGCAGTCGTCCATGCACATCGGCATGATGATGGTCAAAAATGGCGAGGCGGATGCTTTTGTCACCATGGGCAACACTGGTGCTGTTCATGCCATTGCGACCTTAAGCACCCTACGTCGCATTGCGGGTGTCAAACGTCCGGCACTAACCGCCATCTATCCGGTGCGTGGGCAGGAAACAATTTTTCTGGATGTGGGTGCCAATGCCGATTCGCGTGCTGATTGGCTGGAACAATTTGCTATCATGGGCAGTGTCTACGCAGAACGCGCTTTGGGCCGGCACAAGCCGCGGGTGGCAACACTCTCGAATGGCGAAGAAGAAGGCAAAGGCAATCAATTAGTGCGTGAAGTGCAGGAGCGTTTACACGCATTGACCTTAAACTATATCGGGCATATTGAACCGAAAGAAATCCTTGAACCCCGCGCTGATGTCATTGTGATGGATGGCTTCGTGGGCAATATCTTCATTAAAACCTTTGAAGCGGCGATAGTTTATTTAGGTGATGTCATTCGTGAAGAAATCCGCGCCAATCCGGTATCGACAGTGGGTGGCGTGCTATCACGCGGGGCATTCCGCCGTGTGCGCAGTCGGATTGATACACGCGGGGTTGGTGGTGCGCCGCTGCTCGGTGTCAACGGTGTGGTGATTAAAGGACACGGGAGTTCGGATAGCTTTGCCGTGAAAAATGCTATTCATCAGGCCATTCGTGCAGTTCAGGGAAATACAGTAGAAGAAATCCGGCGCGGCCTTGAACAACTCAAGACTGACCCACAAGGGGCTTGAACTCGGCTATGACATACGCCCCACACCTCAAGGTGGGGGCTTCTGCCGTTTGCGCCGGATGCTCGGCTGATAGCTGAGTCTTCTTCCGACTGAGCCAGCATGAGTTGATACCCCATCTCATGGTATAGTAATAGCATAGGTGGCTCAAAAACACTACGCCTTATTTCGCCATAGCTAAAAACAGGGACCCTACGGCGCTTTTTCGATAATTAAGCCGAGAACTAACCCATAAACAGGACACAGGGAACGAAACAATAATCAGGTCGATTGGCTTATCGGAGCATGGATGGAGAGTCAAATCAATCAATTACACGAACTCGTTGCAGCCCGCGAAGTCAAAAAAGCGGAAGTGGTGATTGCCCGACTGCTGCGCTCTGAGCTACCCCCTGAACAGCGCACCGAGCTGTTGATACTCCGGGCGCGAACACGCCTGCTTGCTGGTCGCCCGGCGGATGCCCTGCATGATCTGGCTGAAATCAAAGCGGTTGCCCCGTCCTTGTTATCCGAGCCGTCGCTATTAGAATTACAGGCGGAAAGTTATCTGACACAATTTGAGGTTGCCGCGGTGGGCTTCGCGCAAAAATCGGATGTGCGTGAAGCCAGCAGAATATATCAGAGTCTGATTGACCACCATCCTGATTACGAAAACATTGGATGGATTTACTATCAGCAGGGGCGTGTGGCGCTGATTGAAGACCAGCCGTTTGCTGCCGAAAGTTACTTCCACAAAGCGTTGTTCGCTGCCAGCACCGTTGTCGCTCTCACAGCCTATTGTTATGAACGCCTCGGTTTTATGGCCTATTACGAATCGCGGCAGCCACGACAGGCGCTTGTCTACCTCAACAAAGCCATTGACACCTATCCGGCATCGGCTTCTCCCCTGTGGCTTGTGCAGGTATATTTGCTGCGGAGTCGTGTCTTACGCGAAAGCAGTCTTGAAGACGCACTGCAATCCGCCAAAACAGCTTACAAACTTGCTGCTGAATTCCCCGCCAATAAAGCCTTGGCTGCTGAGGCACTCTTCTCAGTTGCAGAAATCCTCGCGCAGCAGGCCGGGCGCGAACAAGAAATCGTCGATTATTTGCAGCGCTTTATGCAGACTAGCAAACCCCCCTTGGGTGTGGATGTCACCTGGTCGCGTGCGTATGAAATGCTCGGCGATTCGTACTCCACACTTGGGCAGTATGAGCAGGCCGCCGCCGCGTATGAAAATGCCCTGCAATGCAATCCCTATCATCCATGGGCTGAGTCGCTGCATTATCGCATGGGACGGGCGCTGTACCAGCAGCAGAAATATGCCGACGCAATTGCCGCCCTGAACCGTGTCGTGGCCGAAACCAGCGATTATCGTATCTACAGTCTGCTTGGCAATGCGTTATTTGCTATCGGTCACTATGCGGAGGCGGCCTCGGCCTATGAGACCGGAATTCGTATGGCACCTCCCGGAGCAGATACACAATCCATGCAGACGTATTATGAATTCTCACAACAAATGAATCCGCCCTTGTGAGCCGTTGTGGTCACTCGTTACAATCTCGCCAAGGTTTTGTCAGGATAAAGTCAGGTTGAATGATGCGTGAAAAAGTAATTGTTATCGGCGGCGGTCTGGCCGGTTCGGAAGCAGCATGGCAGCTTGCCGGGCGTGGTTTTGCTGTTGACCTGTATGAAATGCGCCCCAACAAAACAACGGGAGCGCATGTCAGCAACCACTTGGGCGAACTGGTGTGCAGTAACTCGTTAGGCTCCAAACTACCAGACCGGGCTAGTGGCTTGCTGCAACACGAACTGCGCATGTTGAAATCGTTATTGCTGGCCGCGGCAGAACAGGCAGCGGTGCCAGCCGGCGGTGCGCTGGCAGTTGACCGTGAGCAATTTGCTGAGATTGTGACCAAGACTATCGAGAACCATGCCAACATCACGCTTATCCGCGAAGAGGTCACAGCCATCCCGACAGATGCGCCAACAATTATCGCCAGCGGCCCCCTGACATCGCCCGCGTTGGCGGCGGATATTGCAGCCTTGACGGGTCAGAATTATCTCTATTTCTATGATGCGATTGCCCCGATTGTTGAAGCTGACAGCATTGATATGTCAATTGCCTTCCCGGGCAACCGTTATGAACGCGGTGAAAATGACGAAGGCGATTATATCAACTGTCCCCTGACTCGTGAGGAATATCAGCGCTTTGTGACGGCGCTGCGCGAGGCAGAAACTATCGAACTGCGCGATTTTGAGCGCGAAGACCCGAACTTTTTTGAAGGCTGCGTTCCTGTTGAGCAACTTGCAAAACGCGGTGACGATACGCTGGCGTTTGGCCCGATGCGTCCGGTTGGACTGCGTGACCCTCGCACTGGT
>JAKEEQ010000139.1 GCA_022616515.1 Chloroflexota bacterium | reverse complement strand
GGCAAAACATAAAGAATTATGATGTTTTGTAAGTCTCGAAGGATGGGAGTTCATATTTTATTTTGTCGAGGTAAAACGATGAAAAAACTTGCTGTTCTTTCACTTATTTTGGTGATGTGCTTCATTGCACTTCCGACCCCCACTGCCCGGGCACAGGTCGATTGCGAGACGGTGTTTCGCATCGTTGTGGTCACACATGGGCAGGCTGCTGATCCTTTCTGGTCTGTTGTAAAGAATGGCGTTGATGCTGCTGACGCCGATCTCGATTGCGTGGAAACCGAATATCAAGCTCCCGCTACATTTGACATGGTTCAGATGTCGCAGTTAATTGATTCGGCGGTATCGTCCGCCCCGGATGGTTTGATTGTCTCCATTCCCGATCCAACCGCGCTGGAAGAAAGCATCCGCGCCGCTGTTGATGCCGGTATCCCGGTTATTTCGATCAACTCCGGTAGTGATGTGGCTGCCGATTTTGGCGTGGTTGCTCATGTTGGTCAGACGGAATATGAAGCTGGTTTTGGTGGTGGTCAGCGGATGGCTGAAGCCGGTGTCACCAAGGCCCTTTGTGTGAACCAGGAAGTTGGTAATGTGGCGCTCGACCTGCGCTGCCAGGGCTTTACCGACGCGTTGGCCGAAGCTGGTGGCACGGTTACAGTTCTCGAAGTTGACCTTGCCAATCCGACCGACACCACCAATCGAATTCGCACTGCGCTAACCGATGACCCGGAAATCAACGGTGTGTTTACACTCGGTCCAACGGGGGCCGCCCCAACATTGGAAGCACTTCGTGAAGAAGGTTTGCTTGGTACAATAGGTCTTGCAACGTTTGACCTGTCACCGGAAGTCCTGCAAGCCATTGTTGATGGCGAAATGTTGTTTGCGATTGACCAGCAGCAATATACACAGGGTTATCTGAGTATCATTTACATGTATCTATTCCTTGATAACCTGAATACACCCGGCAGCATTGTCGTACAGACCGGACCCGGTTTTGTCACGGCAGAAACCGCCGCCGAGGTTATCGACCTGAGTGCTGAAGGCACACGTTAAATCTATCGATGAATGTCACCACACAGAGGACGAAGGGTCTTCTGTGTGGTGAACCATGTTTTGAAGAAAATAGATAAAATTTTTTACTGAGGTACAAACAAATTATGACAACTTCAGCATCCCCCATTCCCCATTCCATTGAGGATGAGCGCGTTAGACAAACCAGTTTTCTTACCAAAATGCTCCGTCGACCAGAGCTGGGGGCTATCACCGGAACCATTGTCGTATGGTTGGTTTTTGCGTTTGCCGCCGGGAGTACATTTACCAGTGTAGAGGGTTCAGCCTTATATTTTGAGACAGCGTCGGAATTAGGGATTCTGGCAGTAGCCGTATCATTGTTGATGATTTCCGGTGAGATTGATCTGTCCATCGGTTCCATGATTGGTGCGGCTGGCATGGCATCGGCCCTTTTTGCGACGGAATATGACGTTGCGCTGCCGCTGTCCATTATTCTTTCGCTATTGTTTTGTCTGGGACTTGGCTTTTTTAATGGTTTTCTGGTGGTTCGAACCAGGCTACCGTCTTTTATTATTACGCTGGGGTCGCTGTTTTTCATACGTGGTCTGGCTATCGGCATTCCGAATGCGATTGCGGGGACGGCTAACATCAGCGCTCTGCCGCAAAACGTACCGGGATGGACCGATATTCGCCCTGTCTTTGACTCGGCTCTGTGGTCAACTTTGGTGACCAAAACCCGGACGGGGTTAGGGGGCAGGCTCGTTGAGTATCAAGCGACCGTTGAATTTGATATTTCTATATTCTGGTGGCTGGCAATCGCTATCATAGCGACATGGATTTTGATGCGGACGCCCATTGGCAACTGGATTTTCGCGATAGGTGGCGACGAAAACGCAGCACGCAACGTCGGCGTACCTGTCAATTCGGTGAAAATTGGACTATTTATGACAACAGCAGCGTCGGCATGGCTGGTGGCCCACATTCAGGTGTTTGGTGTGGGCAGTGCCAATTCGCGTGCCGGGGAATTACAGGAACTGTACGCGATTGCTGCTGCCGTTATTGGAGGGACACTGCTCACGGGCGGTTACGGATCGGCAATTGGCGGGATGCTGGGCGCGTTGATTTTCGGTATGGTGCGACAGGGCGTTCCCGGTGCTGGCATTGACTCAGATTGGGATCGGGTCATTCTTGGATCATTGATTGTGATTGCGGTGTTAATCAACAATGTCGTGCGCAATCGTGCGATGGGCAGGGAGTAGTGCAGTGAACCAACGAACGCCAATCCTTGAAGTAAAAGACGTTTCTAAATATTTCGGCAGTGTCATTGCATTGAACGACGTGTCGGTGTCCCTGTATTCCGGCGAAGTGATGTGCCTGCTGGGTGATAACGGCGCGGGCAAATCTACACTTATCAAGATACTCTCCGGCGTACACAAACCCTCCGAAGGCCAGTATTTTTTTGAGGGACAACCCGTCGAATTCAGCACACCCCGTGATGCGCTCAGTTTAGGAATTGCCACCGTCTATCAAGATTTAGCCATGATTCCCCTGATGAGTGTCGCCCGTAATTTCTTTCTTGGTAGTGAGCCGACTAAAGGCTGGGGACCGTTGGAGCGCTACGATGTCAGGACAGCCAACAAAATTGTGCGCGAAGAACTCGGCAAAATGGGAATTGATATTCGTGATCCTGACCAGCCGGTTGGCACACTGTCCGGCGGCGAACGACAGTCTATTGCCATTGCGCGGGCCGTATACTTCGGCGCAAAAGTCCTCATTCTGGACGAGCCGACCTCCGCGTTGGGCGTGAAGCAGGCAGGCACGGTACTGCGTTATGTTGCGCAGGCTCGCGCCCGCAATATCGGTGTTATTTTCATCACCCACAACCCGCATCATGCCTTTCCCATTGGCGACAAATTCACCATCCTCAAACGCGGACGTACGTTGGGGACATTTACAAAGCAGGAACTCTCCCGTGAGGAAATGATCCGCATGATGTCCGGTGGGGATGAGCTGGAGAAATTGGAGTATGAACTGCGCGGGTTTGGAAACGACAATGGTGTTTCAGACCTGGTAGCGGAAATACAAGATGAGCGCGAAGCGGATGATAGAGTAGCGCCTCTCAAACCCGAAATCCTGCAAAAGAGTGCCGAAATTGAAGCTGAAGATGAAATTGATGAAATAAGTTAACGCTTACCATTGCAAAGGAAAACGACGAGACCTGATGTTAAGAATTGGACTGATTGGGGCGGGACGCATTGGAAAAGTCCATGCCGAAACGATTGCGCATTCTATCGCAGATGCGCAGTTGGTGGCAGTTGCCGATTATTATAGAGACGTTGCACAAGCAGTGGCGCAGCAGTATGGCATACCTGTTGTCACCGACAATCCGCTTGAGGTCATCCAACATGCTGATGTGGATGCGGTGCTGATTGCATCCTCAACCGATACCCATGCGCGGTTTATTATTGATGCTGCCGTTGCAGGCAAGGACATCTTCTGTGAGAAGCCGATTGCCGCTGATCTTGGCAAAATTGACGAGACATTGACCGCCGTTGATAACGCGAGGGTTAAGCTGCAAATCGGCTTTAATCGTCGCTTTGATGCCAGTTTCCGGCGTATCAAGCAGGCCATTGAGGATGGAAGCATTGGTGAACCGCAGTTACTGCACATTATCAGCCGGGACCCGTCACCGCCGCCGATTGATTATGTAAAGGTGTCCGGCGGTTTGTTCTTCGATATGACCATCCACGATTTTGATATGGCACGTTTTTTGTTTGGCGATGTGGAAGAAATCTATGCAACAGGGACTAACCTCGTTGATCCCGCCATTGGCAATGCGGGCGATATTGACACGGCGTTGACTACGCTCAAATTTGCCAGCGGGGCGCTCGGTTCGATTGATAACAGCCGTCAGGCTGTCTATGGCTATGACCAGCGTGTAGAGGCATTTGGCAGCAAAGGCAGTGCCGCCAATACCAACCTTTATCCCGATGAAGTAACGATAAGCTCCGGGACGCGGGTGGAGCGTGCCAGTTTGCCATTGAATTTTTTCCTTGAACGCTATATGCCGTCCTACCGGGGCGAACTGGAAGCATTTACGGCGGCGGTCCTGCATGGTGAGTCAATCCCGGTGACGGGACAGGATGGTAGGGTTCCGGTGGTGATGGCGATGGCAGCCCAGCGGTCGCTCAAGGAGAATCGCCCGGTGCGCCTCAGTGAAGTTGAATAGAGAAAAAAATTGTGGCTAAGACTTACGATACGCTCCATATGGGGCGTAGTTCCATTGACCTATACTCGAACGATGTCGGAGCACCGTTTGAGCAGATAACGAGCTTTGCGGCCTATGTTGGCGGTTCGCCGACCAATATCAGCGTGGGAGCGCGGCGTCTGGGTTTAAATTCCGCCCTGCTGACGGCCATCGGCGATGACCCGGTTGGCGATTTTTTGCTGCATTTTCTCAATAATGAGGGCGTGGAGACAAAATTCATCCCGCGCAAACCGCAACACCGCACCAGTGCCGTTATTCTGGGTATTGAGCCGCCGGATAAATTTCCGCTGGTTTATTATCGTGACAACTGTGCTGACATCAACCTCACCATTGATGATGTGAAGCAGGCTCCGGTCACAGATTGTAAGGTATTCCAATTCGCGGGCACGAATCTAAGCAAAGAGCCAAGCCGCAGCGCGACGCTGTTTGCGGCGGAAGTCGCGGCACAATCCGGCGCAAAGGTTGTGCTTGATGTGGATTTCCGGCCCGACCAATGGCACGACGTTCTGGCCTTTGGCGTACAAATTCGCGCCGCGCTGCCATATGTTGATGTGGTAATTGGCACGGAAGATGAAATTAACGCCGCCATGCTTGCCTCTTTATCCCAGATGAATCTCACCCATTCACAGGTGTCAGACACAAAAGTCACTGGAGACAGCCATGAGAACATCCAGCATATGCTGGAATTCAATCTCGAAGCGGTAGTGGAAAAGGTCGGAGCGCAGGGTGCGCAAATTCACTTGCCTGATGGAGAAATTATCGAGGCTGGTGGATTCCCGGTTGACGTCTACAACATTCTGGGAGCCGGTGATGCTTTTGGAGCCGGATTTATCTACGGGTATGTGAATGGCTGGAACTGGTATAAAGCAGCACGATTGGGTAATGCCTGCGGGGCGATTGTGGTGACCAAACATGGCTGTGCTAATTTTATGCCGACGCTGGATGAGGTCATGACCTTTGTAGAGCCGTATGGCGGGCTTGAGTAGGAGAGTTGGATTGTGAAGTTTGGGGTATGCACCTGGACCTTTGGTAACCAGCCGCTGGACAAAACTGCTGCTGTCCTTGTAGAAATAGGCATTGATGGCGTCGAACTGCTTGGTGATCTGAACCTGTACTCTGCACAGGAAGCGGCTCAAATTTTAGGCGATCATGGGCTGAAAGTGTTTTCGTTGACGCCTGGCGATGTTGATATTTCGCATCCCGACGCGGCAGTTCGCCAGACAGCCGTTGACTACTACCGCCAACTTATCGACTTTGCCGCTGAACTTGGACAGCCGATGGTCTCCTGTCACGGTCTGGTAGGCCGTATCGCGCCAATAAGTTCGATGGCGGAGGAAAATGGGCGGCTGCTTGAAGTTGTCCACGAGATAGGTGAGTACGCGCAGCAAAATAGCATAAACCTCGTGTTTGAAGTCCTCAATCGCTACGAAACCCACCAGATCAACACTCATATTGAGGCCATAGCACTGCTTGAACGGTTAAACCTCAGCAATGTGGGCGTGCTGCTGGATGCTTACCACATGAACATCGAGGAAGCGGACCCGGCGGAAGCCATAAAAACCACCGGAAAGCACCTGTGGTTATATCATGCCGCTGATTCTAATCGGGCCGGGGTGGGATATGGTCACACGGACTTCGCAGCACAGTTAGACGCGCTCAACACTATTGGCTACAACGGCCCTGTTATCTTCGAATGTACTGCGCCGGGGCCAAATCCGTTCACGCCGGAAAAACAGAATGGCTGGCGTGACATTCTCAAGACATATATTCAGGACAGTCTGGTCTGGTTTCAAGAACATGCAACCGACTAACTGTCTCTTTCAGAAATTTCCGTCTATGTCAAAATGGACGCCCCGTTGGGCGTCCCTACACGCAGCGCAACATTGGTAGGGACGTGCAACGCGGCGTCCTGGGAACCAACCACCGACTCCGTTTCCGATGTTGTATATGCAACTGGCAAAACGTGGGCGGCTTCAAAAGGGGATTTTATGATGAAATACACCTCCGATACCATGCTGGTCAGGTCCAAAGACACTGGAGGCAGCGGCGAATTTGCTCGTGTCCGTGCCGATGAGGCTGGCTGGGATTTTTTAAATATGTCCGCTATGCGCCTACATCAAGGCGAGACATTCGGCGATAATACGCGGGATTGCGAAAATGCCATTGTTATCCTCGGCGGCGTGTCCAACATCAAAACATCCGACGGGGATTTCAATAATGTTGGTCGTCGCCCCGATGTCTTCAGCGGAATGCCTTATGCGCTTTATCTCTCGCGCCACAAAGACTTCGAGATTGAAGCCGTCAGCGATCAGCTTGAATTTGCCTCGTGCTGGGTTCCCACCGCTGAAGACCATCCCACGCAGCTTGTCACGCCCGACATGAGTGCTATCGAGATTCGTGGCGGGGCGAACGCCACCCGTCAGATTAACGGTATCATCCCACCCGGCTTTGACTGTCAGCGCATTATCTGCGTTGAGGTATATACACCCTCCGGCAACTGGTCCAGCTACCCGCCGCATAAACATGACGTGCATCGCGAAGATGAAAATGGCAATGTGCTGGAAGCCGATCTCGAAGAGATTTACTTCTACAAGATCGACAAGCCGAATGGTTACGCCTACCAGCGTGTTTACAACGATGACCGCACGATTGATGGCCTGATGATGGCACAAAATCATGACAGTGTTCTGGTGCCGGAAGGCTATCACCCTGTCGTCAGCGCACATGGGTATAACACCTACTACCTGAATTTTCTGGCAGGGTCGGCACAGTCACTGGCAAATGTCGATGACCCTACTTATGCATGGGTCAAAGAGACGTGGACCGAGCAGGACCAGCGTTTGCCGCTGGTCGATCACGCGATGGAAAGGATTTAACGATGACTACCCGACAATTAACAATGGCACAGGCCCTGATCTTGTACCTGTCAAAACAATATGTTTCACGTGATGGCGTCGAAAATCCGTTTTTTGCCGGGGTGTGGGGCATCTTCGGGCACGGTAATGTGGCGGGCATTGGGCAGGCTTTGCAGCAGTATCGCGACAAAATTCGCTATTACCAGAGCCGCAATGAGCAGGCACAGGTTCATACCTCGGTGGCCTACGCCAAACACAAAAACCGGATGCAGACGTTTGCCTGTACCAGTTCTATCGGTCCGGGCGCGACGAATATGGTGACGGGGGCGGCACTGGCGACCATCAATCGCATCCCGGTCTTACTCCTGCCCGGTGATATTTTTGCCGAACGCATTCAGGCTCCTGTGCTGCAACAACTGGAAAGTGAGCATTCGCAGGACATCAGCGTTAATGATTGTTTCAAACCTGTTTCCCGCTACTGGGATCGCATTTATCGCCCGGAGCAGCTTATCACTGCGCTGCCTGAAGCCATGCGAGTGCTAACATCGCCCGCCGATACCGGGGCGGTGACATTGGCCCTGCCACAAGATACGCAGACCGAAGCCTTTGATTACCCGGCGGAGATGTTTGAAAAACGGGTGTGGATTATTCCGCGTAATCGTCCCGACCTCGATCTGGTAAAAGAAGCGGCAAACTGGATTCGGGCCGCGCGTAAGCCACTTATCGTGGCAGGTGGTGGTGTGCATTACAGCGAAGCCCACGAAGTGTTAGCCCGATTTGTCGACAAAACAGGCATTCCGGTTGGAGAAACACAGGCGGGCAAAGGCTCCCTGCATTACCAGAACCCGCTCAATCTAGGCGCAATCGGCACAACCGGTACGCACGGGGCCAATATCATGGCACGGGAAGCCGATCTGGTTATCGGCATAGGCACACGCTACAGCGACTTCACTACCGCCAGCAAGACCGCCTTCCAGAATCCTGATGTGCGATTCATCAACATCAACGTGATGGAATTTGATGCCTATAAACATGCCGCACTTCCGCTGGTTGGTGATGCAAAGGCCACACTTGAAGAGCTTGAAACACATCTCGGCGACTACCAGACGAATGATGCTTATCGCCGTCGCGCGGGTGAATTTAATCAGGAATGGGATGCTGAAGTGCAGCGCATTTACCATCTGGAACACGAACCGCTGCTCTCACAGGGTGAAGTTATCGGGGTGGTGAATATGCAGTCACGGCCTGAAGATGTTGTGCTGTGTGCTGCGGGAAGCCTGCCGGGTGATTTACACAAACTGTGGCGCACCCATGACCCGCGTGGTTATCACCTTGAATACGGCTATTCCTGTATGGGGTACGAAATTGCAGGTGGGATGGGGGTCAAAATGGCCGACCCGGAGCGCGAAGTGTACGTCACTGTCGGCGACGGATCGTTCTTGATGATGAACAGCGAAATTGTCACGATGGTTCAGGAAGGCATCAAAGTTAACATTATCGTGCTGGATAATCACGGATTTGCCAGCATTGGTGGGCTGTCCGAAAGCGTTGGCAGCGGTGGCTTTGGTACTGAATATCGTGAACGCAGTGATGACCAGTTGACAGGTGAGACGCTGCCCATTGATTTCGCGAAAAACTGCGCAAGCCTGGGCGCTTATGTGATAACCGCGAAAAACCGTCAGGAACTCAGCGATGCACTCGAGGAAGCCAAACACATTCAGGGCAGGCCGGTGTGCATTGTGACAGAAACGGATCGTAACCAGCGAGTGGGCGGTTATGAAAGCTGGTGGGATGTGGCAGTTGCCGAGGTCAGTGATGAAGAAGATGTGCAGCAGTCACGCCAGGATTATGAAGAACAAAAGAATCAGGAACGCTATTTCTTCTAAAAGGGAAAATAAATGGCTATCAAAATTGCGAGTGCGCCTGTGTCGTGGGGGATTTATGAATTTAAGGATATTGAGCCGAAATTCCCATATACACAGGTGCTTGATGAGATTGCTGAAACAGGATATGAGGGATTAGAGTTGGGTCCGTGGGGTTATTTGCCCACCGATGCCGATGTTTTACGCAAAGAATTAGATTTACGTGGTCTTCAGTTACTCTCGTCCTTTGTCCCGGTGAAACTCGTCGAACGTAGTGCTCACGCTGAGGCTGAGGCATTTGCGCTGAAGGTGGGAGCATTACTTGCTGAGATGGGCGCAAATTATGTCGTGCTGGCGGATGACAATGGCACAGTTGACGAGCTTATCCAGTGTGCGGGCAAAGTCACGGGTACGCGATTAGGGGATGCCGAGTGGGACATTGTGGCGGAGGGTGTCAACCGGATTGCGCGGCGGATTAAGGATGAACTCGGCCTACAAAGCGTCTTTCACCATCACGCGGCGGGCTATATCGAAACACCGGATGAAGCCCGTGAGTTAATGGCCCGCACCGACCCTGATCTAGTCGGCCTATGTCTGGATACCGGGCACTGGCATTTTGGCGGGGGCGATGCGGTGGAATGCGTTCGCGAGTTTGGAAAGCGCGTCCGTTATTTGCATCTCAAAGATTGCAACCCGGACGTTTTGCACCGGCTGCGCGAAGGCGATCTTGATTATTTCGAGGCGACCGCTGCGGGAATTTTCTGCCCGCTCGGAGAGGGTGAAGTGGATTTTCCGACAGTGATTAGTGAGATGCAAAAGCTGGGTTATGATGGCTGGGCGATTGTGGAGCAGGATATTGTTGTTGACGACCCGACTGCGCCAAAACAGATGTCGCAGGCCAATCGTGATTATTTAAAGTCACTCGGATTATAGCGATATGGCGCAAGACATTTTACGGGTTGGCCTCATCGGGTGCGGCAACGTGGTCAGCTACGGGCACCGCCCCGCACTCACCACGCTTGCCGATGTAGAGCTGGTTGCGCTGGCGGATGTTACGCCAGAACGCCGCCTGATCGGTCGGGAGTGGTTCGGTTTATCGGACGAAAATCTCTATGCAAGTTATGCGCCGATACTGGCCCGGCAGGACGTCGATGCCGTTGTTGTCACCGTACCACAAAAATTCCGCCGCCAGATAGTGCTGGATGCGCTTGCGGCTGGCAAGCATGTCCTCAGTGAAAAGCCACTTGCCAGTACCCCGGCTGTAGCCAATGAATTATGTGAGGCAGCCGAACGATCCGAGCTTACCTTTGGCATTGTGCACAATTACCATTTTTTCCCGGAATATCGCCTGATTAAACATCTGGTTGACGGCGGCGAAATAGGGGATTTGCGTGTCCTGACACTGAATTATCTGGGGGTGATTGATTATCCCGGAGCTGCTGAATATCAGGCTGACTGGCGACATACGATGGACGCGGGTGGCGGGGTTTTGATTGATATGATTCATGCGGTCTATCTGGCGGAATGGCTGGCCGGGGAACAGGCCATACAGGTCAACGCCTTTGTCGATGCACCGACCTACGCCGATCAAAATCCGGTCATTGAAGATTTGGCACTGCTGCAAGTCGCCTTCCCTTCCCGTTATGCACTGATTAACATGGCATGGGGTCAGGGGGTGGGAGGTGTCGATGTGAGCGGCAGCGACGGTCAGATTCGAATGCGCTACGAGGACTATCAAACCAGCGGCTTCAACCAGCCCATTGAACTGTACTCGGTCAAAAACTGGCAGCGCACCGACCATGTAATCCCCAACCTCCCCGCCCATATGGACAATATCGCTCACTCATTTACAGCATTGTGGGCTGATTTTCGGGATGCGATTCGGGAAAATCGTGCGCCGGTTGCACCCGCCCGTGCCGGGGAGCGAGCCTTGCAGCTTGCTCTGGCAGGTTATCTAAGCAGCGCCACCGGGAAGACCATAACCCTACCTCTGCCAGTCGATCATCCAGTATATGAACATGGCATCAATGGCATTTTACAGGCCGATATCTGGGAGGAGAGCAGGACAAAATCGGCTGGTCTGTTTGGGTTGCGGGATTAACGCTCGAACTAAAAAAATACGATATGATTACAGCATCATTTAGCAAACTGGCACTGTTTATGTTATTCAGAATCAATCACCCGACAGCGTTGAATCCAGTACACTAAAGGATACTGCTATTATGTTCGAACTATTCCGCCCACCCCGCTTCTTTCAGAATGTTACCTTTCACCGCCACACCGACCGCAGCGTTGGGTGGCTTGAATTGTTTTATGATCTTGTGTATGTTGCCACACTTATTCAAATTGGCAATTTTCTGAGCGATAACGTCAGTCTACTCGGATTTGCGCAATTCCTTGTGATGATTGCAGTGGTGTGGTGGGCATGGACTGGCGAAACCTTCTACCAGAATCGGTTTGTGGTTGACGACTTGCTCCATCGAATACTGGTTTTTGCCCAGATTTTTGCCATCGCCACGCTGGGCTTGAGCGTCAGTGAGGCGTTTGGTGAGCTTTATGTGCAATTTACGCTTGCCTATGTTGTCACAAGGCTTTTGCTGGTTCTAATGTATGTACGGTCATATCGTGTTCATCCCGAAAGTCGTGATCTTTCACGCGGTTATATCGTTGGTTTCAGCTTTGGCATATTGATCTGGTTGGCTTCATTAATCCTTCCGTCACAGTATCATTGGATAGGTTGGCTGGCGGGTATCGGTGTCGAATTAGCAGTACCGTTCACCCGGACACTGCGCGAGCAACAGCGGTTATGGGCGGTGGATGTCCATCATATCTCAGAACGTTTCGGTATTTTTACCATTATTGTGCTTGGAGAATCATTTGTGAAGGTCCTGGATGACGCGCAGGGTATAACAATGGGCGTTGACCAGATTTTGTTCAGCACGGTTGGTCTGGTCGTGCTGTATTCGCTGTGGTGGTTGTATTTTTCAGATACTGCCAACAACCTGATCGACTTCGCTCACCCTCTCAAACCGTTTGTCTGGGTATATTCTCATCTGACTCTGGCAGCCGGGCTAGTTGCCTTTGGCGTCGGAGCGAAGAAACTATTTGCCTCTACAGTGGATCATCCAGAAGACGCTGTGAACCCTGATTACCGGCTGTTATATACGGCTGCAATTATGCTGTACTTGATGTCGCTGGCGGTAATTGATTATGGTCTTGATGACGAGACAACGCCTTATCAGCAAACGCGGGAGGCGCTGATTCATGTCGTTGGAGCGGTGATAGTTGGCGGGATCGGCCTACTGGCAACGGCTGTCACCGCGATAGAGTTCGTTGGTCTGATCTCACTGGTTATGCTGGCACAAGTGGTTTACAGCATTTACCAGACTTATCAAATTGCTGAGGCGTGAGTCCAGGAAATTAAAAACCCGCCTCAGTCTGAGGTCGGGTTTCCGTTTCCAAGTGAGAAACTGCTAATTACTCTTCACGAATCACCGTGATGGCGCTGGCCTGTGGGCCTTTCTGCCCCTGAGTCATGGTAAACTCAACACGGTCACCTTCATTCAGTGAACGATAACCTGTGGACTGAATTTCAGAGTAATGAGCAAATACATCGGGACCATTTTCAGTGGAGATAAAGCCGTAGCCCTTATCACCATTGAACCACTTCACGGTACCTTGCATACGTTCTGACATTGTTGGAAAACTCCTTGATTAGAATTCGGATGGCTTGGTAACACACATATAGCCATTGAAATTGTTTCAAGAAGCTGATATGAGGCGTACTTCTACCACAATTGAAACACGATGTCTCAAGCTTTAACAGTATATGCTCTTGTTTATCGGATTTCTAGTAGAAATTTCTAAGATTATTTTTTTCACAACCATCGCCGAAGGAGATCAATATAATCCCGATCAATAATTTTCGACTTTCTGGAGGAACTCTTGAACTTCAACAGACAAGGATTGCAAAGGGAAATCCGCCAGCGATTCTGAGTCGACGCAAAAATCATCTTCCCCCGAAATGACATAATCGCTTCGATCATTACAAATGACGTTTTTTGCCCCGAGTATAGTATTAAAATCGGAATCCAATGCCAGATTGCCACATTCTTCCTGATAGAAAAGGAATGCTACATCCTCGCCATCACCGAGAAATTCAAGATCAGCCACAAAAACATCGTTCCGGGCGACAATCGTTTCGGCTCCTGTACATGTGTAACCTTCGCGTGGACCAGCACCGATTAACCCATCTCCTTGCCCGTATAACATTGAATTCGATATTTCCACCTGTTCACCACCTGTGAACGTCAGGTGAAGCGTATTGCCCAGAGCACGACAGGCATCAACCTGAAACGTGAAGAGCTGATTCTCGAAAAACGCACAATTGCCAATTAATACACTTTCACTAAGGATGGTGGAACCGGTAACCTTAACCTGATTACCTGCGTTTCCTTCGGCATGAATACGATTTAGTGTTACAACCCCTCCTTCGCTGTGATAAAGGAGATCCAAACCATCAGATGTGTTGAATAGAAACTGTGAATCTTCAATGATCCAATCCCCACCCGTCGCCCCGGTACCAACCCCGTCACCGTAGCCACCCGCTGATTGTGCCCAGCATCCAACTGGCTCTTCATCTGGATAAGTTTCACCACATCCATTCCATTCAACAATCCAGTTGCGAAAGGTCATTACCCCAGTATTGGAATCATCACCATCAATGTCACCGTCCCAGCCAACCCAGCCGTTGGCTGCGATACGTACATTTTCAACGGTCCAGTCCGTGAGCCGCCCGGCCTGTATGCCTGTGCTGGCAAGACCATGAATATTCAGGTCTTGTAACAACACATTGCTTGAATCTTCTGCATAGATTCCAGCGGCTGCCCATTCTCCAAATGGGGCTACATCCCGATTGCACTCAAGCTCACCGGAGTGAAATTCAACACAGGTCGAGTGATCGGAAATCTCAAGGCAGGCTACCTCAACATTGCTCGAATCGGTCAGGTTCAGAACAAACCATGCACGCTCTGTCCCCCACAATTCAAGTGAACCCGTGCAGCCGGTACCCCAGCCTTCGCCAACAATTCGAGTCGGTTGATCGGGGTCTGGTCCGCCTGGAATAGGTGGCATATGGCATCCAAATGCCGAATCGGCCTCACAACTTTCAGTACCCGGTGCACCGTAACCCATCATATAACTCCCGTTGGCTAT
>JAKEEQ010000138.1 GCA_022616515.1 Chloroflexota bacterium | reverse complement strand
TCGTCAATACCGTTGCCACGCAGGGTCAATGTATAGGTTCCAGTTTGCGGTAAAATCTCCTGATAATCGGCCAATACGGAATCAAACAAAATAGTGCCATCAGGGGCATTGAGCCGCCAGCCGATAAACACATTTTCTCCAGCTAAGTAGTCAAAAATCACTTCCTGTCCCGCGATCCCATCGAAATGGTAAATGTCTAATGCACCGGGACCTTCAAGATTGCCCGCACCGGGTTCAGGTACTCCATCAGACACTATATCCCCGATACTGATGTTAAATACCTGCAATGCACCAGCGGTCAACAGTCTGAATGAGTACAAACCAAAGTCATCAATCCCATTGCCGCGCAGGGTTAACATATAGGTTCCGGTTTGAGGCAAAATCTCCTGATAATCGACCAATACGGAATCAAACAACACTATGCCATCAGGGGCATTGAGCCGCCAGCCGATAAGCACGTTGACGCCGCCTAACCAGTCAAAAATGACTTCCTGCCCGGCTGTGCCATCAAAGGTATATACATCGACTGCCCCCGGTGCTTCCAGATTGCCTGCGCCCGGTGCCGGGACCCCATCCGAAACGGTATCGCCAATGCTAATGTTGAATACCTGCGCCGGGGGGACGTTTACCAGTTGAAACGCATAGACACCGAAATCATCAATCCCATTGCCGCGCAGGGTTAACATATAGGTTCCGGTTTGAGGCAAAATCTCCTGATAATCGACCAATACGGAATCAAACAACACTGTGCCATCAGGTGCATTGAGCCGCCAGCCGATAAGCACGTTGACGCCGCCTAACCAGTCAAAAATGACTTCCTGCCCGGCTGTGCCATCAAAGGAGTACACATCAACTGCCCCCGGCACTTCTAGATTGCCTGCTCCCGGTGCTGGAACGCCGTTTGAGATGGTATCGCCTATGTTGATTGTAAATGCTTCTGATGTGGGTACAGACAATAAATCGAACGAATATAGCCCGGTACTGGTGGGCAAGAGACCGTAAAGGGTCAGTGTATAGGTTCCATTAACTGGAATGACCGCCTGATGATCTTGTAGCCGCGTATCGAATAACACACTGTCATCTGGACCTTGCAAACGCCAGCCTATCAGACTATTACTCCCGGACAGCCAGTTTAGAACGATGCTCTGACCAGCCCCGGCCTGAAATAGATAGACATCTTCGGCTCCCGGAACTTCGAGATTACCTGCGCCAGCACCCGGTACGCCATTCGAGACCGAATCGCCGAGGTTGATTTCAAACAGATCAACATCGACACTGCCCACCTCAATATAGGCTTTGCCAGTGCTGTTATCCGTGCCATCGGTGATGGTGTAGTCAAACAAGTCCAGTCCTTCAAATCCCGTGTCCGGCGCGTAAGTCAGGACACCGCTGTTGTCCACAACGCTGCCGTTGTCCGGTTGTTCAAACGATACGAGCGTAAGAGGGTCACCGTCCGGGTCGCTGTCGTTTGCCAGCACATCGGGCAGCAAGTCGAGTTGTGTATCGAGCGGTGTCGTGTAAATATCCGGCGACGCTACCGGCGGCTGGTTGCTGCCTTGAGCTGATGCGGACAATGTCAACAGTAACAGGGCAAGCACCACCGCCGCAGCCAGCACAGTTTTGAAAGCCAGAAGCCGATGAATACCTGATTTCCCCTGTTCGCACTCCTCAAACACCTCGCCGGGGCGACGGGTTCGTTTCACCTGTCCCCCGGCCAGTGTTCTAAATGTGTCACTGAATGATTGGAATGGGTCCATTCTTGTCCTCCCATTTGAGACTCCCTGTTCGTCTTCGTGGTAGTATAGGAAAGGTGCGTGACAGTATCGTGACAACACCGTGACGGAGGGCGGTTTGACATGAGCGACTTGCGTGTTTATCTCCTGGGTGGGCCAAGAATCGAATTTAAAGAGGACCAAATTAAAATTGCACGGCGCAAAGCGATTGCGCTGGTAGCTTTTTTAGCCATGACACGACAACCTCAGGAGCGTTCGATTGTTGCGGATTTGTTGTGGCCGGAACTGGATTATGACCATGCACGGTCTGCTCTACGCAGCACGCTCTATGCCCTGACCACCGATATACCCGTTGCATGGCTGGATGCCGAGCGGCTTACACTTGCCCTGAATCAAGATGAGGTGTGGGTGGATGTGAGCGAATTTCTGGATTTAGTGGCGTACCGCTGTCCTGAACAACATCCCGGTGAACAGATTTGCGACAAATGTCTGGAATTTCATCTCCGTGCAGCGGATTTATACGGCGGCGACTTCCTCGGCCATTTTTCTTTGCCAGACAATAATGAATTTTATGATTGGCTGCTCGGCGAGCAAGAATGGCTAAGGCGGGAATACTCAGGTATTCAGCGGCGTCTAAGCCAGTATTATGCTGAGCATTCACAGGTCGAAGCCGCAGTCAAACACGCATTGCTCTGGCTGGAACAGGATGAACTGCATGAGCCTGCCCACCGCTGGCTGATGCGACTGTATTTCGATAACGGGCAGCGTACAGAAGCCATCCGGCAGTACCAGCAGTGTGAAGAAATATTGGATACAGAGTTGGCTAGCCCACCCGAAACCGAAACGATTCAACTTTATGAGAACATCAAAAATAATCAGGCTGGACCATTGCCATTAGAGCAACCCGTTCCAAACCAGATTAGCAGTAGTTTGCCGCCCCTGCCATCACTCGTTATCGGGCGTGATGAGGCCCTGCAAGATATTCGCCAGCGGCTGGACGTGGTACGCCCTGTTACGGTTATTCAGGGCTGGCCGGGGGTGGGTAAAAGCACGCTCCTTGGGGCAATCGCTCACGACCGTGAGGTTGCCGGACAGTTTCCCGATGGCGTACTGTGGGCATCACTCGGTGAAGCACCCGATATACCGGGCGAACTCAACCTTTGGGCCGATGCGCTGTCCTTATCAGAACCCGGTCGGGCACGTGGTGCTGACGAAATTAGCGCTTTGATCAGAGCCATGCTGCGCGATAAACGGGTGCTCATTCTCGTTGATGATGTGTGGGAGACGGAGCACGCCGCACCGTTCAAAGTTGGCGGTCAGTCCTGCGCGACGATCATGACGACGCGCCTGAATGATGTGGCTGGTGCTCTAGCTCCTACGGCTGGCGACGTTTACCGGCTGTCGGTCCTATCTGAAGCCGCCGGGTTTGAATTAATCAGCAAACTTGCCCCGGAGACAGTAAGCCAGTATCCGGTTGAGACCCGTCAGCTTGTGAACGATTTGGAGGGGCTGCCGCTGGCGATTCATGTTGCCGGTCGATTGCTGCATTCCGAAGCGCGGCTCGGCTGGGGAATCGGCGATCTGTTAGAGGAACTGCGTACCGGAGCAGCACTGCTTGCGGCGAAACCACCCGGTGATATGATTGGAGGGAGCGCTGAGATGGTGCCAACCGTGGCGGCACTGCTTAAACGCAGCACCGGCTCACTTGATGACGAAACACGGACCCGGTTTGCCCTGCTGGGCTTATTTATTCCGAAACCTGCTACGTTTGATCTGGCGGCAATGGCAGCGCTGTGGGATGTAGATGATCCAAAATCAAGCGCACGAAAACTGGTAGACCGGGGCTTGCTTGAACCTGTCAGCGGTGGGCGTTTTCAGATGCATGCCTTGCTGGTGTTACATGCACGAACCCTGCTCGACTCTAGCGTGAAAGGCTAATGATGATTAATCAGCGGACGTTGAACAGCGCACATTTCCGTCTGGCAAACCATTACATCGGTAAGCTGCAACAGGCGACCACCGCCCGCAAACGCGGCAGCGAATCCGGCAAACACTGGACTCAGGTGATTGACAAAGATTGGGCGCAAATCAAGCACTGGCAGGAATGGTCCCGGTCGTGGACCGACCACGAACCAGAAAAAGCCAATCTTTGCGTGGCGTTCGCGACAGCCAGTGGTAATATTTTAGGCGTTCGTTTGACTGCCGAAGAAAATGTGGCATGGTTGGAGCCAGCCCTCAAGGCTGCGCAAAAATTCGGGGACAGCGCTGCGGAACGCGAGATTCTGGTAGCGCTGGGCTTTGCCTATTTTGGGGCAAGTCAGCCCGCTGAAGCCACAAAACATCTTAACCACTTGATCCAGATTGCCGAACAGTCACACGATGAACACAGCATCGGGCGTGCCCGCCTGACACTTGGCTCACTGGCGCTACAGCGCGGGGACTTTGATAGTGCCGAGGCCGATTTTCAAACAAGCCTCGAAATATTTGAGAAACACGGCGATGTGACACAGGTTGGGCGAACCTTGCATCGTCTGGGGCAGGTTGCCGAATATCGCGGCGACTACCAGCAGGCATACGAATGTCGTGTGAGATATTTGTCGATAGTAGAGGGGACAGGCCGCGAAGGTGAACTGGCGGTTGCCCTGATCTCCCTATGTGACAGTCTTCTGATACGTCAAGATTTTGAAACCGCCCTCAATTATGCGCAGCGGGCGGTGGATATATGCAAGCGTATCGGTTACGTGCGGATGCTTGCGCCTTCTTTATTAACGCTTGGTTCCTGTGAAATGGAGGTGCAAGATTATGCTTCATGCATCGCCCACTATGAAGAGGCGGTCGAGCATTCACGATTACTCAATGTTTTGGGAACCTTTGTTAATGGGCTGCACCGGCTCGGCGGCGTACATTTGCGGATCGGGGAATATGAACGTGCACTCCACTATTTTAATGAGGCATTGGTAATCGCCTACGAAAAGCAATGGCCCATCTACACCTTTGTGCTCCGACAGGATATGGCACACGCTCATATCGCGCTGGGCGAACTGGATGCGGCGCGGGTTGCGCTGCACGAAGCCATACAAACAGCCGTTGAGCTAGACACCGAGTTTCACAAAGCCTCCATTCTGGGTACGGCTGTGCTGCTCTGGCACAAACGCGGCAGCCACCAGCAAAGCGCTATGTGGGCTGGCCTGTTGATGCAATACCGCCCGCATCTTGAGATAGAAATATTTGATGCGATGTGTGCTGAATTAGAGGAAGCAATGGAAACCGCATCATATCAAGCCGCTCTTGAGGCAGGTCAAGCGCTTGACCTGCACGATGTGTTGACCAGTGTGCTACATCAACTTCAAACACTGGCCGAAGCATACGATGAGTGACTGAGCGCAATCATCATACACGGAGCGGGAGTCTGGCAAATCCCCGGAAATTCGGCGTCGTAACACGCACTGCGTCTGACAGGTCAATTTCCCAACCGTCACTGGCTTGAATAAGCTCGGTGAAAATGGTCTGCGTCATCAATCTGCCCAGCGGTGCACCCACACAAAAATGAATACCCTGCCCCAGCCCAAGATGACTGTTGTTTTCGCGGTAAAGATCGAATGTGTTGGGGTCATCAAAAACCCGTTCATCTCGATTAGCAGACCCAATATGCAGTAATACCTGTGAATTTTCCGGGATGATTTTGCCATGCAATTCGACATCATGGGTAGGCGTCCGCACAAATCCCTGCGCCGCAGCATCCCAGCGCATGCCCTCCTCCACAAAATCTTCAAAAAGGTCGGGATTAGCTTTTAGATCAGCCAGCACCTGCGGATGTAACGCCAGCGCATAGGCCATGTTGGTGAACAGATTGTTGGTGGATTCAAATCCAGCTACTAGAAAGGTCATGGTTGTAACGACGACCTGTTCTCTCTCCAACCGCTGACCATCTTCCTCGGCGGTCAGCATGGCGGTCATCAGGTCATCCTGCGGTTGTTTCAGGCGGCTGTCGGCTAACTCGCCAATGTACTCGCGCAGGTGCTGCATTGCCACCACCTGCGGCGATTCCTCACCCTCTTTTGCCTCTTCACGCAGGAAGAAATCATCGAGCCAGTGCCG
>JAKEEQ010000137.1 GCA_022616515.1 Chloroflexota bacterium | reverse complement strand
CCAGCGACGCTTTCGCGGACAGCAGCCACACTATACCGGGGTTCCGGTGGTGGCCGTGTTTGACATGATTGGCTGGGAAGATATTGGGCGGGTCAAGGCCGACCTTAATCCGGCGGCATCGTTTATCCTGCCCGTGAACGAGGAAGACCTGTTAGACCGTATTGAGGCGTTATGGTGAGCTTGCTGCTGATTTGCGAGGAAGGACTGAACTCGACTATTCTGGCGCGGATGCTGGCTGCGGCTGTCGATCACATTTACGTCGAGTATTCGCTAAGCGCCTACTATTGGGGAAGTGACTTTGTGCAGCCCAATATTGTGGTCATCATGTTTTCGCAGCGACTTTTCCGGGAACATGGCGTTTTGAAAGAAATGGGGATTCGCCCGGTGTTGGGAAATGTACCGGTGGTGGCAATGGCACTTCATCCCGATAAAGAAGAGCTTAAAGAAATCATGAGAAGCTATGGGGTGAGCAGCGTGCATGTATTCCCATTCAGCCATCGTGACCTCATGGCGGATATAAAGGCATCTTGCTCATGAACAATCCCATCCATGATCGAATCGGCGGTAAATATTATCGCCGGGGATCAACACGCTACTGGTTTTATGGTTTTACCTCGGTCATTATCCTCCTCTGGATACTGGCACTACTCGATAATTCAACTTCAGAACCGCTGTTATTTTTTGTATTTACGTCGATATGTGCATCAAGTGCCGTGCTTGGCATTCTGGCGATGTTTGCGGCTCCATTTGCCTCACAGGTTGTCTCGCAGATGCGCAAACACGAGGCTTACGAACTCATCCAGATTACCACATTGACGCGGCAGCAAATTCTGCGCGGGTTGTTGAGCGGGATGCTGACCCACTTCCGGCGCGGTGTAGGATTCGCTCTGCTGACTCTGACAATTGTCGGCGTTATTGGCATATTGTTTGTGTTTCTGGTGGATGATGTATTGTGGATCATGTTGATGCCTGTGCTCGGCATGGTGGGGCTGTGTTATCTGGGGTTGATGGGCGGCATTGCGTCGGGTTTTCTGCTTAAGAATACGGTTGGGGCCAATATTCTGGCGTCAGCTTCGCATTTTGTAGTGGTCACTGTCTGGTTTTTGTTCGCCTATATGATTATGCTATCAGCTTCATTTTTTTATGCCGACGACTTCTACCAGCCCGATAAAACGAACCTGATTTGGGTCGCCATAGCGACAACTATTGCGCCTTATATTCTGGCACTTATCCCACTGGTAATCTCCTACGGCATGGTCCGGCGCACATAATCTGCTGCATTCTCATCAACTGCTCAAACACTGTTGCCACACAGTTGTCACGACATTCCGCTACATTACGGATGTCGGCTAATAGGTGAGGACTTTGCCATGATTTCGCCCCAATATCTTAGCAACATGTTCAATCGAAACACGCGCATTGTCGGTATGCAAACCGACGCCCTCTCTCATGCTGACAGTTTGCTGCAACCACCCTATCGCGGCAACTGCATGAACTGGGTCATTGGGCATATCGTCCGGTCACGGGGTGTGATGCTGAAGACTGCATTTGGGTTGGCGTTATCGCTGACGGATGCGCAGTTGCATACCTATGACAAAGATGAAATCACGCAAGATGGAGCAGTTGCTGGATGGCTTAAATGAGACCCAGCGATTAATCGAACAGGCGCTGAATGTCACTCCCGCCGAAAAATTTGCCGAACCGTTTAGCGACAGCAGCACACTCGGCGAATATGTGGCCGGTTTTTATTTTCACGACACCTATCACACCGGACAGACCGAACAGCTCCGCCAGTTAACGGGTGTTAATGACAAAGTGATTTGAGAACCTGCGAATCCATGCTACTATCAATCTAATACCTACCCTCCTGCCTGCGAGGCATTGATGCATGGATATTCAAACGTTACTGAATGACCTGGACTCAGATGACCCGGCAAGGCGTTATCTTGCGGTTGAAACGCTGGGGGAGATGGGAGAACAGGCCCACAATGCCCTTCCCTATCTCATCAAGACACTGCGAGACCGCGATCCGCTGGTGGTTGAGGCCGCTATAGAAGCCCTGGGTAATATGCCACTTGCCGCCGTTGTGGCGGTTCCCTCGCTGGCAAAAATCCTCAAAGGTGATAACACAACTTTACGCCGTCCCGCTGCCCGAACGCTGAGCAAAATCGGTGAAGCGGCGATTGCCACCTTTATCATTTGCCTGCAAGATCATCGTTCCGATGTCCGGCGGGTCAGTGTCGCGGGGTTAGGGTTGATGGGGTCACGCGCAGCACGAGCAGTCGATGCACTGGCGAATCGACTGGAATATGATGCCGATCAAGGGGTACATCGCGCCGTGTTAGCGGCTCTGGAACAGATCGGTACGAACGAAGCATTCATTGTGATGGGGAGATCGAGAACTTCTGGTACTGGCAGCGAATCTGATAATTCGCCATAATTGTATCAACAAGAAAGGGATTTGATGCAATGGTGGTCAATTCAGATCTGGGGGCAACCCTGCGATTTTCACCGGAAGTGCTCGCTCAACAACTGCTGCAAGGGGGCGATGTGCGTAAAGCCGCCGTCATGATGCGGCTGGCGGAGATGGGACCCATGGCGGAACCAGCCATCCCAGCCTTGATAGAGGTGCTCAAGGGCCAGAGCAATTATCTACGGGGCTATGCCGTGATTGCGCTGCGCAAAATCGGCTTTGCAGCGATTGATGCGGTTATTGATGTGCTTGAAGATGAGAACGCTCAGGTGCGCTACCGGGCCGCCAAAGTGCTGGGTCTCATCGGGCATAATCGGGCCGTTCCAGCCCTGACCAAAATATTGACTGATTCAGATGCTCTGGTCCAACATGCGGCTTATATGGCGCTGCGGCACATCCATTCGCCCGATGCGCAGCAGGCTCTCAAGAAGTATTTTTTTGCAACTCAAGTAGAATGATTCCAATAAAAAAGCGGACAAATAGCACGTCCGCTCTAGTTATTTAGGACTTACGCAGTTAAAGGCAAAGTCATAGTTGGTGAGGTCAAATAGGCACGTACCGCCTCACGAATAATGGCTTGTTTAGCTTCAAACCAAGAAAT
>JAKEEQ010000012.1 GCA_022616515.1 Chloroflexota bacterium | reverse complement strand
GCCTTAGCACACAGGTCATAGACTATACGTTGAATGGTATCAAACCGTTGCCCCATCAGCGGCATCCGGGCAATGATAACGATATCATAACCCTGTTGCAAATGAGGGTGTTGCAGGCGTACTGCTTCGCGCAGTTGGCGGCGAATTCGATTCCGCTTTATAGCCTTGCCCAGTCGTTTCGGGGTGATGAACCCGTAACGATTATGGAGCAGGTTATTGGGAGCATAGCTCAACAGCAGCATAGCATGGTGTTGGGCCCGCCCCTCACCCCGCAAACGCTCAAAATCGCTGCTGTTGCGAAGACGCAGCCACCTGTGCATCGTGTCATACGCTTACGAAGCGTTCCAATTGATTTTCTTGATATGGTTGGGCTGCACCGTCAGTTGATGCCGTCCACGGGCGCGGCGGCGCTTCAGCACCTTACGTCCGCCTTTGGTCAGCATCCGTTCACGAAAGCCATGTACACGCTGCCGACGGCGCTTTTTGGGCTGCCATGTGCGTTTGGTTGCCATTCTCGTCTCCTTCGATAAGTGCCTGTCTCATTAACGACAGCTAAGTATAATGGACGAAAAATAAAGGGTCAACCCATGCTTGCTAATCAGGCGTTACACCGTTATACTGGTCGGGTTGCATCGTGCGACAATTCTTTGAGGCAGGATACTCTGCACAAATAAAGTTTAAGTATAAATATTTCCGGTAACAGGCTGGTACATATAGGCCGCGATTTATCCACTTTCCAGAAAAATCATCTGTTGAACTGGTGTGGCTCCGACCACCAGCACTTTTTTACCCGGTAATTTGACACAGTTGAGTATGGAGTACAGGCAGCGTGGTAGCAACTCGTTGGCATAAGAATTTCACTGTCACGGCTGAGGAATTGGATTACCTCGTCAATGTCATGCTGGAGCGCGAGACCCCCATGACCACCCGTGAACTGGCACGCCTGCTGGTCGAAAGACGGGTGCAGGCCGACCAGAATGCTCTGGCACAGCGCTTCAAAGATACCCAAGTTTATCGCCCCGCCGATAAGTACGAAGTCGGTGCGCGGATTGCCTTCACCGATATGGAACTTGCCACGGCCACAGTTACCGCGGTACGCCCGGGCAAAAATGCGGATTACAACGATTTTGATGTGATATCAGTACAGTTTGATGATGACCGCCACCATATCGTCCGCAAACAGCGCGAATTTGCCGCCAGCCTGACAACGGTGCACAAATTGAACACAGTTGCCGAAGAAAATCCCCTCACCGATACCGGTAGTACCGACCCCGATGAACTAATTGAAGCCAATAACAACGCGATTTTACGTGTCGTATCCGATGCGTTGAAAGACCATCCCGCGCTGGAACGGGTAGCAGGTTACTGGTTTCCGCGTGAATTGGTGATGGACTGTAACATCGGTGTGATGCACCTCGCCGAGGCTGTGCTGGATATGGCAGGCGGGGGCCCGCTGACTACCGAGCAAATCCTTGAGCAGATTGGCGGTATTGGCGATGCTCCATTGAAATTACAGGTCTTTTCGCTCAATCTGGCGCTCAATCAAGATGAGCGTTTTGACGAGGTGGGCCCCGCAGGTCAGGTGTTATGGTATCTGAATCGCATGGAACCGCAGTATGTACGCGAGGTACCCGACCTGCTGAAATACACACCTATCGGGTACGATGAGGATTTGCTCAGTGATGAAATGTTCGATCTTGAAACCGAACTGGATGATGAGCATACCGAAATCGAATTTGAAGGGCGCTTGCCCAAGGCCACTTCGACCCTCATTTACCCGCATCGTCGCGCTGGAACGCTGCCCCTGAATGCCAAGACGCTGACTGTTTTCCCGATAGCACGGACACCCCGTATTCATGTCGAACTCGTGGATGAAACCGATGGGCAAATCTTTCACGGTTGGGTCGTCCATGAACACAAGTATGTTTATGGCCTAAACGACTATTACACCAAGCACCGCCTGCCCATAGGTGCCTTTGTCAGTGTCAAGCCCGGCCAACAGTCCGGCCAGATTGTCCTCAGTTACCAATCTTATAAGCCGCGTACCGAGTGGATTCGCATCCTCAATCCCGTGAACAACCAGATTAGCTTTGAAAACCGCAAGCGGGTTATCGGAGCCGAGTATGATGAACTGATGATTCTGGGTGTCGATGATTTGGAGGCTGTAGATAAATTGGCGAGGAGTTATCGCTCGAAGCCACTGGCAGCGATTTTGCGTGAGTTGATTACTGAATTGAGCAAATTATCGCCGCAGGGTACAGTCCACGCGGTCACGCTCTATAGTGGAGTCAATGCTCTGCGGCGCTGTCCGCCGGGGCCCATCTTTGCCACGTTGAGCGCCAACCCGGATTTTGATGATGTGGGAGACCATTATTGGACTCTGAACGAAACGAAATGAGAAAGGGGGTCACGATGCAACCCGGCAAACACAGTATGATTGTCAAGCCCACACTGGATACCAAGTTTCATATTGATTATGACTGGTGGGGCCGCGAAAACAATGATTTGCGTTCGTACATGATGACGCATTTGCTGCCCGATATGCGCGAGAAGTTTGAAAACAAAGACACTTTCGAGCAAGTCGATTACATTGACCCCGATAGCGGTGAAGTCTTTCAGCTTGATGAATTAGGACTTGCCATTCAAGAAGCGGCCAAGCGCCCGGATTTCATCAATCCGCAAACCTCCTTGGTCGATAGTGTGTTTCGCGTCTTTCTGGCGAACGGCAACATCCCGCGCTCCCCGCAAGAACTGGAACAGGATACCGGGCGCGATGCACGGACGATTTTGAAAACATTCGGGGGCCTTCAGGTCTATCGTGGAATTCGCCCCCTACCCATTAACGAGTGAAGGAGCAGCAGACATAACATGGGACGGGTTATCAACACCAACACACCCGGAAAACGTCGCGGCCATCTGATGCGGACGATTGCCGAGATTATGCGCCAGTTAGGGCAGCGCGAGGGTGAGATTGATGATGAAGTGCGCGATATGGTGGCGATGATTATTTTCTGCCTGCGCGAAATTGATGAAGGTATCATCGAGTCCATTCAGGCTTGGGAAAAGCGCGGCTACTGGAAAAAGGCCGACAAATTTCAGCAGGAATGGGATTGGGCTGGCCTGATGGCTCAAAGAGTCGAGAAAATGGTGCGTAGCGATAACTGGGATTCCCTGCCCGAAGTGATGATGAAGTTATTCCCGCATTTTGCTGATATCGAAGTGAACAAAATGACCCGTAGTAAAGGTATCTGGGACGGCTGCTACGACAAGCTAATGGAAGAAGCGAAATAGGCTTAGGTGTAAGGCACATCGGGCTACGTCCATTTTGGCTTCACAGCAGCAGTATTTGACATGAGGGAAGATGGCTCAAATAACCTCAACATTCGCACAGGAGTATTTTGAACTGCTTGAGGAAACCTTTGAGCAAGTTCACGGTACTTATCTTGACAGAGGGACATCACTCTTTGAGACACTCGACACGATTTCCGCTGAAATGGCATCGCGTCCGGTGTCCGACAATTGTGCATCAATAGCGGCACAGGTTGAACACATCCGCTATTATCTGGATGTGCTTGCTGTTTACATGCAGGGTCAAAAGCCCGAAAATGTTGATTGGAAACATATCTGGCGCACTGTCCGTGCCGTGACACCGCAAGAATGGGAAACCAGCATCAGTCAGCTGCGAGCCAGTTATCACCATATTCTGAGCCTGATGAAGCGTTTTGATACGTGGGAGGGCGAGAATGAAATGGGCGGCGCTCTGGCAGTGTTAGTCCATACAGCCTACCACCTTGGCGAAATTCGTCAGGCGCTATGTACAATTAAGCAGCAGTTATCGGCAACAAACTAATTGTCTGCCGACGGTTTGCAGCTTCTGGTCTCTATCTAATCGAAACGCGCCTC
>JAKEEQ010000136.1 GCA_022616515.1 Chloroflexota bacterium | reverse complement strand
GTGGGCGCATCTCCTGCCACCACTGCGGGGCGTCTTCGGGTTGGGTCCGAAAGTCAGGGCGGGTGGTCATGGGTATCCTCCACTGTGTTTTACTTGAGGATAACATCCCATTCGCCAGCACAAAAAATTATCCTCATCAGTAAAAAGGGTGACTTAACACATTGCTGGAAAAAACATTTTCCTGATTATAATTGAACCAAATAGACAATTTTCTGATACAGGAGAATAATAATGCGTTACATACTTCTGGCAGTTACCCTCATTTTGACGGTGTCGGTGTCGGTTGCCCAACCCGATCAGTGTGCCGCCATCCTGCAAAAAGAACTGGAAAAGACCAACGAGAATTGCGCGGGACTTGGCCCCGGTTTTATTTGTTACGGTGCGGGCATTGTAAAGGCTTCCGCCGTTGATGGTTCCGATTCCTCGCCAGTTCTTGGTGTTCCATCGGATATGATACCCATCGGCGGTGTGGGCCAGATTGTGACCACCCCAATTGACCTTGAATCAGGCGGCATTGGGGTGGCAGTCATGAGTCTAGCGGTGCGGTCGCCGGAAACGGACGAAGAGCAGATGATAGCACTGGTTCTGGTCGGTGATGCCACACTCGAAATCCTCTCACCGCCCGAAAATTCAGAAGCCGACTCGACCATTCCGGCTTTCTTGCTGAAGGGTGGCTCCACCAATCCAGAGTGTCCGGGCAGCCCCAACGGATTAATCGTGCAGACACCGCAGCAGTCACCGTATACGCTGAATATCAATGGCGCGAATGTGACAATGTCTTCCACGGTGTACTTTACTGTTTCGCCCGAACAGGAGATGGTTGTCGCCGCTCTCGAAGGGCAGGCAGCGGTTGGCCCCGTTGAAGGAGAGCGCACAAGGGTAGTCACAGGCTTTACCTCCCGGATTAACCTCGACTCGGATACTGAGCAAATCACCGGAGAATGGTCCGATGCTGGCCTGTTTGACGATTTTTATGGCGAGCAGTTTGCGGCGTTTGAGATGCTCGACTCTTCGTTCCTGAATTACGAGATAGATGCTCCCGATGAGGATTATCTTGATGAAATTAAGGAACTTCTGGAGTCAGACGACTTCGACTACGACGACTTCGTGGATCAATTCGAGGATTCCGAGGATGAATTCGATGACGACAGCGAGGTTGATGATGCTGGGGAAGAGGATAACGACGACGTTGGCGAGAACGAGGTCATTGAAGAAGACGACATTGAAGAGGATGCTGAGGATACTGAGGACGACTCAGAAGACGAAGAAGATTAATTCTATACTGTTGAATCGAAATCTACTCGTCTAGCATTAGAAACGTCAGCCGGTTTCAATGCCACCGCAATCTGAGCGGCGACGGCAGCGTTATTCTTCAGCAGAGCAAGATTCGCCCGCAGGCTGTCACCGCCCGTAATTTCAACGAGCCGTTGGAGCAGGAACGGCGTCGTCTCTTTACCGGAGATGTTCTGTTGGGCGGCTTCGTTGAGGGCCTGCTGGATGTCGTCTTCGATACGCTCCTGCGCGAGGGCATCGTCGGTGGGGATGGGTACGGTCACCAGTATCCCTCCCAATAATCCCAAATCCCACTGCGCGTTGATGATGGCGGCGGCTTCAGCGGGGGTATTCACGCGCTCGGTCAGAGTCAGGCCGCTGTGGGGAGTGTAGAATGAAGGGAATTCATTCGTACCATAACCCACCACCGGAACGCCAAATGTCTCCAGCCATTCCAGCGTGCGTGGCAAATCGAGAATGGACTTTGCCCCAGCACACACCACTGCTACCGGAGTTTGGCTCAATTCGATGAGGTCGGCGCTGACATCCCACCCCTCCCCGCGATGCACCCCGCCAATGCCGCCCGTCGCGAAGACATCAATCCCGGCTTTATGGGCCACAATCATGGTGGCGGCTACGGTTGTCGCGCCGTAAGCTTTGCGGGCAATCGCCGCGCCGAAATCTCGACGGCTGATTTTGATGACGTCCGCGCTGCCATCCGCCAGTTTTGCGAGTTCATCATCGCTCAGGCCGACTTTCGCCTGCCCTTCGATGACGGCAATCGTGCCCGGCACAGCACCATGCGCCCGCACGATAGCTTCCATCTCTTTAGCAAGCTCCCAATTGTCCGGATAGGGCAGTCCGTGTGAGATGACGGTGGATTCGAGGGCGACGATGGGGCGATTTTCATTGATGGCGTCGGCGAGTTCTTCGGTTAAGACAACCATTGGGTCAGTCCTTCGTTATTGGGGCGATAAAAAGGGAAAGTTGATGGCCTGTCCTGATGCAGTCTAGCGAATGTTATCGGGAAAAGCCAGCATGAAGGGGCTGCTTAACGAAAAAAACGGGGACTGCCGGTAGGTGGGTATCACATGAGGAGGTGTTGAGCAGGGTGGCAGTCCCCGGGAAGAAAGCAAATTGATTGCAGCTAAGATTTACATAACGAGCTACACTTCCCACACAGCTTCGCGATTGAGTATGCGTTGAAGCTGCTGGGGAAACTCGGTCGAGCGCAGGGGCTTGCCCAGAAAACTGTCGAAGCCTTCACGCCGGGCGCGGTTAATCTCGCTGATATGGACCGAGTAGGCGACAATCGGAACGTCCCCTAAATTGGGTGAGTTGCGCAGATCTTTGATGATGTCAAAGCCGTCGGCGTCGGGGAATTCGAGATCAAGGAAAATGACCTCCACATCCTCAACCGCCTTCATAAACTCGGACAATTGGCCCGGGTATTTCAATGAAAGTGTATCCACGCCTTCGCGCTTCAGCAGATGGACCAGTACCTCAATATTCAATGAATCATCATCAATTACAAGTGCAACCATCTTCATCTTAGTCTCCTACTTAAGACCTTATCTCAATTTCCGCAGCACCATCTCTACCCGTTCTTGCACATGATGATCGGGGTCATCGGCGTAGCGTTCGATGTGAGGGATAATCCGTTCGTCCCCCAATACCCCCAGTGCGGCGATGGTGGTATAACGCACCACTGACGAGTCTGTTGACTCAAGCAGCCGTAAGAGCGTCGGTACCGCCATGTGACCGCCTATTTCTTCGAGGGCTTTGACAATTTGCACACGAGTCATGTTCGCGGTGTCTTCGAGTGCCTCGACCAGCACCGGGACCGAACACGTCCCGAATGTGACCAGCGACCGTGCCGCCACCTGAGCTAACATCGGATTTTTTGACCGGAGCACGTCGCCAAAGGCCGGGATAGCCCTGCTTTCGCGAAGTTGGGTGAGCAGGCTAACGGCTTCCCAGCACATGCGCTGTGTGTTGCTATAAACAGCCTCAATCAAAGGTTGTGCGACAGTCTCTTTATCAAGTTCTAAAAGTGCGCGTTTCGCTTTCTGGCGGACATCGTAGTCAACATTATCAAGAGCATTGATCAAGTCTTGCATTAGCTCCCATCCAATTACACTTCTTGTTATGAAATATGCCACACTTCCTCGCCGTTCATTATCCTTTCAATCAGGGGCGGAAAGGTCTCGACATTAACGGGCTTCCCGATTGCACCATCAAAGCCTTCATCTTTGAATTGATTAAATTCTTCATTCATGACACTGGCTGTCACGGCGATAACTGGTACGCCTTCAAGCTCTGGCATGTTTTTGATGATTGCCAGCATGCCAAATCCGTCAATGGGCGGTACATGAATGTCCAGCAATATCATCGATGGACGCTGCGGTAATGCCCGCAAACGCGCTTCAAAATTGTGACTGTCCTCAAATACAGTCAGGGTATCAATCTCCATCGCTGCCCGGAAGATCATACTCATGACTTCTCGGCTGAGAGAATCGTCCTCAACATAGAGGAACGTGTGTTCATCATACATGATTGCCCTCCCCTAACAATTTCAGGAGCGTCTGCGAGCGAATTGGCAGCGTTACAAAAAACGTTGATCCCTGATTGACATCACTTTCTAACCATAACTTTCCACCGTGTGCCCGGGCCAGCCGCAGCGATATGGGCAGCCCCAGGCCAGTACCTGCCGCGTGTTTCTTGCCCTGCTCAGCTTGTTCGAATGGCTCGAAGATCATGCGGTGGTGATCGGGATGAATACCGGGTCCGGTATCGCGAACGATAAACCACATATTCTCATCTTGCGGGCGAATTTCCAACTCGATGCTGCCCTGTTCGGTAAATTTGGCGGCATTAGACAGCAGGTTAAGCAGGATTTGCTTGATACGTCGCTTGTCTCCCACCATGACGGGCAGGTTGTCGGCAACAATAATCGTCAATTCAACAGGTTTATCGCCGAGGATAGTTTGCACAGCGGGCAAGATGGCATCCACTTCGGCGTGCATATCAATGTTGTCTTCAATGAACAGGTGCATCATGCCTGCCTCAATCTTGTTGATGTCCAGCACATCGTTAATCAACGAAAGCAAGAGATTCCCGCTCTCCGTTACTTTCTTCAACGCATCGACCTGTTTTTCGTTGACCTCGCCCAACAAGCCCAGCCTGACAAACTCTGTGAAGTTCAATACCGCGTTCAACGGTGTGCGCAGTTCGTGGCTGACACTTGCCAGAAATTGGCTTTTCATCTGATCGAGTGAGCGCAGCTTTTCAACCAGTGCCTGTTGTTCGCCATATAACCGCGCGTTGTGCAGTGCAATGGCAAGCTGGTCGGCCAGTGACCTCATCACCCGCAGGTCATCCCTATCAAAACGATTGATCTGCGGGGACTGCATATCCAGAACACCCAGCAGCGCATTGCCGGTAATTAGTGGAATTGCCAGTTCTGAACGGGTTTCCGGGATAAATTCAATGTAGTCCGCGTCCTGTTTGACATCATTAACCATCACCGCTTCGCGCCGGTTGGCGGCACGGGTGATGACAGAAGGTCGATCCAGTGGGAGGATGTAACCCACTGCGCGGGCGTCATGTGACACCGGACTGCCTACCTTATAGATCAACTCATTGTCGTTCTCGCTCATCAAGAACAAATTGACATAGCCCATATCAAACGCTTCCCGAGTCTGCTCCACGATCTGCCGCATCAGCACTTCAGGATCCAATATGGTCGCGGCCTGACGGGAAACGGTCGCGGCAAGTTCAAGATCACGGGTGCGATCATTGACACGCTTCTCAAGCAGGGCCTCTGACTCCTGCAATTTGCGGTTAGCGGCTTTCAATTCATCCTGCCGGATGGTTTCGAGGCGGTGCATATGACTGACAAACGTGACAATGATGCCAGACATCAGGAAGATAAACATGTTATAAAACATGGCATTGTCACGCAGCGCGTCAGAGATGGTTTCCGTGAGCACAACCGAACCCAGGAGAATAGCATTCGCCACCAGTAAAACATGACGGCGCGTGAAAAAGAGCGCGGTCAATATCACGGGGATAATGGCAAAGATCAGTAGGCTATCCCGGCTGCCCGGTGCATGAGCACCAATCACAAACGCCGCCGCCATTTCCGCAATAAAAACGCCCGCCGCCAGATTGAATTTACCCCACAAACGCAGGGCAATGTATCCAAACAGATTGAGGAACCATGTACTCCATCCCAGCAGTACATCCGGGTCGGTATCAAAATTCCCATCCGACAGAAAACTAAAATTCCATAAAATGGCGAAACCGATTGGCAGGGTCACAAGCAGAATGGATGCGAACAACCGCGCTTTTTCACGCTGCTGCTTATCCGCGAAGGAACTATGTGGTTGTACAAATATGTTCCACAGTGCGCTCATCATCAAACCTGCTCGATACCCTCATCATAACCATAAGGCAATTTTGAGGCCCGGATAACTGTTCAGGTGGCTAGTCTTTTGCAAAAACTACCTGTCCACTTGGCTAGGTGAAGGAGCAGCGTCCACCGTCGGAAACGTCCCACAAAACTGTGAAAGCGTTGCTGTGATTGCTGGCGAACTGCTGCCAGATGTGGATTTTCATATTGTCACTGCCTGCATCTATTTCGCATAGCAAAATTGTAACCAACATCTCACATTTACAAAAACCTGCATGGTTGATAGTTCACCGATATCTGCATACAGATTCAACGCTGATGAAAATTTTGTCGAACAAGAATGGCGTGTTATACTCCCGGAATCCTTTGGTAGTCAGGCGGTATAATGATGCGAAGATACCCTAATGCAGTAGCAATGCAAGAGGCGGTATTAACCACACCCGGAGCAACTGCCCCTGCCCTTCGCCGCCATATTGTCGATTACGCCTGTGACCCTGACAATTATCCTGTAGACGCAATTCCAGAAGATTTGCGAACATATATCGAGAAGGTGGTCCGATATGCGTATCGCATC
>JAKEEQ010000135.1 GCA_022616515.1 Chloroflexota bacterium | reverse complement strand
CCAGTTCTTCAACGTTCATCACGAGATAATTGTGCTTGGTGACAGGCAATGTACATCCAGTGACATCGGTTTCCTGAAAGGCATCGGTGCCAATCGCACCCGTCGGGACCTGTCCCGTAATACACACAATTGGACTGGAGTCCATCATGGCGGTCGCCATGCCGGTTACCATGTTAGTTGCGCCGGGACCGCTGGTTGCAATCGCAACGCCAACCTTGCCCGTTGCCCGCGCATAACCATCCGCCATATGCGTTGCGCCCTGTTCGTGGCGCACCAGCACATGATGAATCTGTGGATATTTGGTGAGGGCGTCATAGGCTGGCAGGATGGCCCCGCCCGGATAGCCAAACACCACATGCACACCCTCTTTTAAAAGGCATTCCCATAAAATTTCTGCACCAGTAAGTTGCATAGAATGAATCCCCTTGATAATGGCTAATCGAGAAAAACTGCACCTGTATTTGCACTGCTAACCAATCTGGCATAGCGTTTTAGCCAACGTCCACGAATGTCGGGTACATAAGGTTCCAGATTGGCGATACGTTCTTGAATTTCTTTGTCTGAAAGGTCAACGTCGAGTGTACGGGCTTCAAGGTCGATATGGATAATGTCGCCGTCATGCAGTGCGGCGATTGGCCCTCCCGCCGCTGCCTCCGGGCTAACATGGCCGATACAGGCTCCGCGTGTTCCACCGGAGAAACGGCCATCGGTAATCAGGGCCACACTGTCACCCAAACCCATACCCATAATCTGGCTGGTGGGAGCCAGCATTTCTTGCATACCCGGACCGCCCTGTGGGCCTTCATAGCGAATAACCACCACATCGCCGGACTGCACTTCACCGTTTAAAATCCCGCGAACTGCGGCATCCTGACCTTCATAAATTCGGGCCGGGCCGCTGTGCTTCCGCATTTTTTCGCTGACCGCTGCCACCTTGACAACCGCCCCGTCTGGCGCGAGATTGCCGAACAAAATGGCGAGACCACCTTTTTCACTGTAAGGATCATCAATAGGACGAATAACTTTATAGTCTTTTACCGCATAGTCTTGAATGTTCTCGCCCAAAGTTTTGCCTGTGACGGTTATTCGATCTAGATTGAGTGCACCGTCTTTCTTTGAGAGTTCGTTCAGAATAGCGGGGATACCACCAGCATGATGAACATCTTCCATGTGATACTGGGTATGCTCATCGACTCTGGCGGGACTTACTTTGCACAGATGTGGGACTTTTTCGGCAACTTGATTGATTCGCACCAGCGGATACTCTACACCGGCTTCGTAGGCCAGTGCGAGGGTATGCAGAACAGTGTTTGTGCTGCCACCCATTGCCATATCGAGGGCAAAGGCGTCGTCAATGGCGTCCTGTGTCACGATGTCGCGGATGGTGATGTTCTGCTTTAGCATGTTCATCACAGCCTCAGCGGCGCGACATGCAAGGTCAGCACGTTCAGGTGTATCAGCAAGGATGCTGCCATTGAACGGCAGAGCCACGCCGAGCACTTCACACAGGCAGTTCATACTGTTGGCGGTAAACATACCGCTGCATGAGCCGCAGGATGGGCAGCCGAAGTCTTCCAGTAATTTGAGTTCCGCATCGTCAATTTTGCCAGCCTTGTAAGCTCCCACACCCTCAAACACCGAAATCAGGTCAACTTTCCGTCCATCAGGGGTCCGCCCGGCAGCCATCGGGCCACCACTGATGAAGACCGTCGGAATATCGACCCGCATGGCACCCATCAACATGCCGGGGACAATCTTGTCGCAGTTCGGGATGCAGATGAGGGCATCGAATGAATGGGCACTGACCACTGTCTCAAGGCTGTCGGCAATGATTTCGCGGCTGGGCAGGCTGTATTTCATGCCATAATGACCCATCGCAATTCCGTCATCCACGCCAATCGTGTTGAATTCAAAGGGCACACCCCCGGCGGCACGCACGGCGTCTTTGACCACTTTGCCGAACCGCTGTAAATGAACATGACCGGGGATGATGTCGATGTAACTATTGCAGATAGCAACAAAGGGCTTGAACATATCTTCATCCCGCACGCCTGTCGCTTTCAACAGACTGCGGTGTGGTGCACGTTCGAAGCCCTTTTTGATGATGTCTGATCGCATCTCTTCTACCTTTTCGTGAGCGACTTATTCGCGCTCGGACGGATCGTACATCGCGGACAATGCGTACCAGGTCGGTGATTGTGCTTCCGAATGCTCAGGACACTCATTGTCATAGTTGCCTTCGCGATGAACCGGATTAGTCTGGAATGCATCGGTCCACGGACTATGAGTGTCATGTTGGCTATCGGTTTGTTGGTTCTTCATATTTGGTGACATGTTGTTTCCTCCTACAGGATAAGTCCGAAAAAAAACCGCCTGGAGGTGTGCTCCAAGCGGCTGTGTTAGCTCTGAGAGTGGGTGTCGCGTTATCGGCTGACCTCACCCGTCATCTTACAACCTGAAGCACTGAACTCCTGCCCCGTAAGTACTACGAGGAGGAGGCCGATAATGAGGATGCTAAGGTTGATAAGGACGGTAACAGTCAACATATTTGGCTGCATATACCCATTATTTTCTCGAATGTTGTGTAAACGATATTGTATTCTGTTTTAAGCGTCAACTACCCTTGTGCACATCGCACAAAGCAATTGACAAATCCTGACATTAAAAACTGATCGCTTTCGGGCGATAACGACAAAAATTTGAGAAGCGTGTTGGCAAAAGGCGTTCAATCTTTAAAAATTCCTTGAGCATTTCCGAATTTAGTACAAATATCCGTGACCTACGATTTTTACAAAATCCTGACAATTCACGGTTTTTCTGCATAAGATAATTCTCCTTTCAGCGAAAAAAACGATACGGATGTTAGAATAATGCCATTATTTATTCGGTTTTGAAAAAGGAATCAACATGCAACTAGAAAATAAAGTGGCCGTCATCACAGGTGCGTCGCGAGGAATGGGTGAGGCGATTGCCAGAGCATTTGCTCAAGAAGGAGCGACCGTCGTCATTGCCAGCCGCAAGCAGGAAATGCTCGATGAAGTGATGGATGAGATTGAACGGGCAGGTGGCAAAGGGATGGCGATTGCGACCCATACCGGCGAGCAGCAGCAGTGCCAGAGACTGATAGAGCAAACGGTCGGCACATTTGGCACGGTGGATATTCTCATCAATAATGCAGCCACTAATCCGCATTTTGGCCCGATCCTGGATTCTGAGCAGAGCCACTGGCAAAAGACTTTTGACGTGAACGTGATGGGATATTTCTGGACCAGTCGTTATGCCGCCGAAGTAATGCAGCGTAATGGTGGCGGCAAAATCATCAATATGGCCTCGTTGGCAGGACTTTATCCCGGACCGTTTATGGGCGTCTACAGTGTCTCTAAGGCCGCCGTAATTATGATGACGAAAGTGCTTGCTCAGGAATTAGGGCGTGATAATATCCGTGTGAATGCGATTGCACCGGGCATTATCAAGACGAAATTCGCCGAAGCTCTGTGGGGTAATCCCCAGTTAAACACGCAGTATGAGAACAAGAATCCGATGGGCAGGATTGGCGACCCCCAAGAAGTGGTTGGAGCCGCCCTGTTTCTGGCTTCGGATGCGTCAAGTTACATAAATGGCGATGTGCTCATGCTGGACGGTGGACACAGCGTGAATGGATTTTAATGGGTGTGATGATTGCATATACCTGTAAGCCGCTTTTTCCAAGCAGTTTATACCGCTTTTCCAACGTCTTTTCGTATACAATATAGTCTATCATGCAGTTTAACATTTAAATGTGGGTTATGGTTGTGTTAACACGGGACGCTGTGTACAGCGCCCCTCCGAAGAACGCCCCACCGGAGGGGTCGGGTAAACCCGATCCCGGCTCGTTGATAACCCGTATTATTGCATTATAGAGTGTCCTATCAACTTGAATTATTATCTGGTCAAAGGTCCAGTCTGTGAAAAAACTTGTAGGCCGCCGGAAGCAATTTTGAGATTCGCATATAATCTATCTAAACTACATTCAAGACAAACTTATGGGCTGATGGAGTTCATGAATGGTAAGAGATAAAAAAATCTGGTTATTGTTGATCTTTCTGCTGGGTAGTGTCCTTGCCTGTAACCTGACGACGGGGGGAGATGACAACAGCGATAACACCGGAAGCAGCGAAACGGCAAACGATACGCTGAACGTTCAGGAAAACACGACTCCCCCAACCATACAAATCGTTAGCCCGGCTGATGAGCAGCAGGTGATTGTCGATACCGCCGTTGATGTACGGGTCAATGCGACTCATGAAGTTGGGGTACAGCGTATTCAAATGAGTGTTGACGGCAATACCGTTAGCAGTAAGTCGCTGCTGGAAAACCCGACAGATGTGGAAGTCTTGCTTTCATGGACACCCGATCAACGGGGCAGTTTTACGTTGGAAGTTCAGGCTTTTCATGGCAGCACAGGGAGTCAACCAGCGCAGATTGTTTTACAAGTGTTCCCTGAAGGGTCCATACTTTCCAATCCTATTGGGGGTCAGGCACCAACTGCTGCAAGTGCATCCGGGACATGTACCGGACGAATACTGATTAGCAACCTTAACAGCCGCAGCGGGGCCGGAACCAATTTCACCAAACTTGGCAAGTTCGATGTTGGTGAAAATGTGCTTATTATCGGTAGGGACGCCGCGACAGAATGGTATGAAATACGCCGCGACAATGGGGAAGAAGTGTGGGTAATCAACAACAGCGATTGGCTCGAAACGTCGGGCGATTGCGCCAGTGTTCCCACAACGAGTTAGTTTTCTGAGGAGTTTGTATGGTTCAAGCATACGCTGACCAATCAATGTTAATGGACTTCTTCGATGCGCCATACATCATCATCATGCACCGCGATCAGACCCAGGCGATGGAACTAAAGTTATATCTGGAGCGTCAGGGCTTTCAGGTAGATCTCGCGCATACGGGCGAGGAAGTTTATCACCTGATCTACGACATGCACCCCGACCTTTTAATCCTTGATCTAGTCATGCCGGACATCGACAGCCTGGAATTATGCCAGCAGATCAAGCAGGATCGCCGCTTAGGGTATCTGCCGGTGATCATGATGACTGAGACACAGGAAGAAAATCAGCGGTTGGCAGGTATGCTGTCTGGAGCCGACGAATATCTCTCCAAACCAGTCGTTCCCAAGGAACTTTTGCTGCGCGTTCAGGCACTGTTGTGGAACAAACAGCGCATTGACAACTTGCTCAAACAGAAGCAAACACTGGTTGACGATCTGGCGATGCGCGACGCCGAACTTAAAGAAGCCCGCCGGATAGCCAATCAGGTGAAAATGCTACAGCGTCATTTCATTCACAATGTCAACCATGAACTGAGAACTCCACTGCTACAGATTAAATCCTCTGTTTCTATGCTGTCGGATATTATCCACACTTCCGTCAGTAATAAACAGGCGAATACACTTGCAGAAATGGCGACGCAGGCAACCGCCCGACTGGAAGGTGTCGTCCAAAATATTACGCAACTTGAAGTTTTTGAGAACAGCCGCCGCGAACCAATGGTTTTGCGATATGCGATAAGTGCTGCTACGAAACACTTTCAACGTAGTTGGTCACATCAAGAGGACACAAAACGCATACAGACATTTCTCGGCGTCGAACTGCCCCCTGTTATCGGAGACCAGCGTGCCGTTACCCGCATACTCATTGCCTTAATTGAAAATGCCCTGAAGTTCAGTGAGGACGACCAAAATGTTCACATTAGTATTCGCTGGCTGCGGGAGGACAATGTGGCCTGGGTAGGCGTCAAGGATCATGGCATTGGCATCCCAGAAGAGAAAATAGAAGAGATTTTTGAGCCATTCACCCAGCTTGATATGGGTTCAACTAGAGAGTATGGTGGTTTAGGGGTTGGCCTGACCATTGCACAAATGCTGGCTCGTGGGATGGGAACGCAGATTTACGTCAAGAGTACGGTTGGTGAGGGCAGTTTATTCTGGTTTGTGCTTCCCGTGTTAGAGGATTTCGATCATATGTAGCTAAAGGTGTTGGTTGTTGTTTCTACACTTTACACCACGACGGCGTATCATAGATATTGCGCTGGAAAACTTATCGCCAGATATTCGCAATTTGCGTCATTTACTCGAATCGCCGTTTGCTACTGTGCGTCGTCAGGCGGCTGAGGCTCTCGGACGCCTCAGCGATCCTCAATCGCTGCCTATCCTACTGAATGCTATGCGTGACCCTGAGTTGCAGGTTCGCAAAGCAATTGTCCGTGCTCTGGGCGAGATAGGGGACCCGGCCCCGGTTCCTCATCTGGTGGACATATTGAACGACATTAATGAATTCCCACGCCGCGAGGCAGCCTGGGCGCTTGGCCGCATCGGCGATCAACGTTCCGTGCCTTTTCTTATGTCGGCGTTAGATGATGTTGATCCGTGGATACGTAGTGCCTGTGCTGAAGCACTTGGTGCACTTGAGGCGACCGATGCGCTGGATACCCTTATTGATTTTTTGCGGGATTATAGCTGGTTTGTGAGAAGAGAAACGGCACTGGCACTCGGTAAAATCGGGGATAAACGAGCCGTTAAGCCACTCATGGATCGATTGTATGATGATTACCCGGAAGTGCGCGGGGCAGCAGCATTAAGTCTGGGTATGCTCAACGCAACGGAAGCCGTTGGGGTACTTATTCCGCTGCTGCGGGATGTGACGGTGCAGATCACTGGCGTCACAGTAGCCTCCATAGTAGCGGCCTCTTTGACAGCACTGGGCATCAATCCTGATGACATTGATTTTGCAGATGTTTAGGTATGATTGTCGCTCGGTTATAAGATTGTTACAATGCCTCGTGGAAATTATGTTCGGTTGCCATAAAATTTGAGAGTGTGCTATCGTTAGGCTGAAAGTCCAGACATACTGTAGAGCAAGATAAATGTTACCAGAATCCACTGCCCATCCCACTATGAATCCAATCGTTGAAACTTTTATAGATCAACATATCGACTCATTTGTGAAATGGGAGTTGGTGCATTTTTTCTACAACAATAAGCACACGGCGGACACTGCAACGCAGATTGCGAACGCACTCAAGCGTAATGTGCGCACCGTTAACCCGGCACTCCGGTCTCTGGCGCGAACCGGGGTTGTAGAGAGAATTGATTTTGATGACCTGAGCATTTATACACTTTCAGAAGATGAGATTATCCGCAAAGAGCTTAGAGTATTTATGGAGGCGTGTGAAGACCGTTTTGCATATTTACAGGCTTTATATCACATCATGCAGCGGCTTCGCTAAATGCAGGATGACCTTGTTAGCATCAACCAATTTCTGTTTCTCGCCAGTTGGTTCGCATTTGCAGGGGTCGTCTTTATTCTGGCATTGATTGCAAGGTTCTATGAGAATCTTTCGGGAAAACAAACATACTATCGTTTTTTTGTAGTACCCGTTTTGACCTTTGGTGTGGCTATTGCGCGATACGTCAGTGTCGGGCAGTGGACTGGTGACTGGCTCGGAGATTTACTTAGCACTATAACCGGAATACTTCTTTCGGGGTTATGCTATGTATTGTATAAACAGATGACCACCAGGCGAAAATAACAAATGAATGTTCTTGTGCTTACCAGCGCTGTCGGCCCTATATCAATTATGATCATGCTGCTTGTGATCGGCGAGCTGAGCCGTCGCCTCGGTGAAGTGGTGAAAGCGCCGTACATGCATAGATGGTTTTATTTTGCGGCAACGCTTGCCTTCGTCAGTGTGTTCGTCAAATTACTGAGTGGAAGTAGTGCTACCGACGAATTTAATATTGAAAATATTGAGCTTGCAACTGCCTACATTGCACCGCTCGCGCTGTCACTATTCATTGGAATAGCAGCAGACGAGGCCGTCGAAAGGGTTCTTGAATTTGAACGGACCTGGGCCGCTTTCGAGTTACCTCGCTACCTGATGGCCATATCGAGAATTCAACGTGCCGTG
>JAKEEQ010000134.1 GCA_022616515.1 Chloroflexota bacterium | reverse complement strand
CAGCAGTAATGCAAATCTGCCCCCTTCGGGGATGCTTATTCGTAAATGCGACTTGAAAGGAGAGACTTCGCATTCCACATCCGCCTGAAGCCGGATGTCCCCTGCGAAGATTTATATGGCTGAAACAATTGAACCAATCTGGAATCTCCCGCGCATTGAACTCCGCGCCTTAAGTACGGTCACAGAAACGCGCCCGGCGGCTGTCCTCACGGGTAATCGCGCATGGAGCGCAGTCGGCCCCATGCTGGATTTGCCAATTGTGGCGCAGGCCGAACCCTATACTGCCCGGCTTGACTTTCTCGAAGAACTGGCGACGAGTTTGCCGGAACAGGCGCAGGTCGTCTATGGCATCGGTGGCGGCCTTGCTTCGGATGTGGCGAAATATGTGGCGTGGAAGCGCGGTCTGCCCGCGGTGATTATCCCGACTGCCCTGAGTGTCGATGGCTTTTTCACGGCGCTGGTGGCGGTGCGTAAAGATGATTTGGTGTATTACGAAACGACGGGCCCGGCTGAAAAAGTGATTATTGACCTTGATGTGGTGAGCAATGCGCCGGCCCATATCCGCGGCACCGGCATTACGGAAATCTTGAGCATGACTACCGGGCTGCTGGATTGGCAGTATGCGGCCAAGGTGAAGAAAAATACCTTTCAAGAGCGCTTCCAGCCGTGGGCAGCCAGTATCGCAGCCGGCATTGCCCAGCAAGCCTACAAGATTGCGGGGGGTGTGGGTGAAGGGCGTGCGGATGCGCTGCGGAATCTGCTGGACTTGATTTGCGTCGAAGTGCAGCTAACCAACCAACTCGGTCACAATCGCCCACAGGAAGGCGCGGAGCAGTATTTCGCATACGCGATTGAGCAGAAAGCCGCCCGCGGAGCCGGCATCCCCTACGCCGATTTGGTAGGCCCCGGCATCTTGCTTGCGGCGGCTTTGCACAAGCAGCAGATTGGCCCCATCCGCGACACGTTGTTGAGCGCCGGGGTGCGGCTCGGTCAGTTGAAGCGCGATGATATTATTGAAACGCTGCGAATGCTGCCCGATTATGTCAAGAAGCACAACTTACCCTACAGCATCGTGCATGATTTGGATTTGTCGAACGACCAAGTACGCGAATTGATTGCGACTACCGGGCTGGATTTGAGCGACAAGCGCCCGTTGTAATTCGTGCTGCCCGGTATGCCTGAAGATATACAAGGGCTTACAATCGGTTAGCTGTCTTTGAATATGCTGGAGCGTGTTTGTAAGAAGGCGTAGTATTCAGCTTTAGCATTGTCAGTTTCAGTCATATTAGCTTCTGTCAAATCTGCTTCAGTTTGTATGGTTGATTGGAGTTGTAGCAGATGTGCGTATTTCGCGTCGCGTTGTGCTTCCCATTCAGCAAGGGATTTTGTAAGGGTTGCTGATTTCTCGTCAGGAATGTTTGGAGGATTAATGAGCCAATCCACCAGTTTTTCAAAATGGGGACAATCATCGTCAAAGACACGTTTTGCATCCGCTTTTCCAAATAAACTAACCCCATCGCTGATTTTACCGTACTGGCTATTGTGTGAACGATAAATTTTCTCCAAATATCCACTGGGATGCTCTATCCTCTCCGGGCTAGGAATATTTTCGTCCAGATGATGTTGCATTACAGAATCAGCAAGTAACCATGTTTCGATTTCCATAACAACGGGAAAAGCCCCAAACCGGGGATGAAAGCGTGACTTTATTTGCTGATACATCTGTTTTTGTACGAGCGTGAAACCCTCTTCAACCGTCATTTGCGGCGGTTGATATAATCCAAAAGGTTCTTCATAGAGGTCAAGCAGGCATAATACCGAAGACTCTGGTTCTTGTGTGAGTTGCTGTTCAGAATCCGCTTTGAATTTAGCACGCAGTTCACCGTTCCCATCATACCTTTGAACCTCTAACGTGCGAAACCAAACTTGCCAGTAGGGTCGCAGAAAAAATTTAAGCACACGCGCTTCAACCTCGCCTTCACACAAAATCAGAAGGTGGGTCATCGGCTTTCCAATTTGCCCATCGTCCACAATTTGCCGAGTGTATAGCGGTCTAGCCACTGCTGTAAGCGATTGTCGTTTACGTGTTCTAATATGGTTTGCCCGTTATCTCGCTCAGCGACGATGACATTCTCAGGAGGAATGAAATCAATCAGGCGCGGCGAATGAGTGGCAATGATTATCTGTGTACGTTCGGAAGCCTGTTGTAACACTTCAGCAAACACTTCTAGTGCTTCGGGATGAAGCCCAACCTCTGGTTCGTCAATCGCAATCAGTGAAGGCGGATTAGGCAACAATAGTAAAACAAGCAGCCCAATCAAGCGCAACTGACCATCGGACATAGATATGGCTGGAATGGATACGCTGAAATCCCGACTGCGATAGTTTAAGGAACCCATACCGCCGGCACTAATCGGTATATCTAGTTTTGTAAAGTCAGGAAACACCGTCCTTATTGTTTGTATTAATTTCTCAGAGATGCTCTCATATTGAGGCTCATTCGCCAACTGTTGCAGGACTGAAACCAGATTGATGCCTGACGAATCTAAGCGTAATGGCTCAACCACATTGAAGACCTGTGAGGTACGTACATTTTGCAGAGCATCACTTCCAAAACCACGAAAGATTTGCCAATCCGCAATGCGATGACGCACTTCAGAAAGGATTGGATAGCGGACACGGTTACGAACTTGAGCGATGACAAGTTCTTGGTCAGACTCGTCGTACTGTGGTTCATCCTCGTCCTGTGACGATTTGAGAATCCGAACACGGCCATCCCGGACTGCTAAATATTTGTAACGATTCACAAAGTCTTGGTAAGGCGGTCTTTCAAGTTCCTCAAGGCGCACTGTATAACCCGATGTCCCGCGTTTAGCGAGTTCGCCCGTGTAATAAACTGTCTCTGCGACCTGAATATCTTGGAAAGTGAGTTCCCATGCCAGAGGATTCTGTTGTGCGCCATAGTGAAGAACTTGCGAAAAGCCGCCCATGGTGTTGATTGCGGCATTAAAATTCCCATTTGCTCCTTCACGCAACAAGTGGAAGAAGTTTAGAAAATTGGATTTGCCAGAGCCATTCCGTCCAATCAAAACATTGAGTTTATGAAGAGGCAGTTCGATATTAGCGATACTTTTGAAGTTCCTGAGTACAATTTTCTCAATCACGGATAGCCCTTATTGGAACTCATTGGATGATTGTCTACGAATAAGGTATCACAGTTCAGCTTCGTATGACAACCAAGGGCTGTTTGATATGATATGGAACTGATTCAACTGATGTTTTATTATGGAAACTGGTCATCAATCGAACAAAAGTTATAATAGACAGTATCAGCCAACAATTGCAGCGATAGCTTATGATGGATTCGGTTCAAATGGTTCTCTGCCACGACGAAGCAATAGCCCGGCAAGACCGGGCATTTGTTTTCGGTATCAAGATGTGAGCGAATTCACCCAACCCTAGAAATTTCTTATTTGTGAAGGTCAAGCCAATCCAGCAGAGCGCGAATACTGCCAGTTGCCAGAGCAATACTGGAATCCGCCGCACCATAATACACCTGGATGGTGTCGCCATCAGCACCAATGGTATAGCCACAGGGAAAGGTGACATAACCCACATCGCCGACCTGTTCGTAGGTTTCCTCTGGACCAAAAACCCACTCATCGCCCCGTTTCAGACAACAATCGGGGCTGTCTAAATCAAACAGCGCCAGCCCTAGCTGGTAAAGCGAACCAGCCGCAGTCTGCCGCACGCCATGATAAATCACCAGCCATCCTTGCGCGGTTTCAATGGGCGGCGGTGACAGACCGATCTTATTCGCATCCCACCACGAACCCCAGCGAGCCTCCATGATGACTTTCCGATTGCCCCAGTGCCGCAGGTCAGTCGAATAGGACATCCACATATGGGCGCGGGGGCCGCTGACTGGACGGTGTATCAACACCCAATGCCCGTCAATACGGCGGGGCAGCAGAGCCGCATCTTTATCTTCTGGCGGCATGATTACGCCATAACGCTCAAATTGGTGGAAATCTTCTGTGAAGGCCAGGGCTACCCCCGGGCCATGATGGGTGAAGGCCGTGTAGACGATGGCATACTTACTTAATTCAGGGACATAAGTGATGCGCGGGTCTTCAATGCCCCATAACTCTTCAGGGAAGGTATAAGGTTCAGCTAAAAGGGTAGGCTGCACGTCAATCTGCCAGTTATCGACACCATTCACGGAGCGAGCAGCACAAAGGTGTGAATGCCCGCGCCGATCTTCAACACGGCACAACAGCAGCGTTGTACCGTCAGCAAGCAGGGTCGCACCGGGGTTAAAGACACTATGAACTGGATAGGGCCAATCGGCGGCAGTCAGAATAGGATTTTGCGTATGGCGGCGGAAAAGTTCAGGATAAAGATTGCTCAAAGATTTTGCCCCACAGATAAAACAGTATTCTCAGCTAGACGTAGTTCTAACCAAGATTGTAGAAAAGCTAATGTAGACTCTGCACCTTGATTCTCGTTCGGGCGATCAGGATGCAGACCGTCACGGCAACCGCCTGTCGTCCCGTCGTAAAGAGGAAGGTTCAGGTCGTTGCGCCCCAAGAACCACTCGAAAGCATATTGAGCTTCTTTACGCCAGCATTCGTCTCCCGTACTGCGGTAGGCTTCGAGACAGGCAGAAATCATGGCTTGCGCTTCGACTGGCTGTTGATCGAAGTGAGCGCGTTCACCATCGCGTTCATAAAAACCATTAGACCCAATTGGAACAAAATGCCCCCCATTTATATCAGTACGCTGCAAGTCTGCCAACCATTTGAGGGATTCCAACCCTGCTTCAGTCATAGCACTATTCGGTATCCATTGACCGCACATGAGCATAGCTTGAGGGAGGACAGCGTTGCAATAGGTCAGACCTTCTTCATACCAGCGCCATGTATGTGAGCGGCTTTTTTGATAAATTGTCAGCAAGCGTTCAGCCAATTCATTCCGAATTTGATTTGCCCTACTGTCGCCGGAAAAGCGCCGCAGATATTCGTGAATGCCGATAATGGCGAAAGCCCAGGCTCTTGGGCTGGTCGTGTTGAGAATTGCTGGTAAAGCCCGCTCGAACACCGAGCCAGCCATACTCTGAAGCGAAGGATTGGTCGAGCGTCCCAAAACAGTGCCTAATGCCCATAGTGTGCGGCCATGACTGTCATCTGACCCACTCTCTTCTAACCAATGGTGCTGGTAATCCATAAAGTTGCGAAAGCGCCCTGTCGCCGTATTGAAGCCATACCAGACAAAAGCAAGATAGCGCGTCGCCAAGTCTGCTGCCGCTCCGCTGCCCATTTCCTCTAGGAGTGTCGCAACGATGAGTGCGCGGGCATTGTCGTCGATGGTGTAGCCCTCACTATAGTTCGGCACTGTGAAACCAGCGTGCTGCAAAATGCCCGTGTTATCCGTCATGCGCTGTAAATGGTCGAGTTTGAGTGGTGGCAGTTCGCCGTGATGTTTATCGAGTGGTTTGATTGCGAAGCCAGAAGTGGTGAAATCTCGGCGTTCGGTGCGGGCACGTTGAAAAGTCTCCATGTAACGCTGCGCTACT